>JANQHV010000167.1 GCA_028282505.1 SAR324 cluster bacterium | reverse complement strand
AAGTTGTTAATATGTCGATCTTGTTGTCGTTCCAAATCGTCCAAAATCAAACAACCTCGATGTGTGTGCGTCCAAATCGTCACAAATTCGACAAGTGGTATAATTTTTGTGGAATGAATAGCATCTTCTTTTTATTCCGAGAGCTGAAAAATAGGGGGGGGGGTGGAAGGAGGAAATTTTTTGTTTTTTTTAAGCTTTTTGCTCTATCTCTTATCCCGATCTCCATGTTGAATCACGCCGGATTACTTCCAGAAACTCCAGGGATGCATAAATCAGAGATTTATAAACGTTATCAGATGTCTTGATAATGGAGCAATCAATATCACGTTCATCACACTCTTGAATCAGGCCGATAATCGTATTCATATCGTCTGTGTTCAATGCCCGAATTCTGCTCAAGTCTAAAGTAACCTGACCCACTTTCGTCTCACCACTAAACACGCTTTCCGAAATCTGTTGAATGGCAAATTTGATATCGGAAACCAGGGTGCAGGTAATTTTTCGTTGATATTGAGATTGTGAAAACATGGGATTCGTTTCTTTCTCAAAATTATTTAAATTTATTGGTAAGAAGTTTATGCCATTAGGCCTACGTTCTTTTCCCCATTGGAGCATTTTTTCCCAATGCTTGGCATTGTCTCTTTTGTACATATTGACGTATTCCTTCTATGATGATTTCTGTCCGTTCTTGATTCTGTTGATTTGCCCAAATATCTATTTTAGATAAAATATCTCCTGGGATACGTATATTGACCCATGCATCGGAGGGATGAGACGATTTCAGTGTTTTGGCAGAAGGGGGCGTTCGCTCCTTTAACCGGCGGTTGAGATTGGAAACAAGAGCTTGTTTTTCTGTAGCATAAATCGGAACATTGATATGAAATGAATTATTTCTGAGCTTTTGTGCCAGGTTTTCTTTCAACTCACAAAGAGCAAAGCGAACTGCTTTTTTTTGTATTGCCCTGGAAAGCATCAAGACTTCCTTGACTCCGGTCTGATCAAAGTAATATATCTTCTGAAGATTAATGATCAATGCATTCGTTTTTTCATTGGCTAATAAGGCAATGGTGTAAAGGTGTAATTCTCGTACAGTCTTTTCAGTGATTTCCCCTTCCATGGTAATAAAGGAAATTTTGTTTTTAGTGCGATGTGTTATCATGACCCTCTCCTGTTGATCTAAGTACAGGTACTCACAATAAAGTGTACAAATTCTTAATCTTGGGCTGGGCGTCCGACTAGCCGTCCGCGACTGGGCCCCCCCTCTAATCTTATACGAAGTTGTGTTTAAAAGTATACAATATGTCATTCTGACGGTACGCTGAAGCGGCTTGTCGAAGGATCTCTTTGAAATTATTGAAATTATTCGACAAGCCGCTTCGGCGTACCGTCAGAATGACAAAATACTCTGGAATGTCACTTTTTTAAACGCAACTTGGTATTAATCCCTCAATTTCCAGAGATTCAGAGTAAGATGCTGAGCTTGTTTGCTTTCATAGTAAATCTATCCTGAAGTGTTTGACATGTCGATTCATCTGTCGTCCGAAATCGTCAAATATTAGCAGAGGACAAGGTGCAGTCGTCTAAATCGTCAAAAATTAGAAAAGTGGTGTGACTTTTGTAAGAGAAGGGGCCTTCGAATTTTAGAGGTTATGTTTTTTCAAAGTGACTGATTGCGATTGAGTTTGTTTAATTCATCAAGATGGGTTTGTAATTTTGCACACAGTATTTCATCAGGAGGACAATGTTTTAATACATATTCTGCTGTATGAACAACTCGATGAGTATGAGGACGTTTAGGGAGAGTTTGTTTATTGAGGTAACGATCCAGAGTTTTGGTTCGAAAGGTGCCCTTGGTATCAAGATAGATACTCCAAATTCCACTCATTTCAGCAAGATCAACCTTTGTTTTTTGCAGAGAGGTTTCCCAGTAAAGCAGACTCAATTGCATCACTTCCACATGCAATGTTCTCCAGCGTTGTTCTTGCTCCCCTCCAAGAGGTTTAGCCGACACTTGATCTGGATTGTCGGATGGGAGCGTTTCGTTCAGCTCGCAAGCACGCCAAACACGATTTAGTAATTCCGCAGGATCATAAGGTTTGATTAAATAGTCAATTGCTCCGTACTGTAGAGCTTTTAAAATAATCCCGGACTGGGAACGGGCTGATAGTACAACGACAGGTAGTCGTTTCCATGGGGTTTGAGCTTTGAGGTCTTTGATCAGATCCAGCCCGGCTTCCGGGCTACTTGGCATCATGATATCCACCAGAATTAAATCTGGGGTCAACCCGTCCTGTAGCACAGCTAAGGCATCTTGACGGTCTGGTACCTCAACACAGCGATATTTTCCTTCACATTCCAGCTCAATGGCAATACCTTTACGAATATCTTCTTCGTCTTCAACAATTAAGATAGTTTTTTTCATACCCCCCCTTGATTCAAATCATTTGACTTTGTTACTGTCAAACTCCAGAGGCAGAAATAAGATCAGAGTGGTGCCCACTCCGAGCTCAGATTCCACCTCAATACGCCCCTGATGTTTTTCGACAATTCCATAAGTAATGGAAAGCCCCAGCCCTGTTCCTTCTCCCACAGCTTTAGTAGTGAAGAATGGATCAAATATGTTACCTTTCACGTCTTCACTCATTCCACAACCAGTGTCTTGAAACTGAATGGCCAAATTTTGTTTTCCGAACTTATCTGCCACAATAACGGTTTGAATGCTCAAATGCCCTGGGGTCTCATCACCAGTTGCTTGCTGCTTCCGTTGAATAGCTTGACAAGCGTTAATCATGATGTTCATGAAGACTTGATTGAGTTGCGCCGGCAAACAATCTATCTGTGGATTTTCCTGGAAATCGCAAATAAATTCAACTTCTTTTTTGTATTTAGTTTGGATGAGCCGAAGTGTTGATTCAATGCCTTCTGTGATAGGAATCCTTTTACGTTCAGCTTCGTCCAACCGGGAAAACGTTCTCAGATCCTGAACAATGGTTTTGATACGAAGACTCCCTTCGCTGATATCCAGCAGGTTTCTCTCCAGGGGTTCAAAACGTTCCTCAACCATTTGGGTAAATTCTTCATCAACATTTTCACCGGCCAAATCAAAAATAAATTGATTCAATTTTTTCAGCTTATTGGCCAGATTATGTGTTCCTACATAAACAAAATTTGTAGGATTGTTGATTTCATGGGCTACCCCAGCCACCAAAGTTCCCAATCCAGCCATCTTTTCTGATTGCACTAATTGAGTTTGTGTTGCCTTCAACTGGTTGTGCTTCGTTTGCAGTACTTCATGAGATTCATAAAGCTCTTTAGTTCGCTGCTTCACCTTTTCTTCAAGATTCGAATTGATATTTTCCAATTCCTGCCGGGCTTGCAATAATTTCTGAATCATGGCATTGAAAGCTTCCTCTAAAACTTTAAGTTCTGTCCTTTGTTCGTCTTCTATATTAATCTTCACATCTTCTATACGACTCAGATCCAGATTAGCCACCGCTTTTGTTAAAATAGACAAAGGCCGACTCAACAATATCCGTGACACTAATAAAAAAAGAACCCACAGAGCAATTGTTTTAATGATTGCATTGACAAAAATAAAGATAAACCCCAGTTGTACCTTTTCAATAACCACTGCTGAACTGGAGTAGATTGTGGCCTCTCCTACTTTTATTTTTTTCCCCCGACTGGTGGTATAGATCACTGGAAAGTCATATTTGATTAAATCGACGAAGCCAGTTGCAGGAACTTGATTACCATTTTGGTCCACTTCCACCGTTTCCCCCTGTTGATTGACCACAACCCCCATTTCTCGAATATGACTCCCCCGTTCTTCTTTCAATTGGACACCTATGACCGTCGGGAATCGGACTATCCCTAGAAAAGTGGGTTGTAATTGGTCTGGATTCATATCCCACAAGGCTTTGGCCAACCCCAGTTCAAACGTACTTTTAATGAGTTCTAGCTCCTCAATGACATTATCTTTGGTATGATAATACTCGACAACCATGTGAACGACCGTTACCGACAAGGTTAAAATAAAATAAAAAGAAAAAACGACGGTTAAAAGTTTGGTTGCAATCGAATCCTTCACTGGAACAAGTGAACTTTCATCCATCTACTACCTCCGGAATTTAACAATGATTCAACACACACTACAGCGTTCTTCATTTTGAACACTTCTATGAGGACTCACACTAGAGAACGTTGTCTTTGTTCGATAGCACCAATCAAAGCCACCAGTAACTCCAAGTCAAGCGGTTTGTGGAGACAGGTTAAATTGCGGTTTTCCCAGACTTCTTCAATGAGGGCATGCAAGTCAGGCTCAGGAGCCAGAGAGCAGATAAGGTGGAGATCAAGACGGGAGTCTTTTACTTCTCTGAATAATTCAACTGCACTCAAAGCTGGCAATTCTTCTTCCAGGACAATGACCTGACATTCCAGGTTTGTGAATACAACAGGTACTGCTTCCATCTTTCCCACAAGCTCGAATCGAATACTCCGGGTCTGCAATAATTTTTCAATAGAGTGTACCTGTCCCATTACATTTGCAGGAAGCATGATTAATTTTCCAGATGGTATTGCCTGTACACAAAAGGCAATCTGCTCGGTATCAAGAGGAAAATCCATCATTTCCCAATCTTCTTCTTCCAATCTTTCCCGGATGAGGGATTCTATCGAATAGGCTGTCATCATTACGATTCGGGATTGGGGGCTCATCTGCTTAATTTTTTTGAATGTGTCGATTCCGCTGATTCCAGGCATCTTCACATCCATGAACACAATATCCCATTTCCCGGTTTCGACTAGGCTCAATGCATGAAAACCGTCCTTGGCCACATTGACACGGTATTCCATTTCCAGCAAAATATCCGGAAGGGTTTCCCGCATCCCTAAGTCGTCATCGACTACTAAAATTCGAAAGTCGGATTTCATGATTAATTTTATTAATTCACAAAGGAGGGGAAATCGTTTTTGCGCAACTGACCGAAAATATGACCCACCCCAAATTGTTCACGTAATATGAGTGATTAAAAAAGATCTCCTATGGTAAACCTTGGGTTCACTAGAGTCAAATGATAATGAGGGCAAATCCCTGGGTTCGACTACATTATTTGCTGTTCCTGAGGTGTTGTGCTACCTTTAAGAAAATCATACATCAACCTCATTGTAACGAGAGCCTATGGAAGCGTTAAGGACAGTAAAAAATGATTCCCTTTCTCCTCCTTCCCTACCTAAAGAAGCTCACTGGATCAGTGAGGAAGTCTATTGGAAAGAGTTTTATGAACACCCCGATTGCCAGTATGAATGGAACAACGGATATTTGGAGGAGAAACCCATGTCCGACCTGTTAAGTATTGCTCTCTACCGCTGGTTCCTTAAATTACTGGAAGAATATTTGGAAGTGTTTCTCGTTGGACAAATCATGGCCCTGGAAATGGGATTTCGTTTGGATTTGGGAGATAAAGTGAGTATCCGAAAACCGGATCTGGCAGTGCTGCTAGATACCAATCCCGTCAAAGCCCAGCCTGGAGACCGTTCATTCCGTGGAATTTGTGACATTTGCATTGAATTTTTATCGGATTCGACGCCTGCGGAAGTGAAAAGAGATACAGTCTTTAAAAAAGAAGAGTATGCCAAGGCAGGAGTTCCTGAATATTACATTTTGGATAGACTAGGAAATCATACTGCTTTTTATCGACTGAATGAACAGGGGATCTATGAGCCATTGGATGCTCTTGAAAAGGGAGTGATTCGCTCCACCATTCTGGAGCAATTTGGTTTTCGACGTCAGAATTTAGAAGCACAAACTCCTTTTCAAACATTGGTTAACGACCCACTCTATAAACCTTTCGTTTTAAAGTCTCTACAAGAAGAACGACGACAAAAAGAAGAAGCGTTGAGAGGAGAAGAAAAAGCACTGGCAGAGATAGAACGGTTGCGTGCTCTACTTAAAAAAGAATCTTAAAAGAATGTTAACTTCCTTCATTAAAAAGCTGATAGCTGATAGTTTTAGAACCTGTTTGGAAAAGATAGTTCGTGGCGAAAAATCGATCTCGTTGCGCGGATTTTTGAGAAAATTTAAGGCGAACAGCTCGCCTACTTAACGAAAATTTTCTCAAAACAAACGCCAATGAGACGGTTTTGCAGCAGAATTAGATTTTTCAAAAAGGTTCTGAATCCTTGTTCGATAATGTTTGAATTTTGACCAGCAATTCATCAATATCGGTGTTCGATTGTTGCAATGCTTCATAATAAAGGACTAGTTGGTCCCGTAATGTTTCTTTCTCTGCTTCCAACGAAGAGACTCGTTTTGTGAGTTCCACCTGGTTTTGTGCTAAATCAGCTTTACTCAATGTCAATTCCGACATCTTCTGCACCAGATCCTCTTTTTTCTTTTTTGCAGAGGCAACCTGTCCTTCCAGGCTGAGCCTAACTTTCAACAAGTGATCATTGATTTTCTGTAACTCTTCCTGTCGTTGTTCACGTTCGAGAGCTTCTTGTTGCAACCGTTGGTTGACGACCAGTAGTTCTTGAGTGCGTTCTTCAACACGGATTTCCAATTCATTGAGGAGCTGGTAGCGTTCCATCGCATAATTGATGATGCGTATCAAGATGTTACGAGAAATTTCACTTTTGAGCCAGTAATCCTGGGCTCCCATTTGAAGAGCTTTGATTCCCAGCAATTCGTCTTCCACTCCTGTTAAAATCACAATTGGAACATTCTGGACGTGATCATGAATTTTCGCAAAAGTATCCAATCCTTCACTATCTGGCAGATTGAGATCCAATAAGATCAGATCCACTTTTTGGGAGATGAGGTATTCCACACTCGTCGCAATACTGTCTCGATGATCCACTTCGAAAAAATACTTTGAAAAACCAAGATTTCCTGCATCTCGTAACATTTCTGTAATCATGCCAACTGCTGTTAAACTATCTTCCACCAACAGAATGGTCGCTGCCTTCTTGCTCATTACTCTCCTCACAACACTTCTATCTTATTTATAAACTCTCATCATCATACTCTCGGCCATTTTTGTTATTTTCACATGTGGAAAAGCATTTCTCTCCTTGAGGAGCGGATCGCTGCCCAGAGGCCAGGAAAAGATAAGGCGATGGAAACGAATAATATAACATTGTTGCCAAATATTCCAGCCCACTTTGTGGATCAATTTATCGGAAAAAATTTATGACTGTCCAGTTAATCAGGTGGTCAAATTATGAAGCATACTAAGGAGATAAGTGTGATTGCCGTTTACTGGATCATTTTGCCCTGAGCAGTGCAACCGTCACCAGGGTTCCCTGGCCGGGAACGGAATCGATTTGTATGTTTCCTCTGTGTTTTTCAACAATATTTTGCACAATGGCAAGTCCCAATCCAACTCCTCGGATTTTTGTGGTGAACAACGGCTCAAAAATACGTTCCTGAATGTCATGAGGAATTCCAATCCCAGAATCCTTCACCCGGATGTGGATTTTGTCGTCCAGTCTTTGAGTTTCTACAGTGATTGTTCCCTCTTCTGTAATAGCTTGTACGGCATTTTCCAAAATATTAATCAAAACACGGCGGATTTGCTCCCGATCAAAAGCTGCTAAACCAAGCTCTGCAGAAAGAGAACGTTCTGCGGAGATTCGCTCTGGGATTTCAATTTGTTTCAGTGTTTCTACAATAAGGCTGTTGATATCGCCTGCTTCCAAAGCAGGTGTTTTGGTACGGGAGAATTCGAGAAGATCCGAGATAATGCTATTGGCTCTTTTAACTTCCCTACGTAAAATTTCAAGATGCTTAGTGATTTTTTCTCCATACTGACTGGCCGTCATGCTGAGAAAATACACCGAATTGTGAATGACTGCCAACGGATTTCGTAACTCATGACTGATGGAACTGGACAATTGACCAAGGGTCGCCAGTTTCTCAGAGCGCACGAGCTTGTCATACAGTATTTCTTTTTCTTCTTCTGCTTTTTTTCTAGTGGCAATTTCCATTTTGAGGCTCTGATAGGAGTCGTCCAGATTATCAGCCATTTGATTGAATGCTTTAGAAATCACACCCAGCTCATCCTGAGTATTGACTTCTATTCGGGAGTGTAGATCCCCACTGGAAATGAGCTCGATTCCCGCAGAAAGACGGGTGAGCGATTGAAAGATGGTACGTCCGAGCAGGAAAAAGAGAAAGGATGAAAATAAGGCAAATGCCAATAAAACACTAATAGTCACTAAAAAAATCTGTTGTTGCAAAATAATCAATTGATGAGCAATATCATTCTGTAGTGTGGCAATATAATTGATCAGATTTTGTGTAATAACTAATGCTTGTCTTTCCAACTGTTCCTGTTTTGCTCTGAAAATAGGATTAACCCCTTCCTGTTTTTTTCCAACTTCATAGTTCTTAACCAATGCATGAAATACTCGTTGCAGATGAGAATATTCTTCCTGAAATTTTCCCAGTTGCCAGTTGTATCTTTGCAAAGCCAATTCAGAGTTTTTTGTCAGATTTAATAAATTTTGGTTTTCAATCTCCCATTGTTCTTGAGAGCGTTGGGTGTGGTAGAGGATAAATTCTCTTGTCAGAATACTGAGTTGAAACACGTGTTCAATCAGTGTTTCTGCAGATCGTGTATCTCGCATGGAATGCCCTAGCTTCAAATAAGCGAAATACAGTCCTGTCCCCATCAGGGTAGCCATCAAGATAGGAATCAAAATAGCAATTTGCAGTTTTGTTTTTATTTTCACATCGATTTTCGATAAATCAAGCGGACTGCTTCAGGAGAAACCTCTTCCAAAATCGCAGGATAGACAAAGTTTAAGAAATTGGGAATCGTTTCTGGGGCAAGTCCCTTCTTTTGAAATACCCAACGAGATTGGTCTTCCAGAAGGAGCAACAGAGATTGCGAGAGAGAGACCTGAAAATCATAAATAGGCCACAGATCTTGAATGATGACAGGATCTGTTTTTGTGGCTTTGGTGACAATTTGTTGAGCGGTTTTCCGATTTTTCTGTAAAAAGGCATTCGCCTCTACCAATGCTTGGATGACCGAATGGATGACCGATGGATTCTGTCTCGTAAATTCCTGTAGTGCCACAAGATTCCAGGTCCAAAGATACATCCTCTTTTCCATAAAAACCGACCCACGATTTTCAATTTTTTTTTGGAGGATGTATAGATGGGGATTCCAGGCGACTACGGCATCGACGGAACCATCTAATAAATTTGATACCATGTCCTCTGGCAGTAAATGCACGGTCTTCACCTGATCCCGGCGTAAATCATACATCGTTAAAAAAACATCAAGAAAGAACTCTCCATTGGTTCCCAACGTGACCCCAACCTGTTTACCGGCCAGATCCTCTGGATTAAAGATTTTTCTATCTTTCCGGGCAACAATGCCCATATTGCTTTCAGAAGAACCAATTGTAGCTAACACATAAATTTTCTTTCCCCCAATGACTGCATGCATGACAGGAGTTTCTGATGTCAAAGCCAGGTCGGCTTTTTGGTCCAGAACCGATTGCAATGCTGCTTTTCCAGAGGTATGGAGCTGGAGTTTGACAGCAATATTGTATTTTGCAAAAAAATCATGAGCAGCGGCAACATAGATCAAGCTACCAATGGGTTGACTCCCCGTTGCAATCGTAATTTGGGCTGTGTGTTTTTTTTTTGTTTCTGTTTGAGAATTTTTCTTTTTGCATCCTGAAACCAGGAGAAGGGATAACACCAGGAGAGGGGTCAAAGTCTGCAGATAGGAACGAATCATATGAGCGAATGAGATGAAGGAATTTTTTAAGAAAACCGGGTTATGTCCAGTTTATTTTTATCCAACTGTCCTCGCATATTCAAAGCATCCTGAAGCATTTTCATTGCGGTTTTCGTATGAGCACCTGCCAGGTAACACATTTCTCGCCAATCTTCCTTTTCCCCTGAAGAAGCCGGCAAATTAAATTCAAAAATGATTTTGGAAACTTTGGTTAAATCACCACTAATTTTCACTTTGGGTTCAGGTCTCTGGCGGATTAGGGTGGGAACTACCTGGATATTCTCTTCTCGGATGCGATCTTGAAATTGATCAGCCGGAAGAATATCAAGGCGGTATTTCTCATCTAAACAGCGTTTGAAAATATAATGCAGGGTTTCAACAACACTGCTGATATAAGGAGTTTCTTGACTTTTGATAAAGAGTTCAAACCAGTAAGGACCTTCAATAATATTATGTTTTTTCATAGCTTGCTTTGATTTTGCTTCAATAGCTTGATTTCATTCTGCAATTGCCTATTTTCTTCAAGGAGCTGACGATTTTCCTGCTTCAACTCCTGTCGAGTTTCTTTAAATTTAAGAATAAAGCGAACTCTTAACAGCAACTCCTCGCTTTTAATAGGACGAGAGATATAATCATCTGCGCCAAATAACAGTCCATCGAACTGATCATCTCGAGAAGTCCGCAAACCAGAAGCTAGAATGACTAAAGGGTCTGAAGCCAGGTTGGCTTCCTTGATCTGATTACAGACCTCAAGGCCGTCCAAATCGGGCAGCATAACGTCCAATATTATCAGATCTGGTAAATGGATGCGAGTCAATTCCAGACATTCTGCCCCTGTTTCTGCCTCAAAAACCTCGTATCCAGCCTTGCGTAGTCCTTTTGCAGTTGCGAATAAAATATTGGGATCATCATCCACTACCACAATTTTGATGGTTTTTTCCATAATTTCTTAAGTTTTAATTCTTCATTCTTAATTTCACAACAGCGACTAAGAACCTGCTTGAAAAACCTGATTCTGCACGAATCATCTTTTCCAAACAGGTTCTAATTATCCAGAACCCTACGAATGGTGGAAGTCAACATGTCAGCTTCAATGGGTTTTCTGAGAAATTCCTGTACACCAATATCCATAATTTGACGTTCCAATTGCTCATCCACGCCCCCGGTAATCAGTACAATGGGAATATCTGGACGAATGTGTTTCATTTCCTCGCTCATGACTTTTCCTGTCATATGAGGCATGGTCTGATCTGTCAGTACCAGGTCAAATTGTTTTGGATTTTTACGAAATGTTGCCAAAGCCACGGAAGACTCATTCATGGCAGTGACCTCGTAGCCGTTGCGCTCCAGCGCTGCTTTATAAAACGTTGTTAAAATCTCCTCATCGTCAACAATCAAAATATGTTCACTCCCTTTGCCATTGACACGTTTTTCGGGAACATTGCCAAGCGTTTCTGTGGTTGTTACAGGAAAAAGCAGAGTGAATGTGGTTCCTTCTCCCACAGTGCTGTCTACTGTAATATGGCCCTGATGGGTATTCACAATGCCATGAACCACAGACAAGCCGAGCCCGGTTCCTTTACCAACTTCTTTGGTCGTGAAAAATGGATCAAAAATCGATTCCTTGATCTGCTCACTGATCCCACATCCATTGTCCTGAACCACCAATTGTACATAATCCCCTTCTTTCATTTTAGGAACAGGATATTGCTTTTTGGAGATAAATATTTCTTTCAAGTGAATTTGTAGGATTCCATTTTCCTGTTCTTCCATTGCATGAAAGGCATTTGTGAATAAATTGAGCAATACCTGATGAAGTTGAGAAGGGTCTCCTTGAATTGGGCGACATGTCAAATCAATATCAGTCTGAATTTGAATCGTGGTGGGCAAAGTGGCCCGTATCATCACCAGTGCTTCTTTGACCAAAGGCCCCAGGTCAAAGGAAATTTGCTGCTGTTTTTCGGTGCGTGTGAAAGCCAGAATCTGTTTGACCAACTGTTTGGCACGAAGACCGGCTGTATGTATTTGAAGAAGAAAATGCTGCTGCTGCTGTTCGACCTTGGGAACATCTTCCATGAGCAGTCCCGTGTACCCCAGGATCGCTGCTAGAATATTATTGAATTCATGAGCAATGCCTCCCGACAACACTCCCATGGCTTCCATTTTCTGAGATTGACGAAGTTGCTTCTGCAATTCTTTTCCTTCTGTCATATCCAAAAATGAGGCAAAAATTCGAAAGGCATGACCGGATTCATCCTTGATCAAAGAAGCAGAGAGTTGTGCTGGAAATTCCGAGCGATCCTTTCGTTGTGCCAGAGTTTCTCCAACCCAGTGCTCCTTATTTAACACTTTTTGGATGATCATTTTTCCCTGTGCTTGATTTTTCCAAAAAAGGAATAAAGATTTGCCTTCAACTTCATACCGACTGTGGTAGTTCCACATTTTCAGAAATGCGGGATTGACAAAACTGATTTTTCCTTCTAGATCTGCCAACACAATGGCATTGATCGACGATTCGATAGCCTTGTCTTTGACGATCAGATTTTCCTGCATCCTCTTACGCTCTGTCATGTCGATCATGGCCACTCGGCAAAACTGTTTTTCTTCGGGTTGGGTTTCAATAGCAATGCCTTGCAGTTCGACATTCACGAACCCTTTTTCTGGCAGGTTCAGGAATAGTTCACACACCTGCTGGCTACGTTTTTTAAAGACCCTGCGTAAATACAACAAAAATGCTTCCAGGCTTTCTTCCCCAACATATTTGGCCATAGGCTGGTGCAACAAACGATTTCGTTCCACCTGCAATAAGGTGGCTCCAGTCATATTGACATTCTCAACATATCCATTTTCATCAAGGATAAAGTATCCAACAGGAGCAAAATTAAACAAATCGGAATAACGATTGCGAGATAGTTCTAACTCTTCCTGAATGGTGCGCAATTCTTCGTTTTGTATTTCCAATTCAGCCTGGTGGGTTTCCAGGTCTTCGGTTTTAATGGTTAATTCTTCCTCTATTTGCCGATGCTCCAGAAAGTTACCGATTTTTAAGGAAAGCGTTTCGAACAGGTCTTTATTTTCCTGATAGAAAGCATCTTCTTCCGACTCTGTTTTGATGGACAACAAGCCTATCCTTAGTTCGGCAAACGGGTTTCCAGCCACCATAATTGCTGTTTGCAAGACCGGAGCTGTTGGTTGAAAGCTGGTAGTTTTGTAGATTCTACCATCTTCACAGGAAATCTGCACCCAGGAGAGTTCGGTAGGCTCCCAGATAGAAGCAATGAGATGGACCACCTGTTGAAAAAAAACACCTTGTTCTATTTGACGCTCCGAAGTCAGCTTTTCCAGGTCCAGCAAGCATTTCATCATTTGGACACGCCTTTGGTTGATACGATTTTGGGCAATCAACTCTTGCTGAATTTTTTTACTTTCTTCTATTTTTTCTTGGAGGTTGGCATTGATCTGATTCAGCCGATTGGCCTGAACCGCAACGGTTTTACGCAGTCTTAATACAAAAAAGAAAGCCAGCACCAACAAAACAAGAGCAACGCTCAATGCCATCATCAAATATTGCTGTTGCTCGTGTAACTGAAAAACCACTTTTTCTTCCTGTGCATTGAGCACGGTTGCAAATGACATGACCCCAACAAAGTAAAGAACGCCAATGCGCATGTCACTCCTTCACTTCATCTGTAATCCCAATCACTCCAACCAGTTCACCATACTCATCAAAAATGGGAGATTTCTTGACACGTGCCAAAAAATCGCTCTGGTCTTTTCTTTTGATCTTATATTCTCCATACCAACTTTCTCCCGCCTGCAAGCAGGCCATGATGTCCATCCTCTGCTCTTTTGTATTTTGCAGCAATCCAATATCCAAAAGATTTTGCCCCATCACCTCCTGAGTACGCCACTGAAACAGTTTTTCAGCATATTTATTCCAGTAAGTGACATTCCCGGCCAGATCGGTTGCCACAATAGCCTGCTCTACAGAATTTAGCAAATTCGTATGGAGCAGCGTTTCTTTGGCAGACTCTTTGCGATTGGTAATATCCACAAAAGTGAGCACCACCCCAGAAAATACATGAGGCGTGATGTAATAAGGAGCGACTCTGAGCAAGTACCATTTTCCTTGATCAGTTTGAATTTCGTGAGCAATGGTTTTCCCTGTGGTGGTGACTTCCTGGACAACCCCGTTCACATCCACCCCGGACAACTGAAGGGTCAAATGATGCAATGGACGACCAATATCAGTCTCCATGATGTGGAAAATCTTGGCAGTATGAGACGTGTATTTTCGTATTTCCAGATTTTCATCCAAAAATAAGGTCGCAATTTCCGAAGTCGTTAACAAATTATCCATATCATGGTTGAGTTCTGTCAATTCCATGATTTTTCGCTGATATTCCGCATTGACAGTGTACAACTCTTCATTAACCGATTGCAACTCTTCATTGGTGCTTTGCAGTTCTTCGTTACTGGCCAATAGTTCTTCATTGGTTGCCTGCAATTCTTCATTGGAAGTTTCCAGTTCTTCAATGGTCGCTTGCAGATTTTCCCGTGTGAACTGAAGTTCCTGTTCTAAATCCTGGATGTGTTGCTCGGCTTCCCTGCTGATATCATAAGACGCCTGTTCTTGCTCCTGTTCTTGTGGAGTCGTGGGCCTGTTCTGTTCAACAAAAATCAGCACCAGTCGATCCTGCTGTTTCTTCTCTGGCAGAAGCTTCAGTCGCAATCTCAGGTTAAACACAGTATCCATGTTTTTGATACGAATATTGGAATACTGCACTTCCTCACGATTTTTGAGAGTTCGCTGAATTCCTGTGGCCAGCGGGATGGCCAAATCCTTCATGGCAATTTTAGAAATATCATTGAGCACTTTGCCTGGAGGGAATCTCAGGTAGCCTTCAGTATCTCCAATCACATGCAGCAACTCCATTTGCTCGTTGACCACAAAAGCACAGGAAAAATAATCCTCAGCCAGAGACTGGAGTACCCGATCCAGGATTCTCTCTTCTTCATGCAGCCGCACAGCCTGCTC
>JANQHV010000165.1 GCA_028282505.1 SAR324 cluster bacterium | reverse complement strand
ACAATTTTATCAGGACCAATTGATCCGTGTTCATCGTTCCTACCTCATCAATCCTAAAAAAATTATTAAAATCGAAAAAGATCTCACTTCCAGTGCCCGTGGCAAGAATAGGCCTCGTTACGTCATTTTACGCAGTAACAAAAGTAACGTTTCCATTCCTGTCAGTAAAACCTACCAAAAAGTTCTACCACAAAAATAGAAATTTCAGGCATGATCATATTTTTGACTACCTGAAACTGTTCTTCTCCTTGCTAAGAACCTGTTTGAAAAACCTGATTCTGCTACAAAACCGTCTCATTGACGTCTGTTTTGATAAAATCTTCGTTAAAGAGGCTGGCTATTCGCCTTAAATTTTCTCAAAAATCCGTTCAACGAGAGCGATTTTTCGCAACGAACCATCTTTTCCAAACAGATTCTAAGTACATTGAGTCAAAAGTTTTTAAGTATAAATACCATCTCTAATAATTCTATTTATAAGGCTTTGAGAGAATTCATAATACTAAGAAACTTTTGTCTGAATGTACTTAGCATCAATGATTTCAACTATGTTCAGAAACTACAAATTATGGCATTTTCACTGGTTCCATAAAGAGCATGAATCTTTATATAGACTTCTAGATAATAAATTTTAGCAATACAGGCATCGGAAGCCCACATACCCTTGTTATCATTAACGGGCCTGGAGATCCCGATCCAGTGTTCCAGTGCTACCGAATTATTTTTCTGGAAAACTATAGAAGGGAGAAAATTAATGATTTTGAGACATTTAATCCATCTATAAAGGCATCGTTATTAAAACCCTGCTCCCTATCTGACAATTTATCACTTTACATTCCTTTTTTCATTCGATAAATTTTGAAAAAACTTTTCTGAAGCACTACATTGATTGTTTTGATTGCAATTTTTTCAAGAGATTGATTGAGCATGACCGAAAAATACAATGCCTTCATCAGTTACGCCTGGAGGGACAACGCTCCCATCGATCATGAAGGCAAGGGCTGGGTCAGTACCTTTGTTAACCGGTTGCGTCCGCTTCTGAGGCGGGAGTTGTCCCGTGAAATGGCCAGACAGAATATCTGGCTGGATTATGAACAAATGCGGGATAACGACAACATCTCTGATAGAATCCGAGCCAAACTGGAGGCCTCCCACCTGCTGGTACCCATCATTTCCAAAAGCTACCTGGATTCTCATTGGTGCCAGCAAGAACTCCAAATTTTTATCGAAAAATATGGTGCTGATTCTGGGCGCATCTTCCCGGTATGGATGGAACCGCTGGAAAACATGCCCAATGAACTGGAGAACCTTCTCAAGTATTCTTTCTGGTTCGAAGATGACAAAAAACGACTTCATACCCGCTGGTTTCCCGACATCGACCCCACAGACCGGGAATATGGGCGCACTCAGCAGAGCATAGCCCAAGATATGGCTGTGCGTTTGAAAGACATTGTGACTATTGAACAGGAAACCACATCCTCTGAGCAAGCGGAATCATCCGCTCACCAGACGCAAGAACCTAATGGACAACACACCGTTCTGGTGAATGGTGGCGAGGATGACAGAGATTTGGTCAACCAAGTGGCCGCTTGTTTGTGCAATCAACACCGGATTAGTGCGGTTGTGCCCGTGTCCTTATTATCGAATTTAAACAAGCTGAAAAGCTCGGAAATCACTCATGACTTACGGGAAAAACTGAAACTTTGTTCAGCCTTTCTCATTGTTTATCGTAAAGGGCCAGCACATCAACTCCAAGGGTATGTCAACGAATATTTGAAAAGCAAAACAAAACGAACAAAAAATAGTCCTCCGATCAAACTAAATATTTGCTATCCCTCAAACGACGGACCACCACCAGGCATCTTTTTACCAGAAGCGGAGCTTCATCCCTGTGAATCCGATTGCGTGGCAAATTGTACTAACAAATTTGTTAGAGGGTTATTATGAAAATCACCACCCCCTATCCCGGTCTGCGTCCCTTCGAGCGTGACGAGGACATCCTGTTCTTTGGCTGCGACGAACAGGTTGGTCAACTTCTGGACAAACTGGCCGACACCCATTTTCTGGCCGTCCTGGGTACCTCTGGATCTGGCAAATCCTCTCTGGTCAAAGCTGGATTGCTTCCAGCTCTGAATAGCGGATACATGGCTGGTGCTGGTCCTCGTTGGGCTGTGGCCGAACTCCGGCCTGGTGATAGCCCTTTTCAAAGATTGGCTAGTTCCCTGGTTCGAGATACAGATTGGGGCAAAGCCTATGGCCAAGGTCTTTACACAGAATCGACAGCAACCGATGCAGAAGAGGACTTCAATACTGTCGTAGCCGCCCTGGAAACTGATTTACGCCAGGGAGATTTGGCACTGAACTGGCGTCTGGGCATCCAGCCCCTGACATCGGGTACCCGGCTTTTGATCCTGGTGGACCAGTTCGAAGAACTGTTTCGTTATCATCGCACAGCGAGAAGAGATGCAACTGCATTCACTGCCTTGCTGCTGGGGGCTGCCACCCATCCGGATGTATATGTGGTCATTACCATGCGTTCCGAGTTCCTAGGCGATTGTCCTCTCTACCCAAACCTACCCGAAGCAATCAATACTGGGCTCTTTCTCACTCCATTGCTGACACCGGAACAAATGGCAGATGCCATTGAACTGCCAGCTCGGCTAACCCATTTCAATGGCCAAGTGGATTCCGAACTGGTACGTCATCTGGTTGCCGAGGCTGAGGGGCGCAACGATCAGCTTCCCTTGCTCCAGCATGTCCTTATGCGCCTGTGGAATCAGTCAGGCGAAAATAAGCACCTGACTCTCGAAAATTTGAACCAATTAGGCGGGTTGGATGGTTGTCTCAATGCCCATGTGGAAGAGGCCTATGATGACTTGAACGAACAGCAACAACGCATGGCTGAAGTCATGTTTCGGGCTCTCACCGAACGATCTGATGAAAAGAGCAATACCCGCCGATCAGCCTCCCTTGGAGAGATTGCTCAACTGGCCAACACGTCTACCAGTGAATTGGCCGCCGTAGTGGAGTTTTTTCGTCAATTCGGCCGCAGCTTTCTCATGCTTTTAGTTGGTACCAAGCTACAAACTGATACAGTGCTGGACATTACCCACGAGGCCCTCATCCGCCAATGGAAGCGCCTTCAAGAGTGGGCTGAAAACGAAGCGGAGCAGGCCAAGCGTTATCTTCGTTTGGAATCTTCCGCCCAACGTCACCTGGAAGATAACGATACCCTTTGGATTCTTGGATATAAAATTACAAAAATCCTACATGAACAAAAAAACTGGATTGTGCGAGGGATG
>JANQHV010000161.1 GCA_028282505.1 SAR324 cluster bacterium | reverse complement strand
TGCAATTCTATTTTAATATCTCATGTTACGTGTACGAATCTTGCTAAAGATAGTTAATATAATATTGACCACTGGAATATAAGTCGTTGGAAACACGATTTCTTACACAATAGATACTCAAGCAGAGAGGGTGGGGAGAGATACCGTAAATGCCGAACCCTCTCCTTCAATAGATTCCAAAGTTATATTACCTTGATGTTTTTCCACAATGCCAAAAACAATGGATAATCCCAATCCTGTCCCCTTACCTACGTCTTTTGTTGTAAAAAACGGTTCAAAAATTTTTTCCTGTATCTCTTCCGACATACCAGTACCATTGTCCTGAAAGCGAATAATGATTTGTTGATCCTGGACATTTGTACTGACAATCAATTTCCCTGGAATGTGGCTATCGGATTGCTGCTGACGAATACGAATTGCTTGACAGGCATTAATGATCAAATTCATAAACACCTGATTCAGTTGAGCGGGCCAGCACTTTATTGGAGGCAGTGGTTGTGTTTCATGAATAAATTCTACGTGATCACGATACTGAGCATGGACTAGTTTCAAGGTAGACTCCAACCCCTTACTGATATCAGCCGTAATTGCTTCTGCCTTGTCACGACGACCAAATGTGGTCAGATCCGAAACAATCGTACTAATCCGTTGTGAGCCATCCAAAATAGCATTGAGATTCTGAAACAGCTGTGTAAACTTTGGTCCAAACAATTTCCTAACCGCTTCTCTCTGTTCTTCCTCTGCTAACTGAAAAATCAATTCTTGTAATTGATTCAGTTGCCTATTGATATTCTGAGCACCATTATGAACAAAGTTTGTGGGATTATTGATTTCATGAGCAACTCCTGCTACTAATGTCCCCAAGCTAGCCATTTTTTCAGAGTGCACCAATTGTGACTGAGTCTGGTGTAAAGTTGTCAAAGATTTCTGCAATTCTTCAGTTCTTTCCATGACACGCTGCTCAAGTTCTTCATTGAGCTTGATGATTTTATCTTCTGCCAATTTACGCTGAGTCACATTTCTGGCATTGACCAACACACCAGTCGTCTTGCCCCGATCAAAAATGGGATGATACGTTACTTCCATAAAGAGACGCCCAGCTCCTGAAAGTTCAAACCAGGATTGATAGGTAATTGTCTCCCCTTGCAAACATTTATCAAGCCGAGGTTTGATCAAGTCTTCAAAAGCTTCCTCTCCAATTACTTCTGCTATCGAATGTCCTTCAATTTCTTCTCTGGCTCTACCATGCGCTGCCAAGTAGGAATTATTAACTGATTCATAGACATAATTTTTGTCTACAAACGATATTAACTCACTGGTCGATTCCAAAACATATTGATATTTTTGTACGAGTTTTTCAGTGCGTTTTCTCTGTTCGATCTCTCTTTTGAGATTATCATTGACCATCAGTAGCTGTTGTGTATGCTTTTCAACTTGTTGATCACGTTCCTGGAGTTGGACAATCATACCATTGAAGGCTTTAGCCAAACTTCCGACCTCATCGACAGAGTCGATAACAATAGGCTCAACTTCTGAGAAATTACCACTTCCCAGTTTTTCAGTAGATTGTTTCAAATGGAGTAAGGGTTTGATAAAAGTTGTCATGACAGCCCAAATAATCCCAGAACCAATCATTAAAAAAATAAATGAAATCAATATAGTACGAGTAATTACATTTTCGACTTGTTGCTCAAATATTTGCTGTGTTGTGGCAATATCCTGATTATGCCGTTGTAATGAATAACCCAGCCGTAATCGACCCCATAAATCGGTACTGAGATAGACCGGCACAATGAATTCCATGTAAATATGATTACCTTTTTGATACTCATGGACTGCTGCTTTTTGTTGCTGACTTGCAAATAGATCGGCTTGTTCCATCAAAGCCTTTCCTTGCAATTCTGGATTAAGGGTATGCACATGAACTCGATTGGCACTGTTTGTTAAGATAATATAGACAAGATCTTCTGTTTCATAGGTGACTTGATTAAGTCGATTGATCATGTGCAATAAATTGAAGGAGGCCAGTGCTTCTTCCATTTCCAAAGCAAGTTGGTCGGAAAGTGTTTTGCCACGTTCTATCAGAATTTGTTTCAACAAATAGGTTTGTTCTTCCAGAGCATTTTCCAGGATTTCTTTCTGCGAAGTTGCTTGAATGAAAGTCAGACTCATTAAGAGGCTGATAATCAACAACAGCATGGTGATTAACAATTTTCCACGAATGCTACTTTTGAACAAAAACATCATACACTTATTTTGAATTGTTGAAGTACTCGTTTACAAAAGAAAGTGCTCTTGAGTTCAACTGGATCTGATATTGCTCGATTTTCTCTAATTGAATAGCGATGTAAGAGCCAGCAGGCTTTTGGATTTTTTGCAAAATCTTTTTATCTTCCAGTAGATTGAGTGCCACCTGAGATGCCTGTTTGGCTATGGTTATGATATCTGCGGAAACAATAAGTGTTGCTCCAAAAGAACCAAAGATTCGATCATAAGCAAAAACAGGCTTTTGAGATGCGTGACTCTGTTGAAAAATTGTATTTACCTGTTGCCTGCTCGCCAATGCAATCGGATCAGAAATTAACCATAGAGCATCTATTTCAGGAAGTGAAGCTTCCAAAGCTTTGCCGAGGGACTCTTTATTTTCAATTGGTATTCCCACTAATTGAATACCAACTTCATGAGCATTTGATGTTGCATCGTTGATCCATTTTTGATTGTACTTACTACTATAGAGTACTCCAATTTTTGTAACTTTTGGAAAAAAGAAGCGAAACATGGTTAATTGGTTCACAGGAGGCAGTTCACTTTCAATGACATAGGTTTTTTCTGTCAGATCAAAGCGACGTCGATGAATACCTAAAGTGAAAAGAAGCGGTGTGTTTTTTGTAAATTTTTTTGCCATCAAATATGCTTTTGAACCAATACACAAAATCAGATTTGGTGAA
>JANQHV010000080.1 GCA_028282505.1 SAR324 cluster bacterium | reverse complement strand
CGTTCATCCACGACTGTTCCAATCAACAGCATTTTCTTTCCACTGTTGATATGCTTTGAAGAAATCCTCTTTCTGGAGTTTATATAGCTTCATTTCTCCTTCATTTTTTGTCAAGAAAGCATTCTCTTTAAAAATTGTAAAATCGTCCATCTGTTTTAGTTCTTCAGCATCATGCACAAAAAGGTTCGTTTTTATTTTACCTTTAGATGTCTGGATCTCAATTTGGTAGAATCTCTGATGAACTGCGTCAGCTTCAATATAGTTATTCTTTAATCTGCGAATATCTTCAATTAAAGCATCTCTTTCCTTCAAAAAGAAAAGATTCACAACAAAATGTTCCTTTATATTTTTGACTTTTTCATACATTTCTTCCACACCGGCTCTATAAACGACTTTCTGTGAGAAGGCTACTTGCTGTGATGGATAGTATCGGATACGATGATGCGGAGAAAAAACCAGATCGTCTCTCCCTGTGTGTTGATTGATAAATTCCCCGATTACCTTAAAATCATAACGCGGATCTGGAAACATATGCTCATATTGAGGATGTACCACAAGAAGATAAAAAACACCTCCAATTGTCCACAAAGCTAACCATATTTTAGTAACTCTGGCATTGAATGGAGAAGAGAATAGAAAATAGCCTTGTCGAAATCGCTCCCAGCCTATTCGAATGATATCGTTTAGCAAGATTGGAAGGAGAGTGAAGGAGATTATGGAAAAAGGAACAACAAATTTCAATGCAGAAAAGTCATGTACCCAGGAATGATTTTTGAAAACATAGACTTGTAAAAAACAAGGAATTAAAAGCATTCCCATCAGGGCTGTCACCTCTTTGGTCCGCTGGACAAGAGATATTTCAGAGACAGAGCAAGTTTGAATATGATCAGACATTTTTTTAGTCTGATTCACGATGAATAAACCCACGATAAGCAAAACTAAACTACCCCAAAGTAAAAAAACAGCCGGTTTACCAAGTCCTTCTCCTATGAATCCTAACCAAAATCTTTCATAAAAATTATCATCATAGGTTGTCTTGACTCCAGAACGTACTAAAAACTTGTTAATCACGAATTCAGTCACATTTTTCCAATAAGCAATGTGAAGCAGATGAAGAGAAATCACCAATGCCACAGGAGAAAAAAAACGGATACCCTCCATAAACAACATGCGGAGGTTTTTCCTTGTTTTGAACAACATTCTTTTGCCAAAAACAACCAGCGCAACAAACACAAATAACCAGTCTGCTCCTGTACCAAAAAGCATGACCGCAATTTGAATCCGTGAAATCACTTTTTTCTTTTTCAGTCGGGCACCATCTCTGAGCAATTCAAGAAATACGTATAAAATGAACGGTAAAATGACCGATTCATCATAGTGATATACGTTTTGAAGCCAATACAAAGGAGAGGGTAATAACAAAATCAGACTGAGAGGTAATAAAGATAAGATTCCAGCAAAATAAGGCTGAAAACCAAGTCTTTGGAGAAAGTAAAAAACAATCAATCCCGCTAACAATGCGATAAAAAAATGATTAAACAGATTATATCCCATCACCAAAGCTGGAGTTGGTTCCATATTTGTGATCAAGCTAAGGAAATAAATGGGGAGAGTGCTGACTGGTGTATACGAAAGGTAGACAACATGCCAAAGAGGGGATACCGGTTCTTCAGACAATGTAAATTTTAAATTCCAGATGCCCTGGCGCAGCCAATTGGTTGTATAAACCAGTGTATGTGCTGTAACGCCTTGATGACGTCCTGTGTCCCATTCGGCACCACCTAAAATACCAAACCAAGGACTGCGAATTTCAATGGAATAAACAAATATTAATAGTGTGATACAAATCAGGATTAAGACAATTGGGCTTTTTTTCATACCATGCTCATGACTGAATTATTCTTCTGCCAGTCTTAATTCGTGAAAAACCGACTGCCGTCATTTTGAGCAGCATCCATCCGTGTTCAAAGCGACTGATATTAGTAGCCCCATATCGTCGGGCTCGATAATAGACAGGAACATCGATAATCCCCAGTGCCAGGATGGAAGCAGGAAACAAAATTTCGAAATCGCCAAAAGGATCAAAATCACCAAAATCATTGCGCCATGCAATCATCCTCTCATAATCATGACGAGCAAACAATTTGGTGCCACATAGAGAATCTCCCAATCGACTGTCTAGCACAGCACTGAGCATCTTTGCAAAAAATACATTACCCAATCGATTCAAAAACCGCATGGCTTCTCCTTCCAACGGATAAACCAGACGACTCCCATTGATAAAATCAGCCAATCCCTGACAATACGCATCATAAAACTTTCCGAGCATTTCTGGAGGCATGGTCAAGTCAGCATCCAAAATCGTCAACAATTCTCCAGTTGCCTGAGAAAAACCCAGGCGAACAGCGTCCCCTTTGCCTTTACCCGTTTGTTGGAATGCCACCACTTTATGAAATTGGGAAGAATATTCTGGCATCACACGTTGTATTTCTTCCCAGGTCCCATCAGTGGAATGGCCTTCTACAAAAATAATTTCTATCTTGGTTTTTTCAAAAGCAGGCATGCGCTTTAAGGCATTTTCGATATTCCCTTTTTCGTTACGAGCAGGAATCAGAATGGAGAGAGAAGGCTTCCTTTTTTCTGGGATTGTAGGACGTAAGGTGATGATTGTGACAAAACTCAACCATTTGAATACAGGAATAGTGGGCAATATACTGTTGATGAGGGTTTCTATTCCAAAAATGCGGAAAGGAATATACCCGACTGGACGAATGCGAACCATTTCATACCCAGAAATTTTTGCAATATTATGCAAATCGGTACGAGTCACAAAAGTGAAAGGCTGCTCCCCTTTTCGAAATCCCCATCGATTGGCCAACCAATAAATCCATCGTAAATAAGGATTAAATGCCACAATGGTGACGCGACTGGTTCGCGACAATTTTGTTTTCAACTCCAATAGTAATGTTTGGATATCAAGATGGTGATTTAAATTGCCATTGAGCAAAACCATGGAACGCTTTTCTCTTTCTTTTTTCAAATCAGGAAATTCTTCCTGATCGGCTACTACTTGCTTAGAGACGCATTGGATGGCTTCAAAAATTAATCCTCTATCATGAGCCAAAGGTTTCCATTGAATGAGTTGGTCATAATAACGGCTGATTGTAGAGATTTCAGAAGCAATCAGTTGATTAAAATAGGTTCGCCAATGTCGATATTTCATAGGTAAATCACGGTTTGAATGTTCAAAAAAACAGACGTTGCAAATGAATTTGAGACGCTTTTGGTGTTACAGAAATCTTTTACATTGCCATTGCCCCCACCGGATCAAAGAAGTTCCTCCCATCCCAATGATTAGATAAATCACCGGCAATAGCGGATCTCGATATCGTGGGAAGCTCAACGTTAATAAATACAGGAGACTCATTCCACACAGATAAATGAGTGGAATATTTTGAAAGAAAATGTTTCCCAGCTTTTCAGAGGATATTTGAGAAAAAAGCTGAAGGAACCATACCAATAAGGCTCCTAAAGCAAGCCAGGCTACTGCAGTTCGAGGTTTAGCATTCCAATGAAATAGATAATAATAAGACCTGGAAATAAAGTTCAATTCCATTGGACTGGTTTTGGTCAAAGCAATCCCTTGTTTTACAAACAACATGCGAAACCTGCCAATGGATAGCTGAATATATCGCCACGGGTGAGTTTTTACCCATTCCAGTGCTTCTTGCTGAGCCCATTTGGCTGCCTGTAAATCATTTTCAAAGCGTTTTGGCCCTTCTTGCTGATAGAAAACTTGAATTTCTCTTCCTCCAAATTCTCCTGGTTGCACAATATCATTGTTTTGGTGGACAAAAGAAAACCAACCTCCAGTACCTGTTAACATCAACTGACCATAACGTTCATAACCTCGAATGATCCAGGGAGATAGGACTAACAAAAAACTAACTAAAAAGACAAAACCATGTAGAAGTATTTTACGAAATTTTGCTGGATGGAAAAACAAAAAACCCATGAATAAAGACAGCAGGAAAAAATGTAAAATGGAACGAATAAAAAATAAATACCCCAGCATGATACCAGCCAGAAAAAACCAGTAGATTTTATTTTGTTTCCAGGCTAGTAGGACAAAATACAAGGCAATCACACTGATACAGGCAAACAAATGTTCTGTAGAAAGTTTTGCACTCCAAAAAGTCATCTCATGGGAAAACGCAAAAAGAAAGGCACCAATCAGCCCCGCTTGAAATCCTGAGATCAAACGACCAGAAGCATAAATCGCCAAGGTGGCGAGCAGGCCTAAAAACACATTTACCAGCTTTAATGCCAGCATATTCTTAATTCCAAAGAGATGGTAAATGGCGGCAACATAATAGGGCAGCCCATGAGCATAAAAAGACTGAAAAAAAGGATTATGCCCTTGTTCCTTTCCTGCCAATAACCCCAAAGCAATGCGCTCATAATCGGCCATGTCGGAGAAAGGGGTTTCTTCAATATGTAATACATAAGACAATCGAACGGCAGCATAGAGTATGAGAATCATACCCAGAGCTGCCATGATAGCCTTTTTGTCTCTTGGAGAAAGAACAACAAGAATCCACAAGAACGACAAAAGAAACAAAGGAAGAACACGATGTCCATACGAACGATAGCCTTTTCCACGCAACTGAAGATCTTTGAGTACTGTCATATTTGATGATGAATGCTTAGTATCAGGCCCTAAAATGACCAATTCCGGAGACGTATCCTGGTGAGCTGTTCCTCGAATTAGAAAGGATCCAGTCTTATCTTCTTGGTGAGACTGGGCCGAGTACTGATGCTGCTGATCAAAGCGGAGTATAATATCGCCAACTCCTTGCATTTGACCTTTCAAAAGAAATTGGTCAAATGGCGTGAGATTATTCCATATCTGCACGACCAATTGGGCTTGTTGGCCCGTTGCATTAGGTTCATTTTTAAGTTGTAATGTTGAGTTCACCACAGAGTAACTCCCATGCTCCACTCGCATGTGCCCCTGCCTCAAAGAATCTATCAGGCTATGCTGACTGACGAGAGTTCGATTCCATTCTTTGGGAATCCAACAACTGACCAGGTAAATCATTCCTAATACCAGGAATACGCTTATTGCAACAATAGGCGAAGTGAACAGGTTTAATCTAATTTGCATGAAAATGTTTTATAAAAGCTATTGACAAATCACTTGGACTTCCTCGTAATTTTGAGTAATCTCATCCGTAAAATAGGTTAGAATTACCGATCCTTGATATGGTTGGAATTCACCCGAAATTCTTCCCGTATGC
>JANQHV010000047.1 GCA_028282505.1 SAR324 cluster bacterium | reverse complement strand
ATCACCATGCCATTATTCCAACAGGTAAATCATCACAGCGTCTTCCTGATCACGAATGGAAATTGTATGATTTGATTGCCAAACGGTTGGTTGCTGTTTTTTATCCGGAATGCACTTTTTCTCATACAGAGGTCCTTGGGAAGAGTCAGGATCATATGTTCAAAGCAACAGGGAAACAGATTCTTGATCCAGGCTGGAGGTCGGTTTATGGTCAAGATCTACCTGCAGAAAAATTCCCTGGAAAAGAAGAAGAGGCCCAAGCTTTGCCTGAGTTTGTGAAAGGGGAATCGGGTCCTCACCGTCCCCAGTTGGAAAAGAAAATGACACGTCCTCCCCGGCCTTACACAGAAGCAACCTTATTGCATGCTATGGAAATGGCGGGAAAAACGGTAGAGGATGAAGAGTTGCAACAATTGATGAAAGAAAATGGGATTGGACGTCCTGCGACAAGAGCCGCTATTTTAGAGACATTGTTGAAACGCCGGTATATTGAACGCCAGAAAAAAACATTGGTGCCCACCCAAAAAGGAATTGATTTGATAGGGCTCATTCAAAATGATACACTGAAAAGTGCTCAAATGACGGGGTCTTGGGAAAAGTGCTTGCGCCAAATTGAAGCAGGCCTGATTCAAGCCGACGAGTTCTTAGAAAATATGAAACAATTTGTATCTCAGATTGTTGAGGATGTGAAATCGGATCACTCCACAGTTCCCGCAGGTTTGACCTTCCATTCCAAAGCATTGGGAAAGTGCCCAAATTGTGGATCGCTTGTCAAACAGGGAAAAACATTCTATTGTTCGAACTATAAGAATGGCTGCAAATTTCGTATTTGGAAGACAATCGCATCGTTACCACTTTCTGAAAAGCATGTTCAGGATTTATTAACAAAAGGGAAGACGGAGTTGATTCAGGGATTTCGAGGAAAACAAGGACGTGGAAAATCCTTTGATGCATTCCTAACCTTGAAGCAATTGCAGGAAGAGTGGCAAGTGGTTTTTGAATTTCCTCAAAAATCATATGCACCGAAAAAGTCTCATGGGGATGTTAAGGCATTTCATGGAAAAGTCCTGGGAGCATGTCCGAAATGCCGACAAGGTCAGGTAATTGCTGGAAAAAAGGCATGGGGGTGTTCGAACTGGAGAAGCAAAGATGGGGCCTGTGACTTCCGAATATGGTACGTGCGGGGAGGAAAAAAAATATCAGAGGCTTATGCTAAATTACTGTTAGATGGTAAACAAACTCCTGTCATTGAAGGTTTCAAAAGCAATTATAGCCAGCCATTCAGTGCGGCGTTGCATTTAAATGATCGTTTTGAAGTGGAGTACCTTTTTAGCAAAGAATGATATGTATCAAATAAGAGCCGATCTTGAAAAAAATCGTTTGTATGTTTCATTTAAGGATGATGCTGATGTTGAGTACGTAGAGCAGTTTGTCGATGAATTCCAACAAGAGGTGCAAAAATTAGAACCCGGATTCAGTGTGATCAATGATTTACAAGAAGCCGGTCGCTTAGGGATGGGAATCGATGAAGCACTCATTCCCAGCATGAGACTATTGATTTCAAAAGGAGTCAAAAAGGTCATTCGTGTGGTGGCCGATTCAGATCAGGGCAGAAACCTGGCTTCACGTTTTGACAGAAAATCTGCAGTTGCGGGCTATACGGGCATGACTGTATATTCTTTGGAAGCTGCTGAAAAGATATTGGACGATTTAGACGAGAGCTCTAGAGAAAATTTTGGTTTGTATGTCGATGCTTCGAAAAATCGTTTGTATGTGATCTACATGAAATCCATGACGACAGAGCAAATCCCCTTGTTGATGAAAAAAGTACAAATTGTGTTGAAACAATTGAAACCAGGATTTGACATGGTTGTCAATTTACAGGAAGTGAAATTTTTTGAAAAAGAAGCGCTCGATAATATGACCCCTATTATGAAAGCCATCAAAGCGGCAGGGCTACGGGCCACTGTCCGTATAATTCATAAGAAGTCCATGTCGGATGAAAGAAGAGCTATTCTTTTTGATCAAAAGTCAAATCAGGCAGGTTATTTATCAAGGGTGGCTTATTCATTAGAAGAAGCCGACAAAATCCTGAGTGACGAAAACTTACAGGAAATGAAAAGTGTTAATTAGTTAGAATATTTATCTTAAATTGGGAGCATATATGGATGGCGAATTGGCAAGTTTATTGAGTTTTTCATTGGAAAAAGACAGTTCCGAGGAGATTCTTACTTTTGAAGAATATTTGGATGTGATCAAGAATGAACCATGGGTAGCGCGTAATACCTTTCAACTCTTACATGATATGATGCTATCCTGTGGAGTTGAACATTCGATTACGTCAGGGAAGCCGGTGAAGCATCGCTACGACTTCTTTGAAGCACCTGATATGGTAGGGGGGTATGTCGTATTTGGGCAGCAAAAAGCCAAAGAAAATCTGGTGGAAAAAATTGACAATGCCAGCCGTGGTTTAGAAGCATCCAAACGTTTGTGGATTTTGTTAGGTCCTCCTGGGGCCGCCAAATCACGTTCCATGGATGGAATCAAGCTAGCATTGCACACTTATTCCAAATCGGATGCCGGGAAAACCTACACCATGTTATTGCCAACAGTCGATGATCGCCTGAAAGATCGCGCTCTTTTTGAAGAAGATGGTATTTATTATTTACAGAGCCCCCTCTTTGAGAAACCGTTACAAATCATTCCAGAGTCCGCCCGTAAAGACTTTACAGACCGTTTGGCAGAACAGATTGACCGAGAAGTGATTGCAGACTGGCTGGCGAAGCACCGTCACTATGACAATGAATTTAAAATCCAAATCACAGGGACTATTTCACCTTATGCTGATCATGTGATTAAAGATTTCATGTTTGCCAAAGGTTTGAGCTTCGTGGAGATGCTGCCTTATGTCAAAGTGAAAAGGATGATCTATGATGCCAAAACGAAAACGGGGATTGGTTCTTACACTCCCAGAGATGAAAAGAGTCAGGAAGCCGGTTCTCTAGTAGGGAATATTGATTATAGTTTACTACCACGTTTTGGCAGTGAATCGCATCCTTTGGTGCATGATTACAAAGGAGAACTGTGTGCGGGAGCAAATGGGCTGGTTGAGATTCATGAAATTTTGAAACTGTCTGATAAATTTTTATATGAAATGCTGTTTGCCACCCAGGATCGGTTCTTTAAGCCGGAAGGACAACCTCCCCTTCCCTTCAATGGAGTGATCATTGGACACACGAATTTTCATGAATTCAACATGTTCATGGGCAATGAGTCATTCGAGGCGTTGCGTTCGCGCACGACCTTCATTGAAATGCCTTTATCGGTTGATTACAATCAGGAAGAGAAAATCTATGCCTTTACCTACTCCAATCATCATCGAAAATGGAATAAGTACAAAAAACACCAGGCCCATGCAGCTCCCCACAGTTTGACGTTTCTCAGTCTGGTGGCGGTCATGTCCCGTTTGTATGAATCGAAACAAAATCCTAATCTGACTTTATTGCAGAAAGCTTTGATTTATGCAGGCCGTGCCGATAGCGGAGTCGATAATAATGTGGCTAAAGCCATTTTAGATGAATTCGAATTCATCAAACCGTCGGAGGGGACATTTGGATTGGACCCTCGTTTTATCCAGAACATTTTCGAAAATACAGAACACTTTCAGATCAACGAATATGCGGCCAATATCAAACAACTGGAGCAGGAATCCGGAGACCATGCCATGTTGACTTCCGTTGCCCTGGAAAATCCCTGTGTCACTCCTCTTGATTTGTATATCAGGATGGAAAATGGAATTAAGGATTCCTTTGCCAATCAAAAAACCAAACTCAGTCACTATGTCGAAAAAATCCTTCCACAGGCCAAAGGCTGGATTTTTGGACAAATCGCCAGTGATGTCTATAGTGCTATTTTACGCGATGATACGGTAATCGAAACCTCATGGAAAAAGTATACGGATCACGTTCGCGCCTATGCTCACAATACCAAAGTGAAGCACGATGTGACCCAAACGGATGTGGAGCCTGATGAAAAATTCATGCAGACCATTGAGCAGTACCTGGGAATTCCCGATAAAGAGGTATTTCGTAAAGAATTGAGTGATGCAATTGCCAGTGTGAATTATTCTGTAATTTTGGCAGATGAACCGTCTTATCAAAATGCTATTAAGAAATTTGTTTTTGAAAATGAGTTCAAGTCCGGAGAAAACATGAAGCTGCTGGGCTGGATCAAGAGTGGAACCAGTGCGGCCAATGTCAATCTAAAGGAGCAGGAACAACTGAATGAAACCATCAAATACCTGGTTGATGTGAAGGGGTATTGTGGCAAGTGTGCGTTTCAGGCATTGACCATCACGGCCAATGCTTCCAGTGTGTTGATTTAACATTAGCAAAACCACGAACAATCTATTTGATTAATGGCCACGAAAACCACTAAAAACCACGAACAATACGGATGATCAGGGGCTAATTGAAAAGGATCTTGTTTATAAAATCAATGGATGTGTTTTTGAAGTATATAAAGAATTGGGGCATGGTTTTCTAGAAAAGGTGTATGAGAAAGCTTTGTGTAAAGAATTAACTCTGCAGGGTTTAGTTGTTGAAACACAAGTACCGATTGATGTGTATTACAAAGGCGATATTGTTGGAGAATACTTTGCTGATTTAGTTGTTGAAAATAAAGTAATTATTGAATTAAAAGCTCAAAGCGCAATTACAAAAAGCCACGAATCCCAAGTTTTAAATTATTTGAGAGCTAGTCGAACTAAGGTCGGATTACTGGTAAATTTTACTTATCCCCAAGCAACTGTAAAAAGGTTTGTATATTAGATTTAGTGTTTTTAGTGGGTTTAGTGGCCATTTAATAAGAGGTATTCATGTTTGGTGAAGAGAAAATTTCTTCCAACGAATCAGAAGGAGCTTTCGGTGAATTTGTGGAAGAACAACTGGATGAGTTGATTGAAAATGTTCTGAATGAAGGCGATCTGACCAGTATTGGGGATCGGGGCAGTGATGTCATCGTAGAGATGGATGATATTGAAGTGCCCACCTTTGTCTATGAAAATGAAGGAGGAGGAAAAGGTTCGGGAAAAGGACCGGGAAGAGACAGAGGGGGTAAAATGCGTTTCAGCCTTTCTTTTGAGAAATTAATGGAACTCATTGCGACGACCCTGGACCTGCCGAATCTCACAAAAGAAGGAAAAGGCAAAATTAAGGAATTTTCCCATGAATTCAAGACTTTTGGACAAGTGGGAGTGATTTTAGATAAAAAGCGTACTTTCAAACGGGCACTGCGGACGAGCATGGGCATGGGGGTCTATGCCCCGGAAAAAGGGCAATATGATGTCCAAATCATGCGCCGGGATAAACGCTATAAGCTGCCAGAACGTGTGGAAAAACCAAAATACAGAGCAGTTGTGTTTTATATGGGAGACATCTCATATTCCACCTATGGCGAACGCCTGGAACTGGAGAAACGCCTGGTCAACTTTACCCAGAACTGGCTGGATTACAATTACGGTCCTGGCAATGTCGAGCACCGTTTCTTTGTCCATGACATGGATGCTTATGAAGTGCAGGCAGAAGATTTTTATAGTGTGAGCAATATGGGCGGGACACAGGCTGCTTCTGTTTTTGAACTGGTGTTTCAGGTGGCTTTCAATGAGTACGACACGGCAGCAACTAATTTTTATGCCTTTTATTTTGGGGATGGTGAACTATTTGATGATGATGCACGTCGTATTCTCGAAACTTTGGAAGAATCCATGCGCCCTTTGTTCAATCGAGTGGGGATTGTTGAAGTCCAACCGGGCCGACTCAGTTTGTTGAATCGGCAGGTAGCCACCCGCTTCAATCGCGATCCTGTGGTGCGATTGAGTGAAATCAATGACAAAGCAGAAACCATTGATGTCATTCAGACCCTGTTTGGAGTACAATAATGCGAATTGTGAAAACTGACCCAGAACTGTATCATCTGGAACAGCGAGTTTTGCATCACGCCAGAGCAATGGGACGGACTCTGCCTGAAATGCGTTTTTTTATTTTAGATAGCTGGGAATTCCTCTCTCTGTTAGAAAAATATGTGTATCCCGTCAGTCCCATCAATATTTGGGAAGGAAAACGGGTGGTTACTAAAAAACACCGTGTCGAAACAGGGCAGGAATCCAGTTTGTATTATGAAGTGGTGCAGACCGGAAATCCTTCTTACGCTTATCTCAACGCCACCAATTCTCCCATGATGCAAGCCTCGGTCATGGCACATGTTTGTGGGCATTGTGAGTTTTCCGAATTGAATGTCCTCGAAGATTCCAATTCAGATCGTACTGAGCATGTCATGTATCTGGTCAAAAAAGCCAATTTGGCCAGACAACAGATGGGGGATAAAGTATTTTTGGAATACTGGAATGCCTGTGAATCGTTAGTTCCGCTGCTCTCACCACATTCCCAGTTCAATTTGGCACGCTCTGTTTCCACTGATTCCTTACAGCAGCATCAAGAGCATGATACCTACATTCCTGAAGATGCAAAGCCTGCTATGCTGCAACCTTTTTCTCACACGATGAACGTGTTGTTGCAAAGTCAGGCAGCAGAAGGTGCCTGGAAAAAGGAGATGCAAAAAAAAATATACCAGGAGACCCTCAGTCGACAGGGTTATACGCTAAAAGCTCCCTGTCAGGACATCATGGGGTTTCTCTGCAATTATGCCTCTGCCAGCAAAGGAGAAAAAGCCATTTTAAACTACATGACCACCGTTCATGCCACTCATGATTTTGTGATACGCACTCAAATCATGAACGAAGGTTGGGCCATGTATTGGGAAAAGAAAATCATGCTGGAACTGTTCAAGGAAAAAGCGGTAAAAGGAATCATCGATTATGCCAAGGTCTTTTCGGGAGTCTGTTATCCACGTCCCTACTATATGCGCAATCCCTATCACCTGGGATTTTATATGTGGAACCACATTGAAGAGCTATACCGTGATGGTAAAGTATCTCTCGAATATTTGGAAGAAACCGATCAAACGAAAAAAGACAACTGGGATAAAGGCAATGGCACTGACCCAATCAAGGCCATGGAACACCTGGTCAGTACCATCACCGACTATGATTTTTTGCGACGTTTTTTAACACCAGGATTGATTGAAGAATTTCATCTAAATCGCATCAGTAAGCAAGAAGCACAGCGTATTGGGCTTTCGCCTGAAGATGTGGTGAAAGAAGATCGATATTGGATATGGATTGACCCTCGTCCTGTCAAAGATGAAATGTTGAAGTTTTTCACCCATTTTTATCGTCCTCGGATTTATATCATTGATAGTGACTTTCAAGACGGGGGTTTATTATTGTATCATCGTGATGATGGTCGTCGGTTGAGAAAAAATTGGATTAAACCAACTTTGAGGAACTTGAATCTAATATGGAAAGGACCGGTATCACTAATTTCTAAAAATTGGCTTTACAGCTTCTCCGCCAACCTGTTCAAAGAGACAGTGATTACTGAAATTTCGTTTGAGCACATCCAGGAAAAAATACACAATTCTGAACAACCATTTCGTATTTGAGGTGTCCATGAGTCATTTTGATTATAAGGCATTATTGGGGTATCAGAGTAAGAAAACAATGAAGTTTTCAGAGTATGTTGAGGCATTTCTGGAAAAGCCTGAAAATTATCTGCAAACTTCTGCAACATGTGTCTCAGAAGCCATCAAGTATTTTGGCTTTGAGATAGTAATTCGTAGTGGAGAGCCCATCATCAGTTACAATGTTTTTAAAGATTTGTTCTCCAATGGAATCAATGCGGTTTTTGGTCAAGAGTTCTGCATTAAACAAATCATGAATGTGGTCGAATCGGCTGACAAAGAAGTGGGCCCGAATCGAGGAGTTGTCCTGGTAGGACCTCCTGCTTCCGGAAAAACCAATATTGTTGATTTGATTGCGCAGGCTTTGGAGGAATACACACAACATGAATCGATTAAACTATATTCCTTTTTCTTCCAGTTTTCTAGTGAGACAGGACGGGTGGTGGAAATACGCTCGGCCTTTCGGCATAGTCCTCTTTTGTTGTTTCCCTTGATTTTACAAAAAGAAGAAGGAGGATTTATTTGTCCAAGACGAGAGTTGTTTGAGCAAATCAACAAAGAACGTCCAGAATATAAAAAAATTCTGATTCCTTCTCATTATCTGAATGCTTCTCTGGATCGGCGGCATTTGGATATTGTTGAGGCCCTGATTCAAAATCCCCGTAATCGTGGGAAATCGCTCTTTGATATTCTGGAAGAAACGGTACGGGTGGAAGAAATAGAGTTTTCCAATGCTCAGGCAAAAGGAATTTCCAATATTGATGATTTGCGCTTACTCAAAATCAATACCCATCCGATTGAGTTGGTGGATGAAGACAGGGCTATTTTGAAAGAGCACCTGCCTGGAAAAGCATTTTACCAGTATAATGGGGCATTGGTCGATTCCAATCGTGGTATTCTCCACATCCATGACGCTTTTGGAAGCAATGGGAATGGTGCCAAGGACAGCGATTATAAGCCTCTCTTGATGCTGCTTGGCAGTGGAAAGGCCGCTGTAGAATCCACGCAGGCACCACTGGACAATACCGTCATTTTGACGACCAATATTGAAGAGATGGCTCTGCTGGAGCAACAACTGACTTCATCAAAACTGCTGGATCGCATCGAAAAAATTCCGGTCAATTACCTGTTGGACACCAATTCCGAAATGGACATCCTCAAACGGGATATGGCCAATATGCGGGAAAAATTCGATTTTGACCCGAACCTGTTGCGCATTGCGGCTTATTACTCTGTCATGACACGCTTGCTGCCTCCCATTAAAAAGAAGTTGCCAGAAACCTGGAGTGACGAGAAAAAAGCCTTGTATTATGGTATTTTGCCGGAACAGAAATTATTCATTTATTCCTCACAGGCTGAAGATCCGGTGGGAACGATTCAAAAACTTCCTCATTGGCACCCCTTTCGTAATGAAGCCATGCGCCTGGGGTTGAAGTTGTATGATTCCGACAGCTATATGCCTCATGTGGTTCAACATCCGAATGCTGTTAACTTGCGGGGCACCGGACTGTTTACAGAGACTCAGTTGAAATTGATTGATGATGAGTTCATGCGTGAATTGTGGAATGAGCACTATCCCAATGAAGGAAAACATGGTATCTCGATTCGTCAGCTACAAAACATCATGCGCAATACCATTGCCAATTCCGATGGCCGTAAAATCCATGTTGGCATTTTTCTCAGCCAACTGAAGAGGCTGATTGCAGAAGGTCCTGAATTACACCACTGGCTTGCCATTGATCCACAATACAATAATAAAAAGAAATATCACGTACCCGCTCGAAAAATTGGCACAATTACCTTGCCAGAAGGAGAAGGGGATTTTGGTGACTTTAGAGGGTTAGTCATCGCTGTCAAAGGATTGTATTATTCAATCGTCATGGGTGAGGTCACGATTTGCACCGTAGACCGTGATCCCGAAAGGATCGAAATGGATTTGCGGCGTTATATGCAACATGCGTTGCTGGCTCGTGCGATCCATAACAAAGCATTTGCCCACATCATGGTGCCTAAGTTCACCTTCATTGATCCGACGTCAGGCAAGAAAGTGGACGAACCTGATCTCAATTATATGCTCTCTATCGAAAAAATTCTGTGTTCTGATTCGAATTATCAACTGTTTCGGCAAGAGATTGCCGAAAAGTTTTTAGATTTGCAATCCTCTGGAGAATTAGTCTTGGAAACTGGCAAGAATTTGATCTCTTCAAAAGACGACATATTTTTGAGTTGTTTTGCAAAAGAGCATTCCCTGTTGTTGTCCCATCGCAGAGTGGATGAAAATATTAATCCCGAGCTGCTCAGAAATGCCTTTTTCCATAAACGCAATGATCCTCAACAATACGAACACCATACTCCAGAAATTCGAAAATTTGCAGAAAACATTCTGACGAACATGTGTAAACGCTTTTCCTATTCTAGAGAAATTGCCCTGGATACCATTGTCTTTGCCCTCCGGAAGCGCATTGTTGACTTTAATAAAATTCTGAGTTGAGATGATAATTCGGGGACATTACTTATTTGTTGACAAAATAAATATTATGTCTCCGGATTATCTGACTTATCTCTCCTCAGAAAATGAATAGTCTTCTCCCCAGAAAAACGGGTTGTATTTTCTCGAACGATTTGAAAAAATGCACCCTTCTCCATATTTTGGAGCGGATTGAAATGTAGGATTATTTTCTAATTTAAAATTAGATGCGATTATTGCATCTAATTTTTATTCTATAAAATGTTGTAGGTTTATTCTCTAAATTAGCAATTTACATTCCATTTTAATGTTGACATTCTATTTTGATTATGGAATTTATAATTATGTCATTCAAAATCAATTTTCAGAAGGAATATCATGAATGGAGATTATTTGGTTACATTGGAAATTTCGGGACCTACCGCAATTTTCGTCAGGCCAGACTGTGGAGATTCCCCTGTGAGCTACCCGGCCCCCACTGCGGCTGCCGTGAAAGGAATCTTTGAATCTGTATTGAGATTAGAGTCAGTAGAAGTCATTCCTCACAAGGTAGAAATATGTGCTCCTGTTGTATATCACAACTACACAACCAATTATGGAGGCCCTTTAAGAAAATCAGGACAAATTAAGGGAGGAAACAGTTATCAACTGCTGGCTACTGTACTCATTAACGTTTGCTACCGATTGTATGCTTTTTCCAGGAACATCTCAAAAACCAGAGATCTTCCTTTATCAAACCTGGCTAAACAGGAACAACAAAAAACCACCAATCCTGCTCATGCTTATCAGGCTATGTTTCAACGGAGGTTAAAAAGAGGGCAATGGTTCGCGGTTCCATGTTTGGGATGGAGAGAGTTTGTTCCTGATTACTTAGGAGAATTCAGGAAACAGACGAAAATTTGTGATGAGATCAACATGACGTTGCCCAGCATGCTGAAATACACCTTTGAAAAAGGGAGTCACACAAAATATTCTCCAGTCTTCTCTCAAAATGTACACATCCGTAATGGAGTCTTGCACTATGATGAATGAATTATTTGAACTGCAATCGAGTCTCGAATCTGAAGGGATTGAACAGCAAGAATGGCATAAAAACTATAAAACTTTGCCGAAAAATAAAACCTTATTAGTCTTACTTGATGACGAGGGAAAGGTGACCGATTTGGAAGATGGTGAAACACAACAAATGACTGTTCGAAAATGGGAAACTTCCAATGGGCACTCCTTTCCTGCCTTCAATACTCCTGCGCTACTTGATGTCAGAACGGAAGAGACTGAAAAATTAAAAGAGATTCAGGAACAAAAAAAGAAGTTACAGACAGGCGATTTAGAGTCTTGGCTGTATTGGGAAGATCTGATTGCCAATGGTAAATGTCTTTGGGAGAACAGTAGCACTCAAAACAAGCTCATCAAGTGCCTTAACGAGATCCGAACCGATCTGCAAACCCGTCTTCAGGAAATTCCTCACAAGTTTCAAGCATTTCAGCAATTGCTGATACGAGCCGATAAAATCAACCTGTTGGATTTTCAACTGCAAATTCAATCCATTTTGATTCAAAAAATCCAGAAAGAGCCGAAAAGGGGAATCTGGTTTGATACTCTATTTTGTGTGGCTGGCAAACCTAAAAATACCGGATGGATTTTAGAGGTAGCCAATCGTCTTGCTTTTGATCGGCCAAGTTCTCACAACACAACTATTGATTGGATTAATCAACAATTGTTAAGGGAATTCCAACACCGTGTCCCTAATCCAGGATTGCTAGGACAACAGGAAATAGACCCATTTGGAGGGCCTAAAGATGGCTGGAAAGACAAACTGCCCAAAGTCACTCTCCCTTTTATAGGAGGTGTGATTTTACGGGCTATGACAAAAGATGTGCCATGTCAAAAACGCTACGGTAGAATCGAATCTGAAGGATTTCCAGTAGGAAATCAAACCAGCAGCCGCATGAAAAAAGCCCTGGAGTGGTTGTCTAATTCAGAGTTTGAAGGAAAAACATGGAGCAACATCAGTCGTGTGCGTGGAGACAGTTCGTTATTGTTTGCTTATCCTTCTCATTTTCCGCAAAAAGAGCCAGATGGTTCTTTTGCTGACTACATTGGAAGTATGAAACAGGACGACGCTGATGGAACATTTTTTGTAACCTGTGCAGAGAGTGTCATTAAAGCGTTGAAGGGAATTCCTGATGAGGCTGACGCTGAGTTTCGCGTGTTTGTATTAACAAAGCCCGATGGCTTTCGGACAAAGGTTCAATTTGATCAGGGTTATCGAGTGCAGAGAGTGATTCAGTCGGCAAAAGACTGGCGAGAAGGATGTAAGAATATCCCGGAAATTATTTTGTTGCGTTTTCAGAAAGATCAACCCAAAAAGCCTGTCCGCAAACATCCTTATGTTCCATCTCCAGGAGAAGTCATTTGGTGTTGTAATACAATTTGGACGGAATCCGCTTCACAAGGCGATAGTTCCCCTCATCTCGCTAAAAACGCAGCAATGAGAGACGGTTTACTGCTCTTACTGGACGATGGGCATCGCAGTCAAGAAACGACAAGATTTTTGCTTCGGCAAATTCTTTCTCATGCCCTCCCCTTATTATTGCGAATTGGCCACTGTATGCATGAAGGCATCGTCTGTGTGACACATAAAAGCTACTCGAAACAAATTTTGTTGTTTCCGTCTATTTTTGGATTACTACTTTATAAACTCCAATTATCCAAAGGAGACTATATGAAATCAGCCCCTTATTTGATTGGCAGACTTTTGAGTTTATCCGATCAAATCCATCTGCAATACGCAAAACAAGTACGAAATGATATCCCTGCCAAATTAATGGGAAACAGTTTGATGCAAACAGCATTGGAAATGCCTGAAAAAGCATTAGCAACATTTTGGCAACGATTCTCCCCTTATTATGCATGGGCACAAAAATTTGAAGATAGTCAATTGAGAAAGAAGAAGGATGAGAGATCACTTTTAGAACAAATCGGTGATGTAACCTATCAATTGGGAGAACAGGAAATTCCTGCTCGATGCAATGACACACAAAAAGCCCAAATGATGTTAGGGTACCTAGCAACTAATCCATCCAAACAACAAGAAGCATTTACTCAGGAGGTAAAATGAATCACACAATGAAAAGAGCAACGGGATTGTTAGTACTGGAAGTTATCAATTCCAATCCCAATGGTGATCCTGACCAGGATAGTGATCCACGTCAGCGCCCTGATCAAAAAGGTGAAATTTCCCCGGTCTCTTTTAAAAGAAAATTGAGGGATTTGATTGAAGACAAGGCCGGTCCTGTTTGGGAAGCTTTGCAGCAGGAATTGCAACTGGATCAGGAACGTTTTTACATTCTCGAATCGAGAGGAAGGGAAAGGAAGTTGATCCAAAAAGAAATTGAAGAAGACAATGGAAAGGTTTTTAAGGAAAAATACTGGGATGCTCGTGTTTTTGGAAATACCTTTCTGGAAGAAGGAGCGTCTGGAACAATCAAAACGGGAGTCGTACAATTTGGTCTAGGACTTTCTGTAGCCCCTATTGAAATCGAGAGACACACCAATACGAATAAATCAGGAGTTCAAGAAGGAAAAGATCGGGGAATGGCACCAATGGCCTATCGTTTTGTCCCTCATGGAGTTTACTGCATGCCATTTTTTGTCAATCCCAGCATGGCACACAAAACAGGCTGCACCACTCAGGACATTCAATTATTGTTGAGACTCATTCCTTATGCCTATGCGCACACACGTTCCTATGTACGACCATTTGTCGAAATTTTGCATGCCTGGTATATCGAACATTCCAATGCTTTGGGTTCGTGCTCAGACTTTTCTCTGATTCGAGCATTGACACCAAGCAAAACGCTTAACCCCGATCAAGCATCCAGTGCAATTGAGGAATATCAAATTCCAACACAGTTGCCAGAAGAATTGCAAAGCAAAGTAGCTTCTATAACGGATTTGATTTAGCCTAAAAGAACTGAGGAAGTTCCTATTAGAGAAGAGTTATGAATGATCCATTTCACCCTCGACAATTTAACGTAACATGCCTGGAGAAACACCATTTCCCAGAACTCATTTTTGGTAGAGTGTATTTGGCAGAGGAAGATGAAAAGGGGAAAGAAGCTAATTATATTCGTGTATATGCGGAATCAGAAGATTATTTGTTCCCCAGAAACTGGTTTGAGGAAATCACAATTCCTCTTCATTTACAGCAAAGGCTCAGAGAGTCGGCCTTAGAAGAAATAGAAACCGAAATCGAATGAACCCAACATTGTATGCCCATAGTAGCCGCCCTGGGAAAGATGGAGTGCCACCTGTCCTACCTCAAACCTACCAGCAACATATAGAGGAAGTCCGCAGGATGGCAATTCATTATGCCAAACAGGTGGGGATATATTCTCCACAGTGGCAAGCGTTGCTGAAAAATGTCGCTCAACTGAGTGGTGAATTTCATGACTTGGGAAAACTGGATGAATTGAATCAACCTATTTTAGGTAGTGATGGTTCTGGAAGTGGGCTTCCTGTTAATCATGTGGATGCGGGCATTGCCTATTTGACGACCCTCACTCCTAATATGGATTACCTTTTTGGCAGCTATGTGATCCATTCACATCACTGTGGATTGAAATCTTGGGATAAGATAAAACAGCAAAAAAGCAAAGCATTTAGGGATTTTCAAGTGAAAGAGGACTCACCTCTGCCGATTTCTCCTGCAGAGCGGTCTAACCAGTTTTTGTCAGAATATTTGCGTCTCCATCGACAGACTATTTCACCACTCCCTGTGGTATTGTCAGGGAAGTCCATTGATCTCCAAAAAACACAACTGTTTCTCAGAATGGCCCTTTCCTGTTTGGCTGACGCAGATCATGGAGACACATCCCGACATTATCAAAGAAAACCAATAGAGAAAGATGAATCAATAACTCCATTGCGTCCCACCGAAAGGCTTCAGTTAATCGACCAATACGTACAGAATCTATCAAATAAATCAGAAAAGTCGGAAAGAAACCGCTTAAGGAGTGAAATCTATCAAGCCTGTCGGCTGGCAAACCCTGAACAACAAATGTATGAGTGTGACAGTCCTGTAGGCACAGGGAAAACAACAGCAGTGATGGCACATTTATTAAAGGTGGCAGAAGAACGAAATCTCCGCAGAATTTTTGTCATCCTGCCGTTTACCAATATTATTCAACAATCAGCAGATGAATATCGGAAATCGTTACTGTTTGCTCATGAATCCCCGGAACAGGTCATTGGTGAACACCATCATAAAGCAGACTTTGAATCTCCAGATTCACGTCAATTGACTTATCTTTGGAAAACACCAATTGTGGTGACAACAGCCGTTCAATTTTTTGAAACATTAGCAAGTAACCGTCCTGCTGCGCTAAGAAAACTGCATCAGGTACCAGGTTCTGCCATTTTCATAGATGAAGCTCATGCGGCTTTACCCGTTGATTTGATACCCCAGGCATGGAAATGGATCAGGCAACTGCAAGAAGAATGGGGTTGCCATTTTGTTCTGGGATCGGGTTCTTTACTGCGCTTCTGGCAGCAAGAAGAGTTTACAGACTCACCTGTAACGCTTCCCTCATTAATACCTGATTCTGTAAGGAAAAAAAGTCATGCTGCGGAACAGCAAAGAATTGCATTTCATACCATTAAAAAACCTTTGTCCCTTTCGGAGTTATTAAGTCGGATTATCAATGCTCCAGGCCCTCGATTGGTAATTGTGAATACTGTTCAATCCGCCGCTGTGATTGCTCAAAAGTTACAAAAAGATCATGATGTATTGCATATTTCCACCTCTTTGACGCCTCATGATCGTGAAAAGACTGTCACAGAAGTCAAACGTAGACTCAATGACGAAAATGCGTCTCAAAATTGGATTCTGGTAGCGACGTCCTGCATAGAGGCCGGTGTCAATTTTTCATTCCAGTCCGGTTTCCGTGAACGGTGCAGTTTAACCAGTTTTTTGCAAACAGCCGGCCGAGTGAATCGGGACAATGACTATGAAAACTCTGTCATTTGGGATTTTTCTTTGTTAAAAGAGGACGGAATCACCGAACATCCTGAATTTCAGAAATCTGCAGAAGTTTTGGAATATATGTTTACCAATAACATGATCGATCCTGATCATGCAACCTGTGCTATAACAAAAGCAGTTCGCCTAGAAGCAGAAAAAAAATTGAAACGGGTTGAGAGTCTGAGAAAAGCAGAAAAGAGTTTGAATTTTCCTGAAGTGAAGAAATTGTTTAAAGTGATTGAAGCAGATACAAGAACTGTTCTCATCAAGGAAGAATTGAAAGAACGCCTGTCTCGACGCGAATATGTTTCTTTTCAAGAAATTCAAAATCACAGTGTGCAAATCTGGAGTGACAAAATTGATCAGTTGGCTTTACAGGAAATTCCAGGACATTCTGAATTATATTTCTGGACGTTGGCCTATGATTCGTTTTTAGGGTACATGGCAGGAGTTTTGGCAACTCAAGACTTTATACAGAATGGAGGAGCCATTCTGTAATTCACCCATCTTTCGGGATGGGTGCGGATTGAAACCCTGGTTTTGGTAATCTTCCTTCGTGATTACAGTTTCACCCATCTTTTGAGATGGGTGCGGATTGAAACTCCACGAAGTTGTTTCGATGTAATTCAATTCGATACATAAAGTGGGAGACACTTATGAATCAGTCTGAACAACTCATGGTTTCTACATTGCATCAGTATGAATATTGCCCTCGGCGGTGTTACCTGATCCATGTGGAAAGCGAATTTGTCGAGAATCTGCATACGTCACGAGGTACCCGTGAACATGAAAGGGTGGATCAGATTGGACACCGGATTGATGATCATGTCCGTGTGGAATATGCGTTGCCCATTTGGTCTGATAGCCTTGGATTGACAGGGCGTTGTGATGTTGTCGAGTTTCATGAGGATGGAACCATCTATCCGGTCGAATATAAGCATGGAAAACGCAAGCAATGGGAGAATGACGATATACAACTGACAGCTCAAGCATTATGCCTCGAAGAAATGTTTCAACGAAGTATTGAGAGAGGAGCTATTTTCCATCAGCAGTCCAAGCGCCGGAGAGAGGTAGTGTTTACTGAAAACTTAAAGCAACAGGTCCAAAATCTTATTCCATTGATACGGGATCTCTTACAACAAGAAACCCGTCCTGCTCCCACTACCCATAGTCAACGTTGCAGAGGCTGCTCGATGATTGAAGTCTGCCAACCAGAGCTGTGGGATCAGCAAAAACGGTTTCAAAAGATGTATCATGGTTTATTTCAGGTTGTTGAGGAGGAATGAATGTCGGCAACACTTTTAAATACGTTATATATCACGTCTCCCAATGCCTGGTTGAATCTGCAAGGCGAGACGGTCATTATTAAAATTGACCAGGAAAAAAAGCTTCAGGTTCCCTTGCATCACATTGGTTCAATTGTTGGATTTGGAGATGTGATTCTCACACCTCAATTGATGAAACGCTGTGCTGAAGATGGCCGTACCATTGTTCATTTGGATCGTCATGGCCGTTTCATTTGTCGAATGGAAGGTGCCGTCAGCGGCAATATTTTATTGCGGAAAGCTCAATTTCAAAAGGAAGGGCAAACAGAATTTTGTTTTGAGACGGCAAGAACCATCGTTGCGGGAAAGTTGCAAAATAGTCGAAATATGCTGTTGCGTTCGGCAAGAGACTGTAAAGATGAAAGGGATGTTATGGCTTTACGCCAAACTGCCCAGAGATTAGCCCAGCTGATCCAATCCTTGAATAATTGTGTTGATATTCCAGGTCTTCGGGGAATAGAAGGAGATGGTTCGAAAGAGTATTTTCAAATCTTTTCCTCGATGCTTCGACAGCAACGTGACCAGTTTGCCATGACCGTTCGTAGTAGACGACCGCCTAGAGACCGGATTAATGCAATTCTCTCCTTTTTATATACATTGCTCATGAGTGATTGTAGATCTGCTTTGGAGGGGGTTGGACTCGATCCACAACTGGGTTTTTTGCATGTTCCTCGACCAGGCAGGGCTTCATTTGCTCTGGATTTGATGGAAGAATTTCGATCAGTGATTGCAGACCGAATCGCACTTGCTCTCATCAATCGAAAGCAAGTGGCTCCTAAACATTTTGAAGATCGAGAGGGAGGGGCCGTCTACCTGACTGAAGAAGGCATTAAAGCAGTGATTGGGGCCTATCAGCAAAAAAAGCAGGACTCGTTGATTCATCCGTTTTTGAACCAAAAAACGACCATTGGCTTATTGCCGCACTTGCAGGCTCGTTTAATGGCACGCTACATTCGTGGTGAAATGGAAGGTTATCTTCCTTTTATATTGAAATGATATGATGATTCTCGTGACATATGATGTGCGTACAGAAGACCTGGCTGGGCAGCGTCGTCTCCGCCGAGTGGCAAAAACCTGTGAAAACTATGGCCAAAGGGTTCAGTATTCTGTTTTCGAGTGTCGAGTGAATCAGATTCAGTATGAAGAACTGATCGACAAATTGTTGGATATCATAGATGAAGAAGAAGACAGTTTGCGATTTTATCGTTTGCAAGAACCCTTGGAAAAGTATATTAAGGAATATGGGAAGAAGAAGGCAATAGATTTTGCAGAAGGCACTCTTATCCTCTAGTGCGAACCATAAGCTTGGTTGTAAAACCCAGGAGGTTCGAATTCAACCATAAACCATTATAATCATAAATCTTTTTTGTTTTTGAAGAGAATGATTTCACTTCAATTATCCCTCCTGAATCACTGGTTCGCAATATTAGCCTTCAAATCCCTATATTTTCAGTGCCCTGCGGGGGCGCTGTTTCACCCATCTTTCGGGATGGGTGCGGATTGAAACTCAATGACATCACAGGAACTTATGAAGCTGATACCAGTTTCACCCATCTTTCGGGATGGGTGCGGATTGAAACGATGTGTGATTGTGCCGGATGTTCGGCATGGTAAAGTTTCACCCATCTTTCGGGATGGGTGCGGATTGAAACTCAAAAGCCATTATAAAAACGGCTTGGGATTCTGGTTTCACCCATCTTTCGGGATGGGTGCGGATTGAAACAAGGACTCAACAGGATTTTCTGTAAATCGTGTTGGTTTCACCCATCTTTCGGGATGGGTGCGGATTGAAACTATTTGAAATTAGCTTTGATTGCATTGGCTTTCATGTTTCACCCATCTTTCGGGATGGGTGCGGATTGAAACAATTGCAAAACAAGTTCGGTTTGAATCGAAAACAGTTTCACCCATCTTTCGGGATGGGTGCGGATTGAAACTTCCGCCCTTAAGAAATCAAGTAGTCAACTTTACAGTTTCACCCATCTTTCGGGATGGGTGCGGATTGAAACCTCTGCGTCATTGGCAGGATTTTTCAAAGGAGAAGTTTCACCCATCTTTCGGGATGGGTGCGGATTGAAACAAGAATGCAATCCTGACAACGACTGAGAGTTTATGTTTCACCCATCTTTCGGGATGGGTGCGGATTGAAACTTCTTTCTTCTCTTGCTAATGCAGCCATATCTTGTTTCACCCATCTTTCGGGATGGGTGCGGATTGAAACTTTCATTTTCTAAAGCTTGCTTTTCTTGCCGGAAGGTTTCACCCATCTTTCGGGATGGGTGCGGATTGAAACAAATCTCTTGCAGGTCAGTTTGCTCAGGCTAAGGGTTTCACCCATCTTTCGGGATGGGTGCGGATTGAAACTTTTATACAGCCGCTCAAGCCAAGTTGGGTGCTGGTTTCACCCATCTTTCGGGATGGGTGCGGATTGAAACCTCAATAAAACCAATTTCAGTGGAGCCAAACTATTGTTTCACCCATCTTTCGGGATGGGTGCGGATTGAAACCCGTCAGCGTCTTTCCTGGCCTCCGTGCCATTATGTTTCACCCATCTTTCGGGATGGGTGCGGATTGAAACTGAAACTCTTTAATAAAGGAGAAATGATGTATATGTTTCACCCATCTTTCGGGATGGGTGCGGATTGAAACAAAAAAGAAAAGCATGCCCAGATTGAAGATATGCGTTTCACCCATCTTTCGGGATGGGTGCGGATTGAAACTGTCCCAGCACGATGAAAACTTGTATTACTTCATGTTTCACCCATCTTTCGGGATGGGTGCGGATTGAAACTCTGGTTTGTAAGAGGGGTCTGCCTCGACTTTTTGTTTCACCCATCTTTCGGGATGGGTGCGGATTGAAACTTGATATCAGTGAGCAGTTTGGACTGGTCAACAATGTTTCACCCATCTTTCGGGATGGGTGCGGATTGAAACAATTAATGATGTTCCTGTGATACGTGAATTGTTGTTTCACCCATCTTTCGGGATGGGTGCGGATTGAAACCCGTAGCTCGTAGTATTTTTGAAAATCCTCTTCGTTTCACCCATCTTTCGGGATGGGTGCGGATTGAAACCTAGTTTTCTCAAAAAGGCTCTGAAACCGAATTCGTTTCACCCATCTTTCGGGATGGGTGCGGATTGAAACATAGACGAGGCTATGCTGGAGGCCATGCTGGCGAGTTTCACCCATCTTTCGGGATGGGTGCGGATTGAAACTCATCTGCTGTGTTTGTGAGTCTGGCCAACATGGGTTTCACCCATCTTTCGGGATGGGTGCGGATTGAAACCAGGAAGTCACTGCCGATGTCGTCAGGCTCTTTGGTTTCACCCATCTTTCGGGATGGGTGCGGATTGAAACCTTTCGATGAATCAAAGTGCAGGTGAAAACCTCCAGTTTCACCCATCTTTCGGGATGGGTGCGGATTGAAACATCTGCTCTGCTGCAAACCGGATTGCCTGGTGCGTTTCACCCATCTTTCGGGATGGGTGCGGATTGAAACTTCCCTTCTTTAAAGAAGTAATGCTTCTTGTTGAGTTTCACCCATCTTTCGGGATGGGTGCGGATTGAAACTCTTTTTGAGTACGATCAAATTCTTGGCGGATTGTTTCACCCATCTTTCGGGATGGGTGCGGATTGAAACGTCAAAGGCGTTGCCCCCCTGGAAGCCTCTATCGAGTTTCACCCATCTTTCGGGATGGGTGCGGATTGAAACTTGAGTTATGGACATGAGCTGCAAACAGGCATGGTTTCACCCATCTTTCGGGATGGGTGCGGATTGAAACCTGATTTGTCCGGTCTCCGGTTTTGACAGAAGTGTTTCACCCATCTTTCGGGATGGGTGCGGATTGAAACGCTACGACCTTCAATGACGTTCTGAAAGAGCAAATGTTTCACCCATCTTTCGGGATGGGTGCGGATTGAAACCGAAATGGCAAAATTTTGTTGGGATGATGAGGAGAGTTTCACCCATCTTTCGGGATGGGTGCGGATTGAAACTATGACTCCAATCACAATATAGATTCAGAACGATGGTTTCACCCATCTTTCGGGATGGGTGCGGATTGAAACCCGGCATTCATGGCCTCAATTGCTGTAATACAACGTTTCACCCATCTTTCGGGATGGGTGCGGATTGAA
>JANQHV010000018.1 GCA_028282505.1 SAR324 cluster bacterium | reverse complement strand
GATCTGAACAAATTTTTGCCAAAGAGCATGCCAACCACAAAGGCCAATGATTATTACAAGAAGAATTTTAACTACCAGGACGCCATGCTGATTGGGGTGGAAGTGAAAGACGGAACCATCATGCAGCCCGATGTGCTAAGAACCATTGAGAAGATTGTCATGGCGATTGAAGAGATGAAGGTTTCCAAAACATTCAAAAGCCAGCTGACAGGAAAAGAGGAAACATTGGTGCTTCCAGTAGGAATTGATACGGAAGACATCAGCAGCATTGCTAACCTGGAAGATGCTATCTTGGATAGGGAAACGGGTGCTGTGGTTTCTGGAAGCGTGATTGCTAAATTGAAAAAAGAATATGACATTCCATATACAGAAGAAACAGAAGAACAGTTACCCGAATTGAATGAGGACCTGGAAAAAATCATGCTTCCTCTGCAAAATCATGTAATGGGAGACATCACGTTTCGTGGCAATGTTTTATCGGAAGACTTGACAGCCTCAACGATCCAGGTGCCCATGATTCGTAAATGGGACTATAAGCGGCGTTATGCTCTTCTGGAATTGGGGACTGCCATTGATCCAGAAAAACTGAAGGCTCGTTACCAAGGCAAAGATACACTTTTTCCTTTTCAGGTTTATGGAAAAACTTATGGCCTGACTACTTATGATGATGCGTTCATTCAGAGTCATTCTGAGCAAGTGCGAAGTAGCCTGAAAGATCATTTGGAGGATTATCTGTCTGCTACTTATGATCAACACCCACAGTTGGAGACGTGGTTGGCTGGTGAACTGACTCCGCAACAATTTGAATCCATTATGAAGTATGTGGAGGAGAGGAGTTTTTTCATGCATCCTGAAATGTACACCTGGGAGAATTTTACCAACAATCTCTATGAATTCACGCTAGATACTATTGATCCACTCAGTCTGGAAAACCTGGAGTTTCAACTCTTCAATGTCAAGGACATCTATGACTTGAATCTGATCTATGAAGAAGCTCTGAAAATCGTCAATGCCCATTCCAACGAGAATATTCAGTTTTATGTAGCAGGTTCTCCTGTGGTAACAGCCGTTTTTTCACACATGATTGCCAAAGACATGGGATTTTTATTACCGTTGGCCGTATTGGTGATTTTTGTGATTCTGTTATTGAGTTTCCGCAGTATCAAAGGAGTAGTCATTCCGTTAATTACGGTTGTGATTTCTATGATTTGGGCGCTGGGCGCAATGGCAATGACAGGGACACCGGTTACAGCTATTACGTCGATTCTTCCAATTGTTTTACTCGCTGTAGGGAGTGCCTATGGTATCCATTTTTTGAATCGTTATCATGAAGATGCGCACCATTCCAAAGATCGTAAGCAGGTTTTGCAACTCACTGTAGAACATGTGGGCATTGCTATCTTGATGGCTGGCTTGACGACGATTGCAGGATTTTCGTCTCTCCGTTCTTCAGAACTTACTCTGATCCAGCACTTTGGTATTTTTTCTGCCCTGGGGGTTTGTTTTGCGTTGATACTTTCCCTCACCCTCAGTCCTGCCCTCCTGTCCTGGTGGAAATTGCCCAAACGCACCAAGGCATTGAAAAGAGAAACCATTCATCAAGATGGCAATCTGCTCGACAAATTGATGCACCGGTGGGCCATTCAGGTGGTTCGTTATCCCAAAACAGTTATAACTCTCTTTGTTGTAGTCACAGTTGCTGCGGGTGCGGCCATGCCTCATCTAGAACTGGAAGGTGGTCAGATGTCGAACTTCAAGGAAGGCAACCCTATTAAGGAAAGTGATCGTTTTTTGAATAAGCACTTGACGGGTACTGGGTTGGTCAACCTGCTCTTTAAATTTCGAGATGAAGTCAATCTTGAGAGTGCTTGGGCCAAAGAGGAGTTATCCCAGCGAGTGGATGAATTTGTGGCTGCCTGGAAAACTTTTGCACAAACACAAAATGAATTAGAAAGCTCTCCCATTGGAGGATTCGTAGAAAAATTATCCAGCATGACGATCAATTCTTTGCAAAGCCAAATGGAGTTGAAGCAAATGATTGCAGTGATCAGTGACATGCTCAATGAAGAATATACAGCGGCTGTTGAGAATCCGGTGGAAAACACATCTCAGGATGAAATGGCAGCTTTGGATGAGTTGGAGACTAATCTTTCTGAACCCTTAGACAACTTGGAAGAAATGGATGGGTTGGGAGGATTGGCCGATACTGGAGGAGAATCAGAAGTATCTGAGTTCAGTGGTCCTTTTGCTGGTTTGACAGCAGAACACATTGCCGGTCTGAAACAACTGAACCAGCGCCTGGGGGAAGCTGAAGAGCATTGGGAAAGAACAGGAAAACTGATTGTTTCGATCCGAGAACAAAAATCAGAAAAAACAGGGCTTCAAATGCAAAAGAGTTTCAATCTGCTCCAGGATTTCTTTGCAGTTGATATCAAACAACCCTATGTTTTGCAAAAGGTGGAAAGTTTGTACCACTTTGCTAAGTCCATGAACTCTCCCCAAATTGAGCTTGATGGCAAAGATTATAATCCGACAGGATTTGTCGTAAGTCCGGTGGATTTAGTGAGAAAATTCTATAAAGTGTTTTACCATGATGACAATCCCGACTTTGATCGTTTACCCAATGCTGAAAAGGATGGTTTACCAGATATCACCTTAACCGACCGAGGGATTATTGGAGTTGTTTTAAATCAGGCTTTGAGTGCAAATCGAGATACCTTTGAGTCGATGGTCAATCCCGATTTGAAAGAATTTCAGATGTCTATTTTAACCAGGGATTCGAGCAGTTCTTTCATTGAAGAATACGAAACCCAGATTCATCAAGAGATCACCCGGGTTTTTCCAGCCAATGACCCTTACATTGAGGAAGTGAAGATCGCGGGATACGCTCCTACCGTGATTGAGGTCACCAATGTGATCAGCACTTCTCAAGCCAAAAGCATTGCGTTGGCCTTTGTTTTTGTGTTTGTTGTGACATTTTTCATCTTCCGCTCTGTCGTAGGAGGATTCTACTCGATTGTTCCTCTGTTTTTCACAGTGCTGGCCAATTTTGGAACAATGTATGTCCTGGGTTGGCAAATCAATACAGGAACGATGTTGGTGGCTTCGATTTCCATTGGAATTGGCGTGGATTACACGATCCATTTCTTGGAGCGTTTCAAGATCCAAATCCGTCAGGGAGACAACCTGGAACATGCTTACTTCAATACGATCCATTCTTCTGGAAAGGCTATTTTGATCAATGCCATCTCGGTTGCTGTTGGCTTCCTGGTGTTGATGGCCTCAGACTTTGTATTCAATATTGCTATGGGGATTTTGATGGCTGGCACCATGTTTTATAGTTCGCTGGGGGCATTGAGTCTATTGCCTGCCTTAATTTTTGTCATGAAACCCAAGTTTTTTCAGAACAACGCTGTATCATCTTCTAAATTGAAAAGCCTGGAGAGGAAGGTTATGACCAAGGCTGCATGACATCGCTGTCGCGAAATTAAGAATGAAGAATTAAAAATTAAGAATTGATCATAATCAGGATTGAATGGCGTTGAACGCATCTCCTCTTCCTGGGGAGAGGACAGGTGCACTGCTATTAAGTAGAGGAGTTTTTAATAAAATCAATAATAGATGGAAGGCTATGGATTTCCCTCTCCTTAGGGAGAGGGCCAGGGTAAGGGGAAAAAGATAACGGATCAGGTCAATATCAAATTTTCGCCCTCACCTTACCCGGAAATAAACTTTAAACCGTTAAATTAATCAAAGAGGACAAAATGAAACGAATACTAACTATAATCGGAATTTTAAGCATTGCTCTCTGGAGCACAACCCTTGCTGCCTCACTGGCAGAAACTCCACAAGAGAAAGGCTGGCGCATCATGAAAGCAGTTGATGAGTTGCCTACTTTTCAAAAATCAATCAGTGAGAATGTGTTTAAAATATATGACTCTCAGGAAAAGTTAATTTTTACGAAAAAAGCCCGTGCGGCCAGTTATATGGAAAATTACAAAGACCCCGAAACTCGCTTGAGCCGAGGAATTACTTATTTTTACGCGCCTGCTGATGACAAGGGCAATGCCGCATTGATGCTGGAAAAGGAGGGAGATGATGATGATCAATGGCTCTATTTAAAAGGACTGCGCAAACCAAAACGGGTGATTGGTTCCGACAAAAGCTCTTCATTTATGGGATCTGATTTTTCCAATGGGGATGTAGAGGCCCGTGACATCAATGACTATGTTTTTACCTGGCTGGCTACTGAAACAGTAGTGTTCAAAGGAAAAGAACTGAAAGTGGAAAAAATCCAAAGTGAATTCAAAAGCCAACAGCAAAAAGAAGATTACGGTTACAGTAAATCGATCATGTGGGTGCATCCCAAGTCAGGACTGGTATTTCAAGGAGAATTTTATAACCTTGACAAGCAACTCTATAAAAAAGCCAAATTGCTTGCTTTTCTGATTAAGAAAAACAGGGATGGAAAGAAGGTTTTTGTGCCCACCGGCATGGAAATGAAAAATGTGCTCAAAGGGACCAAAACCATCATGCAAATCTCCAATATGAGGGTGGAAAACGCAGCAAAAAAAGTAGATGCTCCCATCTTTACGTTACGGTATCTGACTCGTAAATGGTGGTAATATGAAAAAACTAGGACTGTTGCTGATTGTTGTCTTGTTATGGGGGGCTCTGGAAACGGTGGTTGCTGATCCATTGGAGGATTTGTCTGATTTGGCAGAGAACAGTGGACAACAAATAATTTCTGAAAAGAGTGTCACCGAAGATCAAGAGCCTTTGGATGAGTTGGAAGGGCTTTCTGACGGATCGGGAAATAATTCAGAAAGCTCTGGTGGACATGATGCGTTGAATGCTCTGTCTGACATGGATGGAGGAGAAAGTGCAAATGATAATGATGAGCTGGAAGAAGTTTCTGCAGATGCGGAGGAAGCGGCTGCTGAAACTTCATATACAGTGGGAGGATATGTGAAACCTCTGGCTTACTGGTCGAGAACCATGTTTGCTGATGACCTGTGGGAAGTTTATGAAGAATTGGCGTCTGATGGAGATCCTGCCCCTGAAAATCAGGATGATGAAGAATTTACCGATGTGGGAGCCAGAGTTCAGGTAAAACTGGAAGGATTTCTGGGAGAGACGGCTCGTTTGTTTACCGTCTTGAATGTCGATTATAACGAAGCAGAGGAAGAAGAGTCTTCAACCATCACCAGGGTTATTGAAGCCTATGTGGAAATGTATGAAGGCAGCCGCACCTGGAAAGTGGGCAGCCAATTGATCACCTGGGGTTTCATGGAAGGAATTGAAGTGCCCACCGACCGAATCAACGCCAGGGATGCGTCCTATGCCAGTACAGAGTATGAAGATACGAAAATGGCCAGTACAGGTGTTTTATTAAAACAAGCGATGGGGGACTTTGATACTTTTGAAATCCTTTATATCCCACGGGGAAAAGTTCAGATCGATCCTGATTATGCTGATTATTTATTCACTCAAAGTGATTTGCTTCCCGATACAAGCCATGAATGGAATAAATGGGCAGTACGGTATTTCCGCTCTTCCGGGAATCTGGATCTGGCTTTGAGCTATCTGGAAGGTTTGGATGCTCAAGCCGATGCTTTTATCAATGAAGACGACAAAATACGACGTATCTATCATCGCACGAAAAGTCCGGGTTTGGATCTGCAATATAATTTTGGCAGTGCACTGGCCAAGTTGGCCTATGTGTTTCACCAGACTGAAGATGAAGAGGGCGATGATCCTTTCATTAAAAATAGCTGGCACAAATACCTGGCAGGAGCAGAATTTAAAATTTCTTCTGCAACCATCAATATATACGCAGGACAGATGCTGGTGGATGACTTCAACGAATCATCCTCCAACCATCAAAAAACCAATGGATTGATGGGGCAGGCTTATGAACGAACAGATTTTGTCTCTGGCCATGTGACTGCCAACTTTTTAACCGGTGATGCCCTTGGTTTAACTATGTTGTTTGCCAGTTATCGGAGTGATGAAGGAAAAGCAATTCGCCACATCCTCACCCCGACTTTTACTTATAAACTGGCTGATGGATTGGAGACCGTCTTCAATCCGTCGTATGTAGAATTTGAAAAAACAAAGATTCATTCTTTGCAGGCAGAAGTCAAATATTCGTTCTAAAATTTCATATAAGTCCTCTCCCTGGAGAGGACTTAGTACAGGTATTCACAATAAAGTGTACAAATTCTTAATCTTAATCTTTTTCTTAATCTTAATCCCTCAATTTCCAGAGATTAAGAGTAAGATTAGG
>JANQHV010000012.1 GCA_028282505.1 SAR324 cluster bacterium | reverse complement strand
AATTCTCGTTAAATAGTTCACTATTCGCCTCAAATTTCTGAAAAACCTCTCTCATTTTGGACGATTTTTCGTCACGGAAATAATTTTTAAACGCCCTCTAAATTACGGAACCATACCTTATCGATATCCCTTGAGATCGTTTCATCAGTGGAGACGAAACTATCTGCATTTTCAAGAGAACCTGTTTCATCTGGAGCTAAGGACATTGTATAAGGATCAACTTTCATATTCAATGGAGTCTTGTTTGTGAGGCCACTCACTCGTCGAATAATCTCAGCAGCTAATTTTTCTAAAGTAGCAAAATTCGTTTTGTATTGATCTACAAATTCCATTGGTTCCAGTTTAGTCTGAATGCCTTCATAAATTTTTTTCAGAAAATCAACAGACATTAAATCAAAATAGCGGTTTGAATGGACTTCACCATCATAACCAGCCCATTCATTGAACAATCTTTGCATGACTTGATTTATCCTTCCATTTCTTTCAACGTGGGATCGGAAAGATTGAATTTCTTGCATCACTCTAAGGTCGGTAAAATAGTTATTGGTAAAGACAGGCACGACCGTTCCCCAATATAGTGCTGAATCCCAAAGTACCTTCATCACCATGATCTGGCTATTTCCCATGATTGGATATTTGTTCTTCAATAAAGTGAAATAACCTTCTACCATGAATTTGTGCATGTTTTCATAAGCAGAAGCGTGGATGCTAATATCCATACCGTTGATATCTCGAACTATCAGATCAGTAAGCCAAGTGTTCGCTAATGCAATGAGATCCGTTCCAGGAGAATAGAACGGGTCTGTAAATACCCCTGATTCTCCTGTCAACCCCCAACGGTCTGTTGAATAATATTGGTCGCTTTTGTATGCCAGGTGTTTCAATGATCGAAAATCTAAAACATCATCCATTCGGTGTTCCAAATTGTGAGCACAAATTGGTTCATTTTGTTCAAGCCAATTCATTGCTTTTTCAAGTGAGTTCATTTCTTTTAGTGCATGAATTGAAGGGTCCGAGACAATACCAAAACTAGTAATACCTGAAACAAGAGGTATAATCCAAACCCAATACCCCTCTCCCATTAGGTGATTCACCGCGTGACGCCGTAATCCTGGTTTTAAAAAAGAGCGCCATTTCTTGTTCTTTGACCAATTCCCAATATCAATATCCCCTTTGACTCGAAACCATACGGCATTCACCTTATGGTCGGCTGACGTTTTCAGTTTTAATTTTCGTTTAAGGAAAGACCCCCTTCCTGTCGCATCAACAACCCACTTAGAATTTATCTCGAACTCATTCCTATTGTATTTAAAAACAATGCGATGGCTTTTGGAAGAGAGATCGACATCAAGAACACGAGCCCCTAATTTGATATCAATGCCCAACATTCTTAACATTTTCACCATGTCGTTTTCAAAAATTCCTCGATCAATATGTTCCGTTGAAAATAAGGGAACTTTAATGGACCCCATCTCTACTCGATCACTCAATTCTTGAGTGTTTTGAGGGCTAAAAAAGTAACGCAGCCCATATTTGGTGAGATGATATTCATCCAAATATTTTTCAAGATTGAGAACTTTTCTTAAATAATAGCTTCCTACTTCAGCTGTTGCCTCGCCTACTTTATGGGCGGCTTCAGGCGCCTCTTTTTCACGTTTTTCTAAAATTAAAATAGATATCGAAGAATTTGTCTGTTTAATTTGCAAAGCCAAGGTGAGTCCGGCAAGCCCACCACCAACAATAATAACATCATAACTATTTTTCATTTTACCCCCCTATCTATGGAGAAAACCTTTTTTCAATTTGTCAATCAATTCTAAAATAATATGCTTTTACTTCCTCTGGATTTACCTTAATCATAAACATAGCAATCCATTTCCTCAATAGTAAAGTATCTAGAACTTGTAAAAAAAAATGGTAATGTCCTAAAAAGGACACTACCATTTTTTGTAACCTCTGCTTCAAATAAGTTCTTATGAAATCAAAAAAGAAGTGTTACAATAATTAATTTGGCGATCTAAGTTAATATTTTTCATCGACGCGTTTCAATTGTCCATGCCTCCTCGTTATCAGGACATCTACCCCGAAAGTCCGCTCCAACGTAGCGACCAGCTCAATCGCCCCTCGGCGACCGAATTGTTAACCCTGGAGTATTTCGAAGCAGAGCCCGGCGAAATGCCCTATGAGGTTTTTGCACAACACCATATCTTATTGAATTTACAAGACGAGCCTCATCGGGTGGAAAACTGGCGTGATGAGGAACATCGGGATTTTACCTACTACAAGAATGAGATTATCGTAACACCTGCAGGCGTCAAGTCTGGCTGGAAATGGCACGCCAAATCGAAGGTGATCGTAATAACTCTAGAACCGGATAAGTTGGAACGTTTTGCTCAAAGCGAGTTGGGGATTTTGTTGACCGATACCCAACTGAAGAACATTCCGCAGTTCATAGATGAAGATATTGTTCAAGCGGGGGTAATGTTGCAGGATGCTTTGAACAGCCAACTTGGGTCGGCTGTGATGTTTGAAAGTTATGCACGTATTTTTCTTACCAAACTCATACAAAAATATGGAATCGAACGTGACGAAGATCTAGCATTCACAAAAAACTTCACCTCCAAACATTATAAACGTGTTCTTGATTACATTGCTGCAAACTATGGTAAAGATATTAACCTCGAAGATATGGCCAAACAAGCGGCACTCAGCACCTCTCATTTTGCCCGTCTGTTTAAAGATGCCATCGGAAAAAGTCCTCATCAATTTGTGATGAGTTACCGTGTGGAACAGGCCAAGAAACAACTCCGTGATGTCAGTTTACCAATGATTGATATTGCACTGAACTGTGGGTTTGCTGACCAAGCTCACTTTTCTCGAGTCTTCAAGCAGATTGAAGGTAAAACTCCCAAGCAATTCCGTGCGCAACAATAGCAGGAATCTTCAATGAATCTCCACATTCCGCAGATCGCTTGAAGGCAAGATTACGAAATAGCAAGAATCTTCAAAAACTTCGCAAAACCCTTCAAGATCCTGAAAGTTTTTTTCTGTAGATTGATAAACATGCTGCACATGCAGTCATTTATTTCAAACTCATTATTCATTCTATCTGAAGGAGACGTATCATGAAAAAGCTCATATCTACTATTGCTCTCGCGACCGTTTTGGGCACCTATTCCGCACAAGCGGCTCAAATGCAACGAGTTACTTTTGAAAGTGAAGGTCAAACCCTGGTGGGGCACATGTTCTTGCCTGACAACCACCAAGCAGGCCAAAAACTTCCAGGTGTGGTGGTAACTGGATCTTGGACATCAGTGAAAGAACAGATGGCGGGTACTTATGCGGCCCGTCTAGCCGATCAAGGGTATGCAACGTTGGCTTTTGATTTTCGTGGCTGGGGCGAGTCAAAAGATGAGTTGATGTTTTTAGAAGACCCCCAGCGCAAAACCCAAGATATCATTGCAGCAGCGGACTTTTTAACGACTCATCCAGAGGTCGCTTCCAGTCAAGTGGCCGGTTTGGGTATTTGTGCCAGTGCCGGCTATGTTGCCGATGCAGCCTTGCAAAGCGAGTCTTTGAAGGCAATCGCTTTGGTTGCGCCTTGGTTGCATGACAAAGAGATTGTTCATGCTGTCTATGGTGGCAAAGAGGGCGTCAAATCTTTGATTGATGCAAGCCGTAAAGCGGAAGCAAACTTTGAGAAGACAGGTATGATGACGGTCGCCTTAGCGGCTAGTACCACCGATGAAAAGGCCATTATGTACCAAGCACCATACTATACGGAGACAGATCGTGGGCTTATTCCTGAGTACGACAATAAATTCAATATCGCCACTTGGGAGCCGTGGTTAACCTACGATGCCATTCAATCCGCCGATCAATTAAAGAAACCAACATTATTGATCCACTCTGAAGCCGCAGCAATCCCTCAGGGGGCAAAAAAGTTTGTTGAACGTATGGGGTTGCACAGTGTTTCCGTATGGTTAGAGAATGTCACACAATTCGATTTTTACGATAATCCTAAGCATGTAACTCAAGCAATTCAAGAGATTGATCGCCACTTTCAAAAGACACTTTAATATCGGAGGTACCTATGAAATTCATCGGAGCATTCGCTATGACGTTACTCTTACTCAGCCCTCATATCTCGCAGGCCAATCCTGCTCAAGAAGCCCATTTGTCCGTGATGATGCATAGTGTTGGAACCATGGCCGACCAAGGGAATTTTGAAGCCCTTGAAAAATTATTTGCTGCCGAAGTAGAGGTGGATTACACCTCTGCTTTTGGGGGAGAAGTGGAACTCAAAAGTCCTAAAGTGATTATGACCCAGTGGGCGAGTGTGTTGCCTGGGTTTGAAGCCACGCAGCACCGGTTATCCAAGGTCAAAGCAACGGTCTCAGGGAACAGTGCTACAGGTCATGCTGAAGTGGTTGCCGATCACTATACCCATGGAAAACGTTGGCGCATCAACGGTAGTTACGATTATCGCTTTGCCTTCAATGCAGGCCAGTGGGAAATCACACACATGCGGTTCAATGCTGTTACAGAGACGGGAAGTCGTGATTTGATTGGGCAAGCTATCGAACAGGCCAAGCAAAATCCTGTGAGCTACCTCATTCGCCAACAAACCGAACAAGCCGTGAGAGATTTCTTGACAGCGTTGGAGACCAAAGACATGGAGAAATTTGCACAAGTATGGGCAGAGGATGCCGTGCAGCATATGCCATACTCCCCCAAAGGATTCCCTAAGCAGGTGAGTGGAAAAGCCAATTTGATGGAACACTACAAAGCATGGCCCAAGATCAGCGGAAAGGCAAACTTCACAGACCATTTGGTAATCTATCCGATGCAAGATCCCGAGATGGTATTTGTAGAATTCAAAGGTGATGTGTACATTATTTCCACGGGAAGAAATTACCGCCAAGTATATGGAGGCCTCTTCCATGTCGAGCAGGGGAAAATCATGCTCTTCCGTGAATATTATGATCCGGCACCGTTTCAATATGCCTTTGATTTGAAAGCAACCGATTAGTGTTTTGAAGGTTAATCGCCCTTCTTGATAAAACACAGCCTTGACTACTTATCTCCGTCCCTTACGATAATCTGTTCAACGACATCGTCCATGGTTGCCGCATAGACATCAGGCTGATGGTATAGGGGGTGATAAGGTGCACCGGAACGATCGATGTACGCCGCAAGCATGCCAGCAGTCAACGCACCATGCGTGTCCCAATCGTGGGTGGCAACAAGACGTAACTCGCCGATCGGTCGATTGAGGTGCTCAGCGACAAACTGGTAGACCTTGGGGTCTGGCTTAAAACTTCCTGTTTCCTCGACTGAGACTATATCATCGTAGTACTTTGTGAGTCCCGCGTTATCGATCTGGCTAGTCACCAAATTGAGTGATGAATTCGTGAAAGCCACCGTGCGATAACCAGCAGACCGCAATCGGGTAAGAGCTGGTTTGACGTCCGCATGGGGGGGTAAGTTGGCAAACCCGCTGAGAATTTTGTTGCGCTCCACATCAGAGAACGCAACATCCAAGCGTGCGGCAATCGTGTCAAGCATGGCGCCAGCTAAGTTAGCGAAATCTGTCTTGACACCCGTTAACGCACAAACGGCTGAGGTGTGCAACAGCATTGAGAACCACGTTGCCGTGACATCTTCACCCCCAAAGGCGGCCTTGAACTTTGGCCTCAATGAAGTGAGATTGAGAATCGTTTCATTAATGTCGAACAGTACTGTGTTGCGTGGCATGGTAACTACCTCCGTTAAAATGTATGTTTTATATGGCAATTGACAGTCACATAATTTTTGTCAATTAGGTGCTTGAACTTCCTTATTTGGGTTTTGATCCGCAGCCCAGTGCATGGAATTACTCAGCAGTTTCAGGTAGTGAAGAATGTTCTGCGTTGCTTCTATTTTCCAAGCTGCTTCGGCTTCATCTATAGATTTTCAGATAATAAACTTGCAGTAGTACCGAATCGTCGGATCGAGGCTTAGGAAACCCTCATGCCCCTGCCTGTGATTGACAGACAGGGAGGCTCCGATCCGGCGTTCCAGTGCTACCAAATTATTTATCTGAGATACTATATAGTAATATAACTGACCATTTGCGGCTAAAAAATGTTACTATCGTGGGATTTCCAAAACGTTTGTGGCATAAGACTCGTAAACCTTGGCCACGCCTTGAGCGACCTGATCGGGATAGACGAAGAAATCTCCTGATTTGAGAGCCGCAAGAATTCCATCGGAAACCACGCTGGGCGGTGGTGCACCTTCACTCATACCGGCAGCATCTGACATGTCTGTTTTGATCGGACCGGCAATCACGCTAATCACCTGCGTCCCTTGATCTGCCCATGCCTCTCGCAAACCTTGAGTCACGGAATATGATGCAGCTTTTGATGCCGAATAACCGGTGAATGGCAAAAAGTTTTTGATGGATGCGAGCGAATTCATTTGAACAAAGGCTCCGCCACCATTGGCTTTTAGAATTGGCCCGAAAGCTTGTGCTAAATTAATCAGTGGATAAACATTCCCTTCCATCTGATATTTCATACTTTCAACCGCATCTGCATCTAAAGGGGTAGAAAGCTTAACAACACCTGCATTTGAAACAACCAGATTGACATCAGTGGCTATGGTCGCAGCAGCATCACTGGTTTCTTTGCGGGTGAGGTCAAATTCAACCGGCACAACACGATCACCATATTTATTGATTAAATCATTCACTGATGAAAGGTTGCGTACGGCTGTGTAAACTTTTACTACCCCGGCTTCTAACAAACCTACGGTTACGGCTTTTCCGATTCCACGATTTGCACCAGTTACCAGTGCAATTGAGTTTCTTACTTCAATAGTCATAATTCCTCTTATTGGTTATAGTTTCCGTTTTATTGTAGCGGTTTATTCACCCGCTCTGATGATTATTAACTCCACTTGATTGAACATCCCATTGAAGGGATTTGCTCTTCTGGGCCAAAACCAGTTTTAGCAACTTGGCGCATCGCATTTAATAGTTCAGGCGTTCGATTTTCTGCGCTGCTATTCATTCTGGTGTTGTCCAGGCGTCCGCGATATTGCAGTTCTCCCTTGGCATTAAAACCAAAGAAATCCGGGGTGCACACCGCCCCATAAAATTTCCCGATTTCCTGTGTCTCATCAACAAGATAGGGAAAGGTCATCCCGTGCTGTTCTGCAAATTTTTTCATATTTGCAGGACTGTCAGAGGGCACGTATCTATAGTCATTGGACATGATTGCTACGACATTAATGCCTTCGCCCTGCAATGTTTTGGCATCAGCAACAAGTCGGTCAATAATCGCCTGAACGTAAGGACAGTGATTGCAAATAAAGGCAACCAATAATCCCTTTTCCCCCATCACATCATCGAGGGAGTGCATCTTTCCGTCCGGGTCAGCAAGGCTAAATGCGGGAGCTTGCCAACCAAAATCGCAAATCGGAGTATCTAGAAGCATTTGGAATCTCCTTATTGTTTTGAAGTGAGAGTCAGATTGCCCTCGCTTCTGTGAGTGAAAATTTATGCTGCAGCCTTCAAGTCAGATTTTGTCCAAGCTGTTGGCTTGAACGCATCATCAAGTTCGGTTTCTGCAATATGGTTTGTGTAGTTGGACATCACTTTGAGTGCTGTGCCGAGAATGACTTCCAAAACATTTTGCTGAGTGTAGCCAGCACTCAAGAAAGCATCTAAATGCTTAGTTTCAGGCCATCCTCGTGTTTCATTAATAACAACGGCGAACTGGCGAAGCGCTTCTAGCTTTGCATCAGCTATTGGTGTTCCCGAGCGAAGTGATTCAATCACATCCTTTGGAACACCGCCCATTTTAGAAAGAGCAGTGTGTGCGGACATGCAGTATGTGCAGCCATTCAAGCGATTATTCGTCATCAGAACAATTTGTCGCTCTGTTTCACTAAAGCTCGACTTATCAAAAATCGAAGCAAGAGACATATACCCCTCAAGTAATGAAGGAGCTTCTGCCATTGTTGCCAAAAGATTAGGAACAAATTGAAAAGCTGATTGTGCGCCCTGTAAAAATGGTTTGCTTGCTTCTGGTGCTGATTCGATTGTGTGTGTTGTGAAATTAGTCATTGTGTCCCCTTTAAAGAGATTGTTAGTTTATTTAAAATTGCCTTGTTTGTACTGATTAGTACAAATAGGGCATATCAATCTTAGTTTTAAATATGCGCAACGGTTTTCTTAATACTTTAAATCTACTCCGATAAATCTTCTTTCTCGATGATGTAGACTCAGTTGCTGTTAGTTTATTTGTACTAATCAGTACAAACTTATCACGACGATTTTCGTCAGCCTGAATAGAAACCTCTCTCAACTCCATTTTTCAGGATGTTATTGATTCGGTTGTCGTTGATTTGTTTGTAATGACTGGTCTAAACTTAGCCTAATAATCTTTGGATGTCAATATTTTTTTTCAAGAATTTTTTATGTTGTCTATCGCTTGGTTAGCTAAGGTCTTAAGAGCTGCTTTGTCATATACACCTCGACCCAAGACTCGGATAGCTACCACTGTCCCCATCAGCGCCTTTGAGGAATTTTGAGGATCAATGCTCAATGCGACATCACCTCGCATCTGCCCGAGCTCGATCATTTGTTTGAAAAAAGTTTCAACTTCTCCAATCGCATTCGTGACGATTCTTCGAATATCTTCATCATGATAACTTAACTCTAGAGACATATTAATTAAAAAACACCCTTTTTTATCAGCATCTTGAGCCATTCCTTCAAGGATTAAATCAAATAATGATTCAATAGCCTGAACAGGTTGATCAGTGGCAGCCAACTTCTGTAAAACCGCACGATGATTTTCAAATTCGTATTTCAGTAAAGCCCTAGAAAAAATGGCTTTCTTACTACCAAAAGCGTTATAAAAGCTTCCTTTGGTAAGTTTTGTGGCTGCAAGCAAATCCGCCATAGACGTATCTGTGTAACCTTTTTCCCAAAAAAGGAGCATGGCTGCTTCTACAGCTTTATTTTCATTAAATGACTTTTCCCAGGGCATGGCAATATTATAATTTTAATGATTTTAATCTAGATATCAAAATTTCTTCCAGGTAATACTATACATTGTTTGTACCGATCGGTCAAATATTATTACTATATGGCACAAGTGTCTATGCCCATATGAATGTAAATGATAGAGCAGGTTTAAGCATTTGTGAAATGGGTTAGTTTACTAGATATAAGGATATTTCCAGAGACATTATCCATTGTTAATCATCCTTAGGAAATACTTGAGAAAAGGGAAAGAAATGGTGGAGGTGGCGGGAGTCGAACCCGCGTCCTACAGAGATTCCACAAAGAGCGCTACAAGTTTAGTTCACACTTTTCGTTTTTGCTGAGGATGTCGGGAGTGAACCACCTCACCTCAGAACACCTCCTAAGGTCTCATCCGTTTGGTGGAGGAACAAACGAACCAGCCTGACTCATATGACACTCACCAATTCGTCTCAGGCAAACGAGTTGGCAAGCGCCTACTTTTTATTAAGCAGCGAGAGCTGCTTCAGCAGGTGTATAGTCTGCGTTGTTTGCAGTTAAAGTTTTTGATACTCCTTTTAACGTGGCCCAGAGTATCACCCACGACTTGCTCTCTTTATTTCCACTTGCAGTCGAATTCCGTGACACCCCCTCAAGTGAGAGAAAGTGAAGGCTGCGAACTATTCCAACTTGGTACAACTGGAACCAAACAGGCTGCCACAGAGTCACAGAGAACACAGAGAATAAAAATATAAATTTTCTGTGCTCCTTGAGTTTCTGCGGCTAAAATAAATTCTAAACAATAGATTGTAAAATATCCCAAATGGTTCAATAAATCAATGGACTTGTATTAAAGTTTGTTGTCCGATTGGCTGATATTGGCGGTAGAATAGGCATCCTGCTGCAAAAAGGACAGGAATTCTTCAGGGCTGGAGACAATGCCAGAATGCCGGGCGACAATCTGGTCGTTTTGGTCCAGTACCACATAAAATGGAAGAGCCAGGGTGTGGAACCGCTCTAATTGCATGGTCTGATTGGCTTCATAATTTTCTCCACCATCGGTATACAACTGGACCAACACAAATTTTTGTTTGAATTTTTCTAAAACCTGTGGATTGGCAAAAATATGTTTTTCCATCCATCGACAATTGACACAGGTATAGCCGGTAAAATCGACAAATACATGTTTGTTTTCTTTTTTGGCAATGCTTAGGGCTTGTGGCAAATTATTCAGCCAGGGCAAGGCATGAACCTGGTCCACATTGTAGTCGGGAGAAGAAGGAGTAGAAGTAGAAATGGGATTCTGAAATGTGGACAACTCAGGAGGCAGGTAAGCATCCACCAGGCCATGAAGCGGTGTCCCATGCAATCCTTTGGTGAGGTAGAAACCCAATAATAAGAAGCTAAAGGCTGCCGTAAAACCCAAAGCTCCTGTCTTTTCAACACGTATGTTTTTAATGGCCACCATTCCCAATAAAAAGCCCCCCCCTAAAAATGAGAGAATGATCCAGGTGTATAAGACAAAATCACGATCAATGATCCCCCATTGCCAAACGAGATCGGCATTGCTGTAAAATTTAAAGGCCGCTGCCAGCTCCAGCAGCCCCAGGATAATCTTGGTATGAGAAAGCCATGCACCGGATTGAGATTGCATGGTTTGAATCAATTGTGGGATCAGTCCCAGTAAGAAAAATGGTAACGCAAAAACAGTGGAAAACACCAACATCCCAATGATGGGCCACAGCCAATGTCCTTGTGAGGCAGCAATTAATAAAGTCCCCACGAATTGCACAGTACATGTAAAGGAGGTTAACGTAAAAACCAGCCCCATCAAAATCACACCAATGGGTCCTCCTGCCTGACGAGAAAACTGGTCCATCCGGTTGCTGATTCCTGCAGGCAATGCCAAATTAAAAAAACCCATCAAACTGAATGCAAAGACCGTAAAGAGGATACCAATCGCAAAATTGACATACCCATTGGTGGCCAACTGGATAGCGCCAGTTGCTCCTAAAACAACAGACAGCCCCATTCCGGTTACAGTGTAAGTGCCAATGATCCCAACTCCGAAAAGTGCCGATAGCCGGAATACTTGACCGTAAGAAGCATTTTCCTGTTTGGTAAAAAATGCGACAGTGACAGGAATCATTGGAAAAACACAAGGAGTGAGCAGAGCGAGAAAGCCAGAAAAGATGGCCAGGCCAATAAATTGCCAAAAACCACCGTCCAGCATACCAGCTAAGGCATCTGGGCTATCAATTGTGCCAGGTAATGGATTGATGTCATAGCGAGCATTTGCATATTCAGCACGAACACCACCAGAACCAGGGGTGAATGTCGTATTCAAGACTTCTGTTTTGGGAGGAAGACAAATTTTATCACTGCATGTTTGGTACCTGACGCTGATTTGAATAGTAACTGGTTGATCTTTGGGTGCATCATCTGCCAATTGGAGGTTCTGATAAAAGTATGCATATTTTTTGTGATAACTCAGCTCCATACCGATCACTGGATCAAGTGCTGTGGTGGGATTGTTTTCATAAAAACGCCCCAATGCCACAACATTCTCCGCTTCTTTAAAAACAAGTTTGGTCGGGGGAGGAGCAAACTCATCTGCTGCAGGAACAAGGGAGTAGATATGCCATCCTGGTTCCAGCTTTCCTTTGACAATAGCCCGTGTGTGCTCACCAGGATGAGGGTTATTGTTTTCTAATGTCAGAGAAAATGTGATGGTTTTTTCGGGAATTGCAGGTTCGGAGGTCTGGAATTGAGCAGAAACGATTGCTGGAAAAAGACAGAAGATAAAGGTACAGAACCCGAATAGGCTACTTTTGCTGATTTTTTGGTATTTCATTTGTTGATTGTGGCAAGCTGGTAAAAATGGAGTGAAACGTGAAACACTAATATACTTTATTTCCCTGAAAAAGAGTAGTCTTCTATTTTGTTTTTTTCTTACACCATGAGTCCATAAATTTTCATTTACTGAGTAAAAACAAGTGACTTTTCTTTTGATTGTCTTGAAGATCATTTGAAAAAGTGAGAAAGAAGACTCTTTGAATTTATAAATCCCATTTTTCATTCCACAGAAAAGTTCAGATAGGGGAATGATTTTTAGAAACTTAGATGGTTTCCGGCAAAGAATTTACCTATTTTGTTAGCATTTTTTTAGATTTTCGGAGTTATCGCTTTGGTTACATGCCCACCATGTACCTTTGGCGATGCCATATCGACGGACCGCTTGAAGCTCTAAAAAAATCCAGCACAATCTAAGTAAATTCATTCTTGGAAATCACCTTACGGTTAGATCACAGTAAAGGATGGCGAAAAAAAATAAGAAGCAGAAAGCAGGGATGCTGAAGCGTAAAAAGCAAAAGCAGGTTAAAAAGGCGGTGCAACGGCGACGATCTGCCAGTCGTGCACCTCAACAGCCAACTTCAGAAAGGGAATTACATAAACTTCTTCAAAAAATTCCTATCTTAGCTTATGAGCAGGAGCTGGATGACTTACGCTTTGATAAAGAGACCATGCGTCCTCATTTGGAAAGCAATGTGCCTGATCCGGAAGTTTTAAAGAAGGCATTGTCCGACGAATTCATTAACGATTTTCAAAAACGTTTGAAAGAAATGGATATTCGCACCGAGGGAAGTATGCAAAAAAATCTGATGGTTAAAGGAATTTTATATGCCTTGGATCATGATGAAATGCCCTACTTTATTAATCCATTAATTGTGGGTATTTACCTTCGTTCTAAAGCCGAAATCCAGGGAAATACTTTGGATCGTTCTGAAATTCTGAAGGCTGTAGAAGCATACGAAACCACTCATATGCAATTCATTGAGGAATTGGTAGAATCGATGAATGACACCGAAGATGAGGTGCTGGAAGAAGAGGCACTTGATGATACTATTGATGACACCATCATGGAGACACCCCAAATTGATGAAGAGTTGATAGAAGCATTTCATCAAACTTTGATCGGGTTGGATGAGGATCAGCAAGACCGCATAAAAGAAGATATTGAAGTGTTTGTTGAGGATTATACGACAAGTCCCCTGGAAGAGTGGAATGCCGAAATGCTAGATGATTTCCTCGGCAACTGGTTTGTTGAAAACCTCAACCCCGTAGTGGATGATTTAGTCAGTATGCAAAGTTCATTAGAGCGTTTTTTCAAGTTTCTTGGGGAAAGTGAACGAATTGCCAATGAAGAAATACAGAAAATCATTCATGTGTTAGAGGATAAGGAAACCTATAAAGAACGGATGATGGCATAACGAAACGGCCCTATTGAACCATCTAAATCAGGTGTTACTCCAAATAGGGAAACCTTTTATCGTTGGTTTTTTCTGGCATAGAAAATTTGCCATTAGCCACTAAGTACATGAAGGGTCACAAAATAGTTTATATATAGTGTTCCAGGAAATTATTTTCAAAATCCCCCTACCCCCTTTGAAAAAAAGGGGGAACTCCAAAAAAATAATTTTCTGGAACACTATAGTTGCGGCACCTTATTTTTAAAAATTTAGTGGTTCTTAGTGCCATTTCGTGGCTAAGTTATTACAAAAATTTAGAAGTTTCCCGATCTTCATGAAGGAGGAAAAATGTTTACGAAAAAGTGGTTAACCTTTGTAATAGGATTATGTGTGTTGATGTTATGGATTGCTGGTTGTTCGTCTCAACCCAAATTGCGAAAACAGCAGTCCAAGTTAGACGATCCTGCGCATCATGCCTTGCGGGGACGGGATATGATCAAAGAGAACCGATGGAAAGAAGCCCGTCGTGAGTTTCGTCTGGCGTTAGAAATCAACGACAAATATTCACCAGCTTTGGCGGGACAGGCATTGGTGACGGCACATGAGACCACATTGGCAGGAAAATCGGCTGAAGAAAAGGAGAAGGATACCGAACAAGCAATGGAACTCCTGGACCAGTCTTTTGATGATGCGAAAAATGACCGTGAAAAAGCCCATGCGCATGTCATGGCAATTCGGGTGGTTTCTATGTTGAAAGCAGAGGAGGATTGGTTGGATGAGGCCGAAAGCCATTTTGAAGATGCGGTGGATCTTTATCAGGATGAGGACAATATCAAATTTGCCAACCTCCGTGCGGAGCCACACTTTTATATGGCTGAGGCTTACCGAGACGCTTCTGATTTTCGTAAAGCAATGACACAGTACAGCACCGTGCTGGAACTGAATTTAGGGTTCACCCGTGAAGCGGACCTGGCCCTTGAAGAATTACAAAAAATAATACGGGCTGAGCCGGGAAGCCGTTTAGGAAAAAAGATTTCGAAGAGCCCCAGTCTCACAAGGGGAGACATGGCTGCAATGCTGGTAGAAGAATTGCGACTCCCTCAATTATATGGTCGTGATGCAGCCAAAGAAAAGTACGATACCAGCTTTAAACCGCCAACAAAACAGTTCGTCACCCAACAAAAACGCGAAATTCCAGTCGCTACTGATATTGAACAACATCCGCTTCGCAGTGACATTGAACAAATTTTAGACCTCAGAGTGCGTGGTTTAGAAGCAAGTCCTCAACATTTATTCTATCCTGACGAAACCATCACTCGCGCCGAATTTGCGATCATGCTTGAAGACATCTTGATTCAAGTGACCAAAGATCGTTCTTTATCCACTCGATTCATTGGAGACACCTCTCCGTGGCCTGATGTGCGTGCCGATGCATTTTATTATAATGCTGCACGTACCTTAGTTTCTCGTAATATCATGACAGTCACCAACAAAACCCGTGGTGAATTCGGACCCAATTTACCGATCAGTGGGGCCGATGCGTTACTGAGTATTCGCATTCTCAAGAACGAGCTGGAGAATTATATCCGGAAACCTGAAAGTTAAACAATATATGGGGAATTCCATTCAAATTTTGATTATTGACGATGAACAAAGTATTCGATGGGTTTTAGAGCAGACTCTTTCCCGATTGGGCTATACTCCTCATTTGACTGAAAGTGCTGAAGATGCCAGAAAAATAATGGAGAGTACGGCAATTGATATAGCGTTCATTGACATCAATCTACCCGGTCAAGACGGTCTTTCTTTCATGGAAGATGCGTTGAAGCAGTGTCCAGACTTGCTTGCCATTGTGATCACCGGCCAAAGCACGATGTACAATACCATCACTGCCATGAAGCTTGGGGCATATGACTACCTAGCCAAGCCCTTTGATATCGAAGATGTGGAAACGTTGATTGAACAAGCAACACAAGTGATTGGCAGTAGCCGGCGTAACAGAAAAGAGGCGTCCTCTTTCAAACGTGATGCCGGAGAAACATTGGTCGGCAATACAAAAATAATGCACAGTCTTTACAAAGCCATTGGCCGGGTTGCTCCTACGGATTTGACCGTATTGATTCTGGGCGAAAGCGGAACTGGCAAGGAACTGATTGCTCGGTCAATTCACCAGCACTCTGCGCGTTCAGACCAGCCTTTTATTGCATTAAATTGTGCTGCTATTCCCTCAGAACTTCTTGAGTCCGAATTGTTTGGCCATGAAAAAGGAGCCTTCACAGGAGCCGTAGAACGTAAAAAAGGGAAGCTCGAACTGGCCAATTCAGGAACATTGTTTCTAGATGAAATCGGTGATATGCCACTCAAGCTGCAAAGTAAATTGCTTCGGGTTTTACAAGAGAAAACATTTGAGCGAGTTGGGGGACATGAAATAATTGAAACGAATATGCGGGTTATTGCAGCAACTCATCAAAATCTGGAACAACGGATTGAAGATGGACAGTTTCGTACAGATCTTTATTACCGCCTGAATGTGTTTTCAATGTATTTGCCTCCTTTACGGGAGAGGCGTGATGATATCCCATTACTGGTGGAACATTTTCTACGCAAAGGCGCCCATGAATTAGCCATTTGCAATAAACGCTTTGCTGCTGATGCAATGGAAGAATTGAAGCGTTACCATTGGCCTGGTAATGTCAGAGAATTGGAAAATGTCATCAAAAGCTTGATGATTACCAATGTGACCGAAACCATCACAATGGAGAACCTGCCTCATAATATTTTAAAGCAGCGTCCCAATGTGGAGGAAGGAGAAGCCCTCTTAGAAGACATAGTATATCAACACATCAAGCCTGTTGTTGCAGAATATGTCAAGCAGGGTGGAGAGACTTTGATGGATTTGATTATCCCACAGGTCGAGCGTCCTTTACTGAGGTTGACGTTAGAACAAACCAAGTGGAACCAGAATCGCAGTGCAAAGATCTTAGGAATCAATCGTAATACCTTGCGTAAAAAAATTGAAGTGCTGGGATTACAAAAAAATGACGAGTCTGGCAAAAATCACTAGACCGGCTGTCTGGTGGTGGGAATGCATCTCGAAACACTCCTCCCTCATTTCAACAAATCGGAGTTAGTCATATTTCTGGCAGTTGTGAAAAAGATTTCTTTCTCCTTGATTAAGAGAGTGGCACCGACCTTCGGCTATGGGAGGCTGTGAGTATAGCACTAATCCCTTCTAAACAAAAGTAGGCCCTGTTCTTGAAAGAGGGAGGAACAATTTCAGGTGGCCGAAAATATGATCAGCCCTACTATTATTATGTCCGATCCAAGTACAAAAAAAATGATCATACCATGCCCAACCTGCAGGAAACCTGTAGAGTGGGCATCCAATGCTTTCCGTCCTTTTTGTTCAAAACGTTGTCAAACTCTTGATCAAGCCGCATGGGCTTCAGAAGAATATACGATCAGTTCACCACCAGATGAGTCTGCTTCTTCAGACGAGATGAAGTAAATATGCCTAAGTCTGATTTGATGAAAATCAAAATTCTACCCGAACAGCTCATTAATAAAATTGCGGCTGGCGAGGTCGTAGAACGCCCTGCTTCCATTGTCAAAGAACTAGTGGAAAACTCGATTGATGCAGGAGCTGATCAAATTTTTGTTACCATTAAGAGTGGAGGTAAGGATTTTATTTCCATTTTAGACAATGGTTCTGGCATGGATGAACAAAATGCTCGTTTAGCCATCGAACGGCACGCCACCAGTAAAATTTATACAGAAAAGGATCTGGAACAAATCCAAACACTGGGATTTCGAGGAGAAGCCTTGGCCTCCATTGCATCAGTAGCTCACCTTGAATTATTGACTTGTCACGATGAACAGGTGGGAGCGACTGCACTTTCGATCAAAGGGGGCATCCTGGAGAAGATCAGTAAAACAGGTTTTCCGAAAGGAACGAAAATTACGATCCAGAATTTGTTTTTCAATACCCCGGCACGCTTGAAGTTCATGAAAACCATACCTACTGAATTTCGCCATATCCAAGAAACCATTTTACATCAAGCATTGGCTAGACCTCACATCCAATTTCGCTTAACTCATAATCAACAACTGGTTTTTAGTCTTTCAAAAGGACAAACCCTAGAACAACGGATTTATCAACTTTTTGGTGAAGAATTTCAGGATACCCTGGTATCGGTAGAACATCAGGAAAATTATCTGAAATACGAAGGGTTCATTTCCTTGCCAACAGGTTCGAAATCAAGCAAGCGTTGGCAATATTTGTTTGTCAACGACCGCTTTGTCAAATGTTTAACGGTCAATCATGCGATTTATGATGCGTACCGCACCTTGTTGATAAAAAACCAACATCCTGCTTTTTTCTTAAAAATCTATTTAGATCCGTCAGAAATTGATGTCAATGTTCATCCTGCTAAGACTGAAATTCGTTTTCGTAATAGTCAATTGATCCACACAATCCTGGTGGATCATTTGCACAAGGCCCTCATGGGTGCTTCCCATCAACGACATTTTGGCAATCAACTCCCTTCTTATGTTTCGCAAAGAAATGTTTCTGTTTTACCAGTTCAGCGCTCTCTCCTTCAGGAGCAGATGGAAATACCCATTGAAAGCGAACCACCCCCGGCTTTCTCCCCAATCCCCTCTTTGAAATCCACAGAACCGTCTTTCACCAGGAAAACTCAACAAACGCCTCAACCCAAAGAAAAAATAGAGCCTCAAGATAAGAAAATAGAACCCACGCCAGACAAGACAAAAGTCGAATTTCCTGATTTCGCTCATCGGATTAAAGACAAGCAGATTCCACCAATAATGGGACAGCTGAATGCCAGTTATATTGTTATAGAAAAGCAGGAAGGACTGGTGTTAATTGACCAACATGCAGCATCGGAATGTACTCTTTTAAAAACATATCAGCAGGCATGTAGGGCCGGCAACATTTCAGGAGAATCGTTTTCTGTTCCTATTTTGCTGGAACTGAGTCCACAGAATGCTATTTTGTTGGAACAATATTTGTTACAATTTAAAAAAATGGGTTTTCAGATCGAGCCTTTTGGAAAGACGACCTATTCGATTCATGCCATCCCATGCATGCTCTCCGAAAATAAATGTCAAGAAACCATTTTAGCAATTTTAGATGAACTTGCACTTTTTGGTAAAAATCGTCGGCCAGAGGAAATCCATAAACATATACAGGAAAAAGTGGCCTGCCATTCCGCAATTCAGGTTGGAGAGAAGTTAAGTTTGGAAGACATGAAAAAGTTGGTTATGGAACTAGAAACAAATGACTTTTTTGGAGTCTCTCCTCATGGGCAACCCGTATTTATTGAATTTTCCTATCAGGAAGTGGAGAAACGCTTTAAGCGAAAGATTTAGGAAATCATGCAAATAAAAATTGGTAATCCGATTTGACAGATTTGACCAAGCTTTCCAATTGCAGTTCATCAAATTCAAGTGTTTTCGCAATTGCAAAGAGAAGTTCCAGCTCATTGACCTCACATGTTTGATCACTCATAATAATGCGCAACAGGTATTCCAGTAAATTGGCTATTGTTTCCGAGGATAAGTGGACTTTACCAAATTGTTCGAGTGAAAAATCGGCAGCATCTTTTTTGACCGATCTTATCAGTTCTGGAGAATCTGAAAGCAATTCGGCAACATGGTTGAGATAGGGTAATTCTTTTTGGTGAACTTTACCATCAGCATAAATAATTTTTAAAATCATTGCTGCCAGCCAATAACGCTCTTTTTCTTCCAAATTTGCTGTAAATTGTCTGAAAAATTTCTCTTTGGCTTGAAAAATCGCTTGTTTGATCATGCTGCGCTTTTTCTCTTTTTCCATCTTCAAAACAGTGCTCACTGTCTGAATGTAATGCACTTCCTCTGATGTTAAATTACGATCACTGATGCAAATGCGTAAAATACATCTGAAAACGATCTCGGCAAGCTTGGGAGAAAGATCGATGGGAGGAATCGTAATCGGTTGGTTCGTATTGATCACTTGTTGAAATGTTTCCAACATTTTTTGATACTCACCAAATGTTTTAAAAATTTGCTTGGCGTATTCGACTTCTTGTGGGTCCACTTTTTTATCCACAATCACCGCCCCCCCTATGACATAAGCGATCCATTGTCGAATTTTGGAAGTAATTTCTGGAAATTCTTTGATGCTGAATTCCAATAATAACTCTTGTGTTTGCATTTTCCTTTGCTACAAAGTCAAAACAAGTTGATTGTTTGTCAGTTTTCTTTTACTCAAGAAAATACCATCAACTATTTCGATACACAAACTTTTCTAGTTGAATGGCCATGCTTCTGTTGAAAAAACACTTGCTGCTGTTTTTCATTTTTTGTTGTGTTACTATTTGTGACAAAATGTTACATTTGAGAAAAGTTTTTGTCTTTGAAATTTGTTAGTCTGTCTTCATATTTGCTTCACAATGTTTTGTTAAAAATATGACATAGCGTGAACGGATTTTGTAAAACGAAGTTATTTTTTCAAATATGTTCTTCATTTCCGCAATATAAACAGAGGATAAAAGGCAGAAACAAATGGAGTGATTCCCTGATAAAGGTTGTTCATCTCTAGCAGGATTCGTACACGTAATGTTATTTAGAAAAGAATAGTTTTTAGTTTGTCTGATATAATTTTTCCAATGATCCCAATTGACATAATGAAAAGAATATCCATTCTGAGTATTTGCATCAGTTTGTTATCGGTTTTTACCTTCTTGATACAAAGTGCTTCTGCCCAAGAATCCATTGATCCCAAACTGTTGCAAAAGTTAGCTGCCATTCCCGGCCTGGAAATTGTAGAAATTGATGGCCGTAAAGTTGTGAAATCTTCTTTAAAGAATACGCTTCAATTAGTGCAAGAGTTCAACACACAGATTAAATCAAGCGTATTGGGAGAACGAATTGCTGCCAGTGAATTACTGGCCACGCAGGAACGTTTCAATCCAACACTGGTTAATAACGTAAAACAGAGTCGTTCTACTAGTACGTTCACAAATTTTTCCGGCGAAAGTTCTTCCTCTTACTTGTCGTATAATGTGACCAGTTCCGACAATTTTTCCTCAAGCTGGTCTCAGGAAACTTCCAGTGGAATCAGCTATTCTGCCACATTTTCTACAAGCTCCAGTAAAGACAAAGGTTATGTGATCGAAGAGGAGGGCGATAGTTTAGAAGAAGAAGATTCTGATGAAGATCCTGTTTTTTCTTCTTCCTTCACTTTAGGAATGTCGGTCCCTATTTTCCAGGATTGGGGAGAGGTTAATGATATTCCTGAACGTAAAAGCGAACTCCGGCTGAATGACAGCAGGGTGAGCATTCATGATACAAAATTACAAATTTTCGAAGCTTTTGCTCAAACGTATTGGGATTTGGCAGGACTATGGGAAACAAAACGTGTTTTGGAGGAAGCAGTGAAAGTTTCCCAACAGTTATTGGAAGAGAACCAGATTCGACAAGATTTGGGTGTTGCCATATGGACCGATGTGAAGCAAAGTGAAATCCAACTGCTGAAAAACCAGCAGAGTTTATCGGACGTGGAAAACAACATTCGACAAGTCGAAGATCAAGTAAGAATCGCTTTGGATTTGCGAGCATTGCCCTACGGCTTCTTACCTGGAGATCGACCTCAGCTTCATGAGGTTCCTACCAGGTTTGAAAAACTTCTGGAAAAGACACTAAAAAATTCTGTTGATTTGCAACTATTGCAGTCTACTATCCAGACCAATGAATATGATCTGCAAGCAGCTTTTGATCAAGAAGATCCAAATTTAGACCTGGATGTTAGTTATACTTGGAAAGGCGCTGAAAAAGAACTTTCCAAAACTTTTGATACCTATAGTGAGTCAAAACTGCATGGATATCAGGTTGGATTGACCTGGTCGATTCCCTTGTTTGACCATGAAACCCCTGAAGAGATCAAGCAAAGAAAGCTGGAACGCACACAACTGGACATTCAAGCCTCCAGACTCCAAGACCAACTGTATGTTGAATTAAAATCCATTCAACGGAATTTAGATTTTGCCGAAAAGGACATCAAACAGGCTATTGCGATTCGTGAATTAGCAGAAACATTACTGGAGCAGGAAATCGAAAAACAACGCCTTGGACAAAGTACTAGTCTTGATGTATCAGAAGCACAACAAGAACTGCTCTCTGCACAAAGTAGCGAAATTCAAAGCCTCATTAATTATGAAAAAGTATATCTATCATTATTAATCCTTACGGGTGATATTTTTGAACAATATCAACTCGAACGATAACTTAACCCTATTTCAGGAAGTCTCATGCATTTGCTATTGAAAAAATATAAAGTCCTGTTTTTCATATGGAGTCTTGCTTTATTGCCTCAAGGCTTAATGGCACAAAACACACCTAGTGTGACGAACGTGGAAACATTAGAGTTGGTTCCACGTCAATTGGAATTGGAAAGTACTTATGTTGGACATCTTGAGCCGTTTGAGCGCGTCTCCATCCGTTCTGAAACAGATGGTACTTCAGAAAAAATCGGTTTTGATGAAGGTCAATCAGTGAAAGAAGGGGAGGTTCTAGTCAATATTTCAACAGTACGGTTAGGGTTGCAGGAAAAACTGGCTCGTGCTAATTATGAGTTAGCCGAATCAGAATATAAAACAGAAAAATTGCTATTTGAAAGACAAGTTTCGACAGCCTCTAAATTGGATACTTATAAAACAAAAAGGGATGTGGAGAAGATCAATCTGGAAATTTCCCAATATGATTTGGAAAAATCAAAGGTCAAAGCTCCGATTTCTGGAGTGATCAAATCCAAAAACGTCAATATTGGAGAAGTGGTCAGTCGAGGACAGGAACTTTTTGAAATTATGGATATTTCCAGGGTATTGGCCTCGATTAATATTCCAGAAAGAGAAATGATGTTTGTGACACCGGGAAAAGAGGTAAAAGTGAGGATCGATGCCATTCCTGGGACCTTTTTCACAGGCCGTGTGAAAACTCTTGGTTTAGAAGCGGATTTGCAAAATCGCAGCTTTCCTGCAGAAATCATCATTGATAATCCACAACGGCAACTGTTGCCTGGTATGATGGCCAGGGTCGAAATGATCACAACGGCAGCAGCTAATGAGATCATCATTCCCCGCCATGCGGTGCTCGAAAGAGAGAATGGCCGCATTGTTTTTGTGGAAAACGATGGAACTGCTGTAGAAAAATCTGTTCACCTGGGAACGATTATCAAAGATGAGGTCCAGGTTGTTTCCGGATTACAGAGTGGTGAAAAATTAGTGGTCACTGGCCATCAATTTTTATCGGACCAAGAAAAGATTAATGTTGCTTCAACTCGTCAACAAACAAAATAAACTTTTTGATTGTTGGTATAACAATTTTCTTTATCATAATAATCCTTACAATTTTTTGAACGCAGATCATCAGGATCAAAGAGATTTAGGAGTCTACAGCCTTATTAATTTTGATTGCCAATTAATTTAAACAATACTTCTAACAGTTTTTAGTGTCATCCTAAATATATGTAAAAAATATTCTTTAATATGAGTGACCTAATTGAATTTTTCATTTCACTCAAGATGATAGATAAAATCAATATCATCAATCGTTTATAAAAACTAGCAGAATCATTGTTAAACTTATAATTCGAGTCTTAGCAGTATTAAAATAATCTTGGTTTGACTCATGCTTTCAATATTATTGACAGACTCTAAGTACGATATTAAAAATCTTTTAAATCTTAAAAATCTGCGTCCTAAAACTGTCAGAAGTATTAAACAAAAAGTATAATTTATGGAATTCAAGCCAAGCAAGCTGGCTATTCAAAAACCGTCTACCATGTTTATTTTGATGCTCCTGGTGATTATCACAGGAGCATCGGCCTACCTGTCTCTGCCAAGAGAAGCCAATCCTGATATTCAAATCCCTTTTATCATTGTCAGTGTCCCCTTTCCAGGCGCATCTCCTATTGATGTGGAAGCTCAAATTACGAACAAATTGGAAAAAGAATTTCAGAATATTGACCACTTGAAAAAAATGAAATCCACCTCAACAGATGGGGTGGGGGTCATTGAAATGGAATTCATGCCAGATTTTGACATTGATGATGCCCTGGATGAAGTCAGAGAAGCCCTGGATCGCGTTGAACCTGAATTGCCAGAAGACGCAGAAGATGCCATTGTCAATGAAATCAACTTGTCAGAAGAGCCCATTTTGATTATCAACCTTTCGGGAAAAATTGGCTTGGTTAACTTGAAAAGGATTGCGGAAGATCTGAAAGATCGGATTGAAGCCATTCCTGGTATTCTGGAAGTCAATCGCATTGGTGGGTTGGAAAAGGAGATGCAGGTCAATGTCGATCCTTATAAATTGAGGTATTACAACCTCGATCTCAATATGATTTCCAATACAATCATCTCAGAAAACCGCAGTATTCCGGGAGGACGAATAGATATTGGTCCGATGCGTTACCTTATTAATGTACCAGGAGAGGTAAAATCCGTAGAAGAAATCCAGGATATGATTATCACCGCCCCTGGATTTGGGCCAATTACTATCAAGGATGTTGCCGATGTCGCCTTCACCTTTAAGGATTTAGAGAGTCGATCTCGCCTCAATGGATTAGAGTCTGTTTCCCTGGAGATTTCAAAAAGAACGGGTGAGAATTTAACAAGAATTTCCAGGCAAATCAAAAAAGTGGTTGCTGAGGAAAGAGAGAAATATCAAGGAAAAGTGACCTATACGTTGTTACAGGACAATGCGGAATTTGTAGACCAGCTGGTGAGTGACCTGGAAAACAATATCATCACGGGAATCATCTTCGTCTGTGCAGTGTTATTTCTGGTGATGGGGGGCAGGAATGCTTTGTTCGTGGGCTTAGCCATTCCTTTTTCCATGTTGATGAGTTTTATGGTGTTGCAGTGGATTGGCATCACCCTAAACTTTGTCGTTTTATTCAGTCTCATTCTTGCCTTAGGCATGTTGGTGGACAATGCTATTGTGATTGTAGAAAACATTTATCGTCATGTTCAATCTGGGAAATCCAGAAAAGAAGCGGCTATTGTCGGTGTCAATGAAGTGGCGTTTCCTGTGATTTCTTCAACCATTACGACCCTGGCTGCTTTTTTTCCCTTGCTTTTCATGCCTGGGATCATGGGGGAGTTCATGAATTTTTTGCCCAAAACCCTTATCATCACTCTGACTTGCTCACTGGTGGTTGGGTTGATTTTTAATCCAGTGATTTGTGCGACACTGATGAAGCGCCCACGGGTCAAAGGCAAGCTTGAAGAAATAGAACTGGTCGAACAATCGAAGCTGCTCGTCAAGTACCGTACTATTTTGGACTGGGCACTACGCCATCCTTTTTACTCTTTGTTGATGATGGCGGGTTTTTGGTGGGGTATGGTCATCTTTTATTTCACAGTCATCAATTCAGAAGGGAAAACCGAGTTTTTTCCAAAGCAAGAGCCCAGAAGTGCAATTGTCCAGGTTTCTGCTCCTTTTGGAACCAACTTGGAAACATCTGATCGAATTGTCAAACAAATTGAAACAGAGGTACTGCCTTATCAAATACATGCTGATGCCATCATCGCTAATGTGGGTGCTGACAATCAACCCTGGAGCAGTGCCATCCGTTTGGCGTTTCCAGATTGGCAAGGATGGATAGAAATGCGTCCGACTGAAGTCATCGAAGAAATCCGCAAATTACTGCCAACGTATGTTGGTGCAGAAGTTCGTTTGAAGGAACAGGAAATGGGTCCTCCCACAGGGCGTGCGGTTAATATAGAATTGAGTGGAGATGATTTTCAAAAGATGAATGAAATCGCGGAAATGATCGAAGGTAAAATTAAAGATACTCCAGGATTGGTTAATCTGGAAACCGACTATGACACCAACCGGTCAGAATTACGGGTCATCATTGACCGTGAAAAAACCGCTCGTCATGGGCTCCGAGTCGATCAGGTTGCTGGTACCATCCGCACCGCTTTTAATGGAAGAGATGTGTCTACGTATCGGTTGGGACAAGATGAATATGACATCGTCGTTCGGCTTGATAAACAATTTCGTCAATATGATACGGATTTGGAAAATTTATATATCATGACATCGGAGGGAGCTCCCATTCCTCTAAACGAACTGGCTGTGGTTAAACGTGGTCCAGCAGTAGGCTCTCTACGTCATGTCAATTTGAAACGGGTGATTACCATTGCAGGCGATACCTCCAAAGACCGTTCTGATGCTGATGTCCTGAGAGACGTTCAACAACGCCTGGAGGGTTTGCAATTGCCACTGGGCATCCACATCTCGTACACGGGAGCCAATCAAGAGCAGGAAGAATCCCAGGCTTTTTTGATGCAAAGTTTCGTTGTGGCCATTTTTTTAATTTTTATGGTGCTGGTGACACAATTTAATTCGATCACGTTACCATTTGTGATTCTGGCCTCAGTGGCAGCTTCGTTGAGTGGTGTATTTCTGGGGATGATTGTTCATGGTCTGCCCATCAGTATTTTGATGGGAGGGATTGGTACGATTTCGCTGGCAGGTGTTGTGGTTAATAATGCCATCGTGTTGATTGATTACACTAATCAATTGAGAGCCAGAGGCTATCCACGTCACGATGCCATTTTGTTGGCAGGAATGGTGCGTTTACGTCCTGTTGTCTTGACAGCAATGACTACTCTCCTGGGTTTGTTGCCAATCACAATGGGCATGGATATTAACTTTTATCGTTGGCCCAATGTGGTTATTTTTGGATCAGAAGCCGGAACATTCTGGTTGCCTATGAATTATGCGGTCATGTATGGTTTGGCTGTGGCGACAGTCATGACGTTAATTTTGGTGCCACTTCTTTACTCACTCAATGAGGCTAGCAAAGAACGATTGCGACGCTTTTTCAGCAAGAAAACAACTAATCCAATTGGCTTCTGACTGAGGTTTTGAGATTGTTCTTATTCAATGATGATTACTTCAAGCTTACAAAGTGGAAATCCTGGAAATGTCTCAATCATCAATTTTATTATCCTGATAGCGATAGGTTCAATTCATTTTATTTGGTTTGGAGTAGAAATTATTACAATGCTTACTAATGAGAAAAGAAGAGCTTTACATGATTTTATTGCTAGATCTGTTGTTGTAAAAATTTAATGAGTGCCAGATGAATGATCGATATGGTAAGATACATTATTATTTTTCATTATTTCTATGAACTGATTTTGAATAGACACACCGGCAGGAAAATATATTCCATCGTGTCCTTCCGATCAGCCAACCTTGATACCCCCTCCTTTCCGACAAGCCTGTATGCAGTTTGTTTTATAAGTTGTTAGACTATTCTTCGATTTTCTTGAATAACCTGAATCGGAGATATTTATGGAAGTAACCTTATACCAAGTTGCGTTTAAAAAAGTGACATTCCAGAGTATTTTGTCATTCTGAGCTTGCGAAGAATCTAAATAATTTCAAAGAGATCCTTCGACAAGCCGCTTCGGCGTACCGTCAGGATGACATATTGTATACTTTTAAACGCAACTTCGCTGCTTGACTGACACAACTAAGGGAAAGCTTTGAAATAAATGAAGAAATATTGAATTGTTTGTTGCTTAGAAATAATATGACCTCCTATCTTTAACCA
>JANQHV010000673.1 GCA_028282505.1 SAR324 cluster bacterium | reverse complement strand
CCTGGCATCCAAATTCTGTGTTAAAGAAGAAATCCCCTTTCTCCTGGACCGGGAACAGAAAAACAAGCTGTTGTTCATTCCGGTGTTGCTCAGCCCCTGCCCTTGGAAAGCATTTCGCTGGTTGAAGGAAATCCAAATGCTGCCTCGTGATGGCAAATCGATCATCCAAAATTTCAAGAGCAACTGGCAGGTGGTCTTTGACGATGTATCCAATCGAATCATGAATAAAATCAATGATCCCGATTATCGTTTACCGACTCCGACCATCCAATGGAAACCTCCCGAAAAAATCGACATCACCCGCCTGCCCGAAACCGGAGCGGAGCTATTTGGTCGTGAAAGGGAACTGACCCTGCTGGATGACGCCTGGGAATCGGGTCAGACCAACGTGATCAGCTTCATCGCCTGGGGTGGTGTGGGCAAATCAACGTTGATCAACAAATGGCTGGGCTACCTGGAAAAGGATCACTACAAAGAGGCTGAGCGGGTTTTTGCCTGGTCCTTTTACAGCCAAGGCACTAATGAGCGGGTCACTTCGGCCGATGTCTTCATTTCTGAAGCCCTCCAGTGGTTTGGCGATGCAGATCCGAAATCCGGTTCTGCCTGGGACAAAGGACAACGCCTGGCCCGATTGATTCAGGAAAAGAAAACCCTGCTGATTCTGGACGGCATGGAGCCGTTGCAATCCTCTCATGAATTCGAACGAGGTAAAATCAAAGACCAGGGACTGACCGCCTTGCTGCGTTCCCTGGCTCAGAGCAACCAGGGGCTGTGTGTCATCACTTCCCGTGAACCAATCACTGATCTTTCCAGATACAAAGAAAAAATCAAACAAATCAATCTGGAAACATTATCCGCCAATGCCGGCAGAGCATTACTGAGAGTGGGAGGCGTGCGAGGTACCGACCAGGAACTTGAAAAAGTTGTTGCTCAATTTGGTTACCACGCCCTGGCCATCAAACTCTTACCGAAGTATCTGCAAAACATCCCCGGTCATCCCATCTCAGCCGCCCAACAGATCCCCGATCTGAATGACATTCCCATAGAGAAAGGGAAACATCCACGTCGAGTGATCGCTGCTCGCTCTCAACGTTTTCTGGGCAAACCAGAAGGCGAGTTGTTGCAACTGTTGGGCTTCTTTGACCGGCCTGCTCATCTGGAGGCCATCCGAAAAATCATGGAACCACCGGTGATTGACGGTTTGACCGAACATCTTTCCTATAGAGGAGAAGCTGCTCTTTGGCAGGCCATCATCACTTTACAAAAGGAAAATTTATTAGCCCAGGAAAGCAAACACCGCCCCAACACTCTGGATTGCCATCCCTTGATTCGGGAGCACTTCGCCGATCAACTGCAAAAAGGAAACCCAACGGCCTGGCAAAACGCCCATGCCCGCCTGTACGACTATTACAAAAACCTTCCCAAAAAACGGTTACCCGACACCCTGGAAGAAATGGAACCGCTCTTTGCTGCGGTGATGCACGGGTGTTTGGCCGGAAAACATCAGGAAACATTGATTGATGTTTATTGGAAAAGAATCTTAAGGGGCGAGGCAGCATTTATAAATCATAAACTTGGAGCTTTCGGAGCCGACCTTGCCTGTTTATCCAATTTTTTTGAAAGGTTGTGGGATCAGCCCGCTTCCAGTTTGACAGAAGCCGATCAAGCCGTCGTTTTAAGCTGGGCAGGCTTTGCGCTTCGTGCGGTGGGCAGATTGGCTGAAGCGGCTCAGCCTATGAAAGCCTGTTTGCAGCTATATGAAAATAAGAATGCCGAGGAAGATGTTGCAATTGCAGCCAATAACCTCAGCGAATTGTATCTCACCCTGGGTGATGTGATAGCCGCAGAAAAATATGGAGCACAAAGTGTAACCTATGCGGATCGGAGTGAGATTGGTGGTTACATGGAGACTTTTCGTGCTACGCATGCCGATACCTTGCACCAGGCCGGACAAACCGAAGCAGCGAAGCAATTGTTCCTGGAAGCTGAGGCTATGCAGCATAAGAGACAGCCAGAGTATCCTTACCTCTATTCTTTGCCGGGGTCTCGATTCTGTGATCTGCTGCTTTCACAGGGACATCATACGGAGGTGCTGGAACGAGCTCAAATAACTATTAAAATTGCTAATCAACATTCGCACCTTATTAGCATAGCACTCGACAAACTGACCATCGGCAAAGCGTTGATGGTGGAAGTCTTTGATCAGCATTCAGACTCTTCGAATTCAGAGGGCCTTTTGGCTTTGCTCAATGCCCCTTCGACTGCGCTCAGGGTGAGTTTATCCGAAGCAGCCAATTATTTAAATCAGACCGTGGATGGTTTACGGGAATCGGGTTATCAATATTATTTGCCACTTGGATTACTGGCCTGTGCTGCCCTTTTTCGACATCAAGGGAAGTTTCTGCTGGCCTGGACGAATCTGGACGAGGCTTATGAAATTGCCGAATATGGTCAAATGCGTTTGCACCTGACAGATTATCATCTGGAAGCGGCTCGTCTGATTCAGGCGCAATTGGCAGAGGAGGGTGAAGCATGCCAGGAGTTTGAGATCCTGGAACAGGGGGAACGCTTGCGTCTGAGCCAGAAAGAGATGATGGCTAAGTTCGAGGAGCATGTCGAGGCGGCCCGGCAATTGATTGAGGAGACGGGCTATCATCGTAGGGATGGAGAGTTGGATAAGTTGAGCCACTAAGCCGAAAGGTTGGCCCCCCACAAAGACACACTCAAAGAATATTTGCCACAGAGACACAGAGGCTCAGAGAAAAAAATTATTTTTTAAAAACAGAAATCTCTGGGACTCTGCGCCTCTGTGGCTAAATTTTCTTGCCATCACATTCTTCTTTTGATTTTCCCACAAAATGTGGTAGGACTTCAACATGAAGAAAGCGATGCTCCACAGTCTGTTTTTTGCCATAGCCCGGATTGCCCGCTCCCATTTCGTGCACAAAACGCGACGAACCGCCAATGTCCAGAGGCAATTCCTCCATCAATTCCTCAAGGATTTCCAACACACTGCTTTGGGACATGATCTGGGCCTTGCCCAAATCAAGGACATGGATGCCTTCCGCAGTAAAATCCCAGTCCTGCCTTATAGTCATTATGAACCCTACCTGGAACGGATTTGGAAAGGAGAGCCACAAGTCCTGACCCCAGATCCTGTCATATTTTTGACAGTCAGTAGTGCCACGACAGGAAAGCGCAAGCTCACTCCGGTCACCCAACGGTCTCATCAGATCCGCAATCGGGCTCGACGCGCCAGTACCGGTTTTTTTGGGTCTGCCATCAAACGACACGGTTTACGTATTGGTCCCATCTTGTTGGCCAATACCGCCACAATCATTGAACACACAGAGGGTGGTATTCCTTGTGCGGCAGCCAGTGCCATCGATCTCATGCTCAATAAAAAAAACTATAAAGGGCGGAACTTATTCCCCTATCCTTTTGATGCCTTCTTGATTGAGGATAGCATCGCCCGCCATTACACCTGTTTGCTTTTTGCCTTAAAAGAAGTGGGTACCAGCATCATCACCGGCAATT
>JANQHV010000629.1 GCA_028282505.1 SAR324 cluster bacterium | reverse complement strand
AAAATTTGGGTAGATAGCCAGTTAGCAGCAAATGGTCGTCCGGGTGGTTCGATTTTTTCTGTCCAGCTTCCTTTGAAAGAAGTCCACCATTTGTCTGATTACCAAAACCCTATTTCTCCGAAAACTTATCATTTTTCGGAAGAAAATGTAATTTTAGTCGTTGAAGACAATTTAATGAATCAAGAAATGCTCCAGGCCGTCTTTGAGGAGATGAATGGACAAGAAGACGTTGGCATCTCTCAGGAAAAACACCTGCAACTCCATTTTGCCGAAGATGGAGCCGCAGGAGTTGAAAAAGCATTGCAACTGCAGAAAGCAGGCCGGTTGGATTTAATCTTGATGGACATGCACATGCCCGTCATGGATGGGATGACGGCAACCAAAAAGATCAAACAAATCCCTGAATGTGCCAATATTCCCATCATTGCATTATCGGCAGATGCCTTGAGAGAGCAACGCGATGCGGCTTACAAAAATGGCATTTCCGATTACATCACCAAGCCGATTGACCTGGGAAATTTAATGCCCATACTGGGGAAATATTTACAAACAGACACGGAGGGATTGTCCAACCAGTCGGCGATGTCAGATAATACTTCCCAAAATGTTTCTCCTATGCCCGATGAATTGAGAAAACGGTTGCAGGAACAATTTCGTACACTCTCCCTAACCCCCATTTTTAGAACAGATCAACTACTGGCCCAAGTACAACAAATCAGGGAAATGTGTGGAAGTGCCAATACGCCTTATTCTGTTTTGATCGAACAAATTTCCAATGCTGTTTTTAATGCAGACAAAGACGCATTAGACACCTTACTCCAGGAAGTGATGACATTATGAGTCAACAAGCAAAAATCTTAATTGTAGACGATGATCAGTTAATCAGCGAAGCACTGACAGAATTGCTCCGCACCTTTGGATACGATTGTGGATTCATTCTCCATCCCAAGGTCTTCTTTCCTCGATTATCGGATGAAGCCTTTGATTTGATTTTACTGGATATTAATTTGCCAGAAATCGATGGCGTGACGTTGCTCCGGCAGGTCAAACAGCATGAAACTTTTCAAAAGATTCCCATCATCATGTTGACAGGCGCCCAAGATGATGAACTCGTGGCCACCTGCCTCCAGGATGGTGCGACGGACTTCATCAACAAACCGATCCGGACCCCAATATTAAAAGCACGGATTGCAACAGCACTGGCTGCTAAAGCAACGACCGATGAATTGGAGGTTCGTGTGAAAGAACGCACGGCTGATCTCATTGCATCTCGAAAAAAATTGGAGGACACGAATCGCCAGTTGGAAAATTCCTATCAGGATTTACAAAATGCCCAGGCACAATTGATTCAGTCATCCAAATTGGCTTCTCTTGGAGAAATGGCCACAGGTATCGCTCATGAATTGAATCAACCACTCTTTACCATTCGGATGAGCGCAAATAATTTGATCAAGGCCATTGAAAAAAATATTTCGCACAATCCCATTCCCTCTCTCCAAAAAGTGATCAGGCAAGTGGACCGCGCGTCCCAAATTATCAATCATTTGCGCACTTTTGGACGGGATACACAACATTCTGCGAAAAGTGAAGAGGATCTCAATCGTATTATTGAAGATGCTTTATCCATGCTCAAAGAACAACTCCTCAAACGAAACATTGAGATTACCATGGAGCTGTCTCCCACACCTCTCCTTATTTATTGCCAACCTGTTCAAGTCGAACAGGTATTGGTCAATTTGTTGACCAATGCAAGAGATGCACTTGCCACGCAAAGCATCAAAAAAATCTGCTTGCGTTCCTTGCGGCAAGATCCATGGATCATCATGGAATTATCAGATACAGGCACTGGAATTTCTCCTGAAATACAGGAAAAAATTTTTGATCCCTTTTTCACGACTAAAGAGGTTGGGATTGGGACAGGTCTTGGATTGTCTATCAGTTATGGCATTATTCGGGATCATCAAGGAAAACTAGAAGTTGAATCCGAACTGGGGCAAGGCTCTTGTTTTCGTATCTATTTACCCAATGAAAATAAAAACGTCACTGCTTCTACTTTGGGAGATTAGTTTTTTGGTGGATTCGCTGTTCGTTTCTTACAGCTTAGTTTATCCTACCGTTATCTTTGGATAGTCACCTCTCACAAAAAACATTATGAAAATCTTACTAATTGATGATGAAAAGAGTTTGCAGGAAGAAATCGCTACCTATTTGGAAATGGAAGAGCATGCCGTGGTTACTGCAAAAAATGGTCAGGAAGGGTGGGACCTTTTTGTTGAATCCATTGATGAGTTTGATGTGATCATTACGGATATTCGCATGCCAGTTCTTGATGGACTGGCGTTGATGGAAAAATTGCGTAAGGACAACTATGAAATACCAGTCATTATCATCACAGGTCATGGTGATCTGGATGCTTCGATTCAAGCATTACGGTTGGGGGCTTTTGATTTTCTATTGAAGCCATTTGACCCCAAGGTGCTTGATACGGCTTTATTGAAGCTCAAAACGCTGTTATCTTCGAAGAAGCCAGTAGCCAATATTGCGGAATGTGTGAATTATATCCGCCTGACTATCCCCAGCCAAACCCAAATTTGTGTGGATGTGTTGGATTATTTGAAAATTTATTATGGTCCGGTATGCCGCAGTCAAGATCTGAATTTGATTCGGATTGGGGTTTGTGTGATGGAAGCACTGACCAATGCCATTCAGCATGGCAACTTGGAGGTTCCCTCTTCCCTGAAACAAGAATCCTGGGATAAGTTTTTTAGTTTGATTCACCAGCGAGAATCAGATCCTCAATTTGCAGACCGGCAAGTCACGATTCATTATCGAATCAATGAAGAGCAGTTCGAAATTGAAATAGAAGATGAAGGAGAGGGATTCAATCAAGCCATCTTGCCCAAAGATTATAATCAAAACAATTTGCTATCGTCTGGACGGGGAGTTTTGCTGATTCGCAGCTACATGGATGAAGTGCGATGGAATGAAAAAGGCAATAGGATCACTATGATCAAGAAGCTAATAAAATAACCCTTTTTCAACTCCATCAATACGAATCATTTTTCATTGATAGGCACTGTCACACTGGGAGAATTTGCCTTCGTTTCAGGGACATAGTCCTCATCAAATTCAACAATCAGATCATTGAATAAATCATCCGTTTCTTCTTCTGCTGCAGCGTGTTCATTAATATCAGGCAGGGGTTTGCCATCGACAAAGGCATTAATGACCAGTTGAAAAGAAAGGAGATCATCAAACTCAGCAAATATGAGATATTGCTCATCTTCTGCAATATGCTCACAACGGGTAATTCGCATTTTAAGAGGACCAATATTTTTCTTGTCCAGCCCCATCTCCTGAAATAGTGTGCCTGTACTAAAATAAATGGATGTTGCGTGAACAATAGGCAAATCCTTATAAAACAACATGCCATCCTTGCGGATTTTTTCAATCACAATGGAATCACGATAAGCAAGCATGATCCTTGTGCTCAAATAAAGACCTGCTTCTTCTCCTGATTTTTTCTGGGATCGTGAATTCTTCCCAAGATTTTTCAATGCCTTTTCTACGTGAGAAACCAGTTTGTTTTCGTCCAATGGTTTCAAGACAATATCCTGGACAAGGGGAAGGTATTGTTCTCGAATTTTGGGATTTTCTTGTTTGGTGACAATCATCATTGGCGAATAATTCTTCTGAATCCTTTCCATGGTGTCACTCATGTGCTTTTGAATATTTTTGGTATCCAGAATGAACAGATCCACCGGGGTTTTCTCTAATTTATCCAAAACATCAGTTCCATTTTTGGCAAAGATCAGCTGGTATGGTTTTTCTTGCAGATAGGCTTGATAGAGTTGCCACGATTTTTCATCGTCACATCCAATTAAAATTTGTGGTTTTCCTAATAATGCCGAAGAAGTCCCCTTTGTATGACGATCAATAAATTCATCCAGTTCCTTTTTGATAGGAGCGATAGAATTATTGGCAAACAGGGTGATCACTTTATATCCACCCTCTTTTGTCGCAGTGCAACTACTGACCCGCAAATCAATACGTTTTGCATCGTCTGTCGTTAGCCCAAGTTTACTGTATAAAACTTTCCCTTTGAAAACAATCTTTGTCCCTACTGGAATCGCCAATGGAAGAAACAGCACCATTCCATGTTTGCTGATTTGATAAATCATCGCATTCCTACGAAACCCTACCAGGAAGATGGATTCTTCCAGATGGTGCATCGTGCGTCCTTTGGCAATGGATATTCTGCGATTTTTTCGGTGTTGATCGACGGCAGTCGTTACTGCGTCATGGAAATCCAGTTGGCTGAAAGGCTTGGACAGATTGCCGACAATGCCGCGACTGATCATTTCCAGTTCGGCCAGATCCTCTGGATTGCTGGAAATCACAAGAACCGGGATATACAAATAACGTCTGAGCAACTCTTGCATGAACTGAGCAAGTGGCATGGGGTTTTGATCGGTATCAAATAAAACCAAATCCACTGCTTTTTTGGATAAGACTGCCAGACTTTCTTCCGGATTGAAACTGTGATCTGATTGAAATTTGCGTTCTGAGAATTCTTTAATCCATTTATGAGTCTGCTTATCCTGGCTAATCAGCTTGATGCTTATCATGACAACTCACAGAAATTGATGCTTGAATTGATAAACACATCGGCTTTGTACAAGACACACCCACTACTAATCCCCCCAAAGCCCACATGGCCTAATATGATGGATTTCAAGATGATGCAAGAACTGTTCTCAGATCCTCAATGGGTCTTGTTTTTCTTTCTTAACCAATCAGGTAAACCGTTAAAGAACGAGGACCGTGAGCACCAATAACCAGTGATTGTTCAATATCCGCTGTTTTGGAAGGTCCGGATATGAAGCAGCCATAATAAATAGAGTCAAAAGATAGGCGAGAATATGCCTGATGAAGGTTTTGCACAATCTCCTGGCGCTGGACAGTCAGCATGAGATGTTGGGTTAGAAATAAAATAGCTTGTTGGGCAACAAAACGGTTATCTATCCAGATTGCACCGTTTTCTGCAACTCCAAACTGTCCGTTCATGATGCAAAGGTCCACCTTTTCGAAGGAGTGAGGATCGTCTTTTTCATGCATTTCCACCCATTCTTGATCGGTCCCATTGTTGGGAGCAGAAAAACTCAGTTTTGGTTCCAAATTACACAAAACCTTGGCTTCCTGAAACAACTCGTGGTTCTCAATGTGTTGTGCACATTCTTTCCAATCAGCACAGGTGACGGTCGTTCCCGCGACGACTTTGACAGATTCCAGGAATTGTTCAACTGGATCATCAAATAAATGTGCCTGTTCAAATGAACCGGGATGCTCTACTTCTGGAGCTTGACTGCTGTGTTGTGCACTGCGCAATGCCTGTAAGATGGAATCTCGACTACTCATGGCCCTTCATCTTTTTGTATTGTTGACGAAAACTTTCCTTAGGAATTGGAGGAAGGTCTCTTTGTTTCCCCCAGGCACCGGTGATTTTTGCAATGACATTGCCTGGAATTAAACTCATGACTCCCCGAAAAACATTGCCTCCCAGAGTATAGACTCCAGGAAACGTGAACATCTTGCTCATTCCTCCCAGAGCGAGGCGTTTGGCTGGTGAAACAATCCCGGCATTGTACAGTTTTTGCCGCCACAAAAGTATCTGTTCGTGGAGATTAATTTTGACAGGACAGACGTTCGAGCAGGAACCACAAAGGCTGGAAGCAAAAGGCAAGGTGTGGAATTTTTCTAAAGAACGATGGGGGGCTAACGTGGTTCCAATTGGTCCTGGGATGGTATAGCCATAGCTATAACCACCACTTCTGCGGTAAACCGGGCAGGTATTCAAGCAGGCACCACAACGTATACAGGAAAGAGAACGGCGAAATTCCGCCTGGGCATAATGTCCAGTTCGTCCATTGTCCACAATGACCACATGCATTTCTGTGTCGGGGCGCGGTCCAAGGAAATGAGAACTATAAGAAGTGACGGGCTGTCCTGTAGCGGAGCGGGCCAGTAGACGTAAAAAAACACTGAGGTCTTCTGGGGTTGGAACTAATTTTTCCAGTCCCATGGCCGCAATATGCAGTGGAGGCAAAGAAGTGCCCAAATCCGCATTTCCTTCATTGGTACACACGACAAATCCACCTGTTGATGCAATTGCAAAATTGACCCCTGTAATGCCCGCATCGGCCTGAACGAATTTTTCACGCAAATGCATCCGTGCCGCACCTGTCAGCCTTGTGGGATCAGTTTCTCCTTTTGGCGTGTTTAACTTCTGGTGAAAGAGTTCGCCAATCTCTTGGCGGTTTTTGTGAATGGCAGGAATGACGATATGGCTTGGTGGCTCATTTGCCAGTTGCACAATTCGTTCACCAAGGTCTGTGTCCACCACTTCCATTCCTTTTTCAATCAGATAGTCATTGAGGTGACACTCTTCCGTGAGCATGGATTTGCTCTTCACCACACGCTTGACGTTATGCTGAGAAAGGATATGGTGAATGATTCGGTTGTGTTCATCCCCGTCTTTTGCCCAATGTACCTGAATTCCCCGTTTGCTTGCCTCACTTTCAAACTGTTCCAGATACTTCGGAAGATGGGACAACGTATGCATTTTAATACGAGAAGCATGCTCTCGCAAGGCTTCCCACTCCTTTAAGCCAAGTACACCTTTGTCACGCTTTTCGCGCATGAACCAAAGTGCCTGATCATGCCACCGGGCACGTTTTAAATCCTTCAAAAAGGCTTCTGCCTGTTGGGGATGGTTGGATTGAATCGCTGCTTCTGTCATTGGACGGTTCCTGCAAGAATTTCTGCAATATGTAAAGTCTTGATCGATTTCTTCTGCCTGGAAAGCAAACCTCCCAGATGCATGAGACAACTCACATCGGCACCTGTAATATACTCAGCACCCGTTTCTTCATAATCGATGATACGGTCATTGCCCATAGCACAACTGAGGGCCTCCTCTAATACGGAAAATGTTCCTCCAAAACCACAACACTCGTCAAGTCGTTTAGGATGAACTAGTTCAATCCCATCCACCAGTGCCAGAAGAGAATGGAGCTTGGATTCTCGCTCAATCATCAATTCACTGGGCTTTCCCGTTTCCAACTCCCGTAATCCATGACAACTTTGGTGAACAACCACTCGGTGAGGAAACGATACGTCGAGCTGAGAAACTTTAGCATGGTCCACCAAAAATTCACAAAGCTCAAAAATCCTGTTTTTTAATGTCTCGTAATCGTTATTGCCTCCAACAACATGAGCATAATGGTTACGCACCATGGAAGTACAGCTCCCGGAAGGACACACAACTGTTTCATAATCTCGGAAGGTTTTTAAAAAATGTTCGGCCACCGATTTACATTCCTTGGTCGCTCCACTATTGAACATGGGCTGACCACAACACGTCTGTGCCTGAGGATAATCTACCTGATATCCATGCTTCTCCAGAATTTGCACGGTGGCTATTCCGACATGAGGATAAAGTTGATCAATATAACACGGGATAAAAAGTCCTATTTGCATCGCTATTTTAATAAGGAATTGGTTAACGAGTGATTCATACGTGATTTACAATACTTTAGAATGTTCATGGATGGTTTGCAAGAATATTGTTGTAAACAGCACACCGACTGTGTGAACAGCACCACAGATTCCAGTCTTCAAATACACTGAAATCATTAGGTTTTAACAGGCAATAGGAGCTGCTTTCAAATGCTTGCAATAGCACAGTGGGTTGTGCTCAACACCACATCCATATCACTTAAAAAAAAGAGACCAATTTATTTTTTTTAATAAAATATTTGACAAAAAATAAATCTGTCCCCTTTTTATTAATTCATATTAAATGGAGACACTCCTTTGGGGTAAATTAAAAAGAACAATGACATCCGATTCTACTTGAGATTTCCACCTTTCATTAATAAATTAAGATTACTTTTTTACAGTCCCCTCTATTTTTAGGAGCATACTGAAAAAATGAGTTCAAGCCATTGCTTGCGGTATACTACAAGTAACGGATTGACTGAGTCTTTGTTTTACTCCCATTCTTGGAGCATTGGCAATTTTTTAGTCACCAAAAATTGTGGCTATTATTAAACATACCAAACATTATGGTATCACTGGAATAATTAATTTCGTTTACAATCTATTAATTAATATATTAATAAGGAGGCTTTTATGACTGCACCTACTAATCATAAGAAACTGGTAGAATGGGTCGAAGAATTTAAACAATTGTGTGAACCCGATGCCGTTGAATGGGCTGATGGTTCAAAAGAAGAATACGATCGCATGATCAAAATAATGGTAGATGCGGGCCTGGCTACTCAGTTGAATCCAGAAAAACGCCCCAATAGCTACTTATTCCGCTCAGATCCTTCCGATGTTGCTCGTGTCGAAAACCGAACTTATATTGCTTCCAAAGACAAAGAGTTTGCAGGCCCGACTAACAACTGGATTGATCCTGTCGAACTGAAAGAAACCATGCGAGGATTGTATAAGGGGTGCATGAAGGGACGCACCATGTATGTGATCCCTTTTTCCATGGGACCGGTCGGATCAGATATTGCAAAAATTGGTGTCCAGATCTCAGATTCTCCTTATGTTGTCATTAACATGCAAATCATGACACGTGTGGGTACCAAAGTGCTGGAAGTTTTAGGAGATGACGGAGAATTCATTAAGTGTATGCATTCTGTTGGCAAGCCACTGGGGCCAGGAGAAGCTGACAATGGCAAATGGCCATGTGCTCCAATCGAACAAAAATACATTTCTCACTTTCCAGAAGAGCGTGCCATTTGGTCTTATGGGTCCGGTTATGGTGGAAATGCATTGCTTGGCAAAAAATGTCTGGCACTGCGGATCGCTTCTGCTCAAGCTCGTGATGAAGGCTGGATGGCTGAACACATGTTGATCCTCGGGATCACCAATCCGGCTGGTGTTAAGCGATACATTGCTGCAGCATTCCCTTCTGCTTGTGGAAAAACCAACCTGGCCATGCTCATCCCAACCGTTCCTGGCTGGAAAGTGGAATGCATTGGAGATGACATTGCCTGGATGAAGTTTGGGGAAGACGGTCAGCTCTACGCCATCAACCCAGAAGCAGGTTTCTTTGGTGTAGCACCTGGGACTTCAATGGACTCTAACCCCAATGCTATGCATTCACTGAAAGAAAATTCCATCTTCACCAACGTTGGTTTGACTGAAGATAAAGATGTGTGGTGGGAAGAAATCGGTTATGATGCGCCTGGAAAACTGATTGACTGGCACGGTAATGAATGGGAGCAAGATAAAGCTGAAAAACCAGCAGCACACCCCAATGCTCGTTTCACGGCACCAGCTGCTCAGTGTCCAGCTATTGATCCTGCCTGGGAAGATCCCAAAGGAGTACCCATTTCTGCATTCTTGTTTGGAGGACGACGTCCTAGCACGATTCCTCTGGTCAATGAAGCCTTCAACTGGAATCACGGTGTATTTCTTGGTTCTATTGTTGGTTCCGAAATCACAGCAGCCGCTTTGGATCTGAAAGCAGGAACCATTCGCCGTGATCCTTTTGCCATGCTGCCGTTCTGTGGTTACAACATGGGTGATTACTTTCAGCACTGGATCAATATGAATAAAAATGCCGCTGATCCAGAAAAATTGCCAAACATTTATTTTGTGAACTGGTTCCGCAAATCTCCAGAAGGCAAATTCATGTGGCCAGGATATGGGGAAAACAGCCGTGTGCTTCAGTGGATTTTTGAGCGCTGTGAAGGCACTGCATCAGCTCAGGAAACTCCCATTGGTAATTTACCAACAGCGGATGCAATCTCCCGTCCTGATGGTGTCGATGAATCGACTATGGCAGAATTGGTTGCCCTCGATAAGGAAGGTTGGCTCAAAGAAATTGAAGACATCCGAACTGGGCACTATCCCAAGTTTGGTGACAAACTTCCTCCAGAGCTTGCCGCATTGCTGGATGATCTTGAATCCCGCTTGAAAGCAGCCTAACAAAATAAATTATTTTTCTTTAAAGGGAGGAGCAATCCTCCCTTTTTTTATTCATATTTTATAAAACAGAAGAACTCGGTAAGACAACAATGGAAAAAACTTTAATTTTGATTAAACCAGATGCAATGCAAAGAGGGCTTGCAGGAGCTGTTTTGAACCGTTTTGAACAAAAAGGTTTGAAGATTGTAGGCATTAAGATGTTACAGCTCACCGATGACCTCTTGAAGGAACATTATTCTCACATTGCCGATAAGCCTTTTTTCAAAGGAATTGCGGATTTTATGAAAGCCACACCTGTCATTGCCTGTGCTATTGAAGGTTTAGATTGTGTAGAAACGGTACGGAAACTTTGTGGAATTACCAAGGCAAGAGAAGCAGAGATAGGAACGATCAGAGGGGATTTCGCCATGAGTATTCAGACGAATGTGGTTCATGCCTCTGATAGCCTCGAAACCGCAAAAGTGGAATTAGAAAGATTTTTTAAACCCGATGAGCTTTTTCAGTATGATTTGGTATTGACTCCATTCATCTATTCGTCTGACGAAATCGGTGGTTAATAATAAAGGATTTAGTGCACGACGACTATCCACTTAAGCCGGCCCATCCTACCGAAATCATCAAAGTGCTCCGTTTTAAGTGGATAGCCTACACGACAAAAAATAAGAAAGTAGTGGGCGATCTTCAATCCCCTGTTTCCATTCTGTTGTAAAGCAGTTGAATTAGAATACCTCTCACACACCTCTCAAATCTCATTTCCAAAACTCCAGTTGTTGATCGGAATGAATTGTGCAGTAAAAACAAGGCTATTTCGGAAAAACTTCTTGAGCACTATATGAAACCGGGGACGGAGGAATGAGAAAGATAATCATTAAAAATTAGATATCCAATAGAAATGTCAATAGGTGTTTACTTTAAATCCATGCGTTTCACAGGAATAAGGCGATGTCCCAACATGTCTACAGCAATTTGTGACTGTTCTAAAATGACATATCCAATCAGAGGTTCATATTCTCCACTTTCTGGTTTCATATCAATGAACAACACTTCATTGTAAATGGGTCGGAATCCTTCTATTTGGATACGCACTGGCCCACAAATCTTGCCTTCAACCGTTTCTTGTGTTGCTGTTTCAAGTGGAACGGTCGTAATTTCATCCAATTCACCCAGTCGATCTCGCCAGGCACTGGGTAGTCCAAACCTTCTGGAATTTCATGAGTTTTTAATAAAATACACCACTCTCATATAACTGTAAGATGCTTCTTTATTGCTCAGGAATGGATAAGTTTTTGGAGGAACATCTACGACAATAACCATAAAATCCGCTACGTGATACTTCCAAAACCTTTGCCATGAATGTGATCGTGAATTCTTGTTGATATTGTTTCATGAACTCAAATCGAAGTTGCTTGTTTGCTGGTAAGTGTTTCAGAAGCCTGGCTGCTTTTTTCTTAAACTCTTTCCTGCTGTATTTGTGATATTTAGCCATTTTGCACAATATTTTTATCTGTTTTTCATGTTTTCTTCAAAAAAGAAGTGTTGTTGATTCATAACAAAATGGTGCAGAAGCGTTGTAATGCCTGCCAGATTTTCTCCCGGATTTCAGATAAGCGCTCTGTAGAACAGTTCATCGTGTTAAGATCAAAATAAGGTGGTGTCAGATAGAGTTTGCGATTCAATTCAATCTGTACCCAAGGAATGGAGCCATTGTAGTGCGAGCGGGTAATGTAGCCTCCTTTAAACGGATTATTAATCTGGATTTCTTCTTTTTTCACTTCAAAAGTTTCTCGAAAGCAATTTGCCAGCGTCTGAATTTGCAGCGATGAACAGCTTGTATTTGATTTTCCATCATCTAGATTACTCAAACAGATTAATGGACGTGATTCACCTGGTGTTGCACTGATAACAGGAGCCTGAGCCAACATGCTGTGACAATCAAAAGCGAATTTTACATGGGGCTGATTTTGGCATTCATCCAGCTTAGCATGATACGGGTAGTAGTACTTTTCCAATATCTCTTCGATTAACTCATCATCAGGGTATTTTCCTTCCTGATAAACGGGCACTTCATAAACGGTATGGGATTTGACCACTCCATCAGGATTTTGAGGAGGCCGATCTGTTGGAGCACGATTCAAATCCACAAAAGCCCGGCCAATGTTTGCTTCAACAAATGCTTCAACCTTTCCTTTGAATTGATAAATATCTCGGGTGAAGGCATCGCCATCTTCAAAGATGTCTTTAGGACTCAAGGCTGTTCTATCCTGAAGTTCTGGTGGCGTTTTGTCACCTCCATGAGGAACTGAGATCAAAATAGGTAGTATTGTTTTCATGAATACCCTCCTGCAACACCATCTCTGCGCACTTCAGCAACTCCCTGAAATCCAGAATTATCTGTTTTTTTAATTACGGCATGAATAGCTCCCAAATAAAAAGAAAATGATTCCCGTTTGTCCACACGATAGCCTTTGTTTTCAAAGAAATGAATAATTCTAGGGTCGAAACGCTCTGCTTCCAGACTAATCCTTCCACCAAGGGAACAATGCAGTCTTGGTTCGATAATGGCCTGACTCATTGGTAATCCACGGTCTGTAATATGAGTGAGAAATTGAGATATGGATGAAACACTCCTCTCGCTTCCTGGACTTCCTGCTGCCATCCATACATTTTCATTATAAAAAAACAAACTAGGAGCAACTGAGGCCCAGGGAACCGCATTTGGGCGTAAATAAAAAGGATGACTTGGCACTGAATATTCATAGTCCATCAAATAATTATTATATAAGAATCCCAATCCCTGCGCTGCTGCTTTACTGCCATAAACTCGTTCGATCGATTGAGTGAGACTGACTGCTCCACCATATTGATCCATGACCGACAAATGAGTCGTTTCTCCGACTGATTCGTCGAGACTTTCCCGAATGGGGAGGGATTGATCTACAGATTTAGAAATTTGTTTGATACTCTCATGGGCGTACTTAGCATTGATCATTTTTTCATCAGAGATTTGTGGGTAAAAATTTGGATCAAAAGGACGGTCGGAACGCTCTAAAAACGCTTTTCTGAAGATCTCAGCCAATAAGTGGGCACGTTTTATTTGATCTTTATGCAGTCGCTGTGGTGGAATGGTATTCATCATCATGAGAACAAACAAAAGTGTTCTGCCTGCTCCTGGTGGAGGCATGGTTAAAACTTTAACATTTCGGAAACGCCGACTAAGTGGTTTCCGCTCAATAGGCCATGGAATGAGGGCCAAATCATCATAACGTAGTAATCCACCATGCTCTCTCATATCCGCATCAATGATTTTAGCAATTTCTCCTGTATAAAACGGCTCCACTCCTTCTTTTGCGATAATACTCAGTGTATGAGCCAGTTCAGGCTGTTTAAACAATTCTCCAGCAGTATAAGGATAACCATCATTAAAAAAATATTTTTTGCCTGACTTTGATTCTATTTTTTCAAAATTTTCCAGTTCCCGAACTTGTAGGCGATACTGCAAATGGGTGATGGTATAGCCCTGTTGAGCAATCTCAATGGCGGGTTCAACTATTTGCTGCCAGGGTAACTTGCCATAGTGCCGGTGGGTGTAGCCAAGGGTGGCTAAGGTACTGGGAACCGTAGTTGCCCGGTAACCATATTCTCGATCCATCTTATAGATTGCATTGACATGAGCCAGGGAAGGAGCACGGGAAGAACCATCAATGGCAATGGTCTTTTTGCCCAAACTGACCAACATCATAGTCTGTCCCCCCAGTCCACTGGCCTGAGGCTCACAGACACTTAATGCTAAAGCAGACGCACAGGCAGCATCAACCGCATTGCCCCCTTGTCTTAATATTTCAATCCCTGCCTGAGTGGCATCAGGAAATGCTGTACTGACCATACCATTTTCAGCAATGGCACATTTTTGATCCTCAGATGGTTCAAATTTCGCTTCGCTGTCTGCCAGTTTCATAGTTTTCTACCCATCTTTGTTGAGATCAATTAAAAATTGAGATAGCAGCAATGTTCGTTGAAATAAACTACTGCGCTGAACCGACTCATGAGGCGTATAAGGATCACGAACAATCGGACCAAAACCACAAAGCACATCGGTTCGTTCTGAGACAAATCCTGCCACTGAAGGAGAAGCGGAAGATTCCCGTTCAATGGGAATTTCCCAGGCATTGGCAACCGTTTCTAATTTACGAAACAATTGGGTATTGCGTTTACGCTCCGGCATTGGAGGATAGTCGGAAATGAGATGAAGCTGCCAGTTGGGTCCACCTTTACCTAACAATTGGTGAATGGATGCTTCGGTTTCATTGGCAAGATGGAATTCTGGATAACTGAGTAGTAAATTGACTTTGGTTCGATGGGGAAGTAAATCAGGGAACCTAGTCGTGAGCAGATCTACACTGAAAATCTCTAACCTGTCTTTTCGTGAAGAGAGTTTCGACATTTCTTCGATACGATTACAGGTCCAGCGCAAAATATCAGGTTTTTTAGCTGCCTGCCCCAAACTACGTGGTGTTCCCTCAACAACCAATTGATACTTTCGCAGACCACGGCGGGATGTGATCATCTTACCCGCTGGTGTTCCTGGACGAAGAATGATGACTTGTTTGACACGAGCAGCTGCTGCTGCGATTCGGTCACAACTGTAGCGACAGTCATGACTGTCGTCAGAATAAAGCAAGATTCCAAGGTGTTGTTGTTGCAATTTCTTAACATTACGCAGTGCACGCAAAGCAAATTCCAGCATCACTAAAGGAGCACGGGAAATTCCAATGGCTTCCCCATATAACCATTCAGGATCATTCCGAAAGACTTGATAAGGAGTTTCAGCGCCCAGGGCAACATCCAGTTGAACAATTAATAATGTTCCTCCGTCCATCCCTTTCGAAGTTTCCCAGGTGCGCACCACATGTTCATCAGTCAATTCTTTCACGGGAAGGAGACCCATTTCCTGGTAGTGTTTGTTCATATCCTGTACTAATTCTCGGATTCCAATGGGATCTGAAATCCGGGAGGAAAAGGACACTAACTCCTTAATACGCCGTTCAATCTGATCTCGTTGGGAGGTTAAATAGCGAAGAATGTTATCTTGAGGAGAAGCATTTTTTTTAGGAATTGGAGTAACGACCGCAGTGCCAAAGTAACGGGTGCTGGCAACTTCCAACAGACGATTGACCAGCGCTTTAAAATCGAGTCCTGTTTCTTGTGCTCCTATAACAAAAGACCCTCGGTATCCTAAGCTGGGCAAGCTATTAATCTCCAACAGATACAAATTTCCTTCTTCATCCAGGCGCATGTCGACTCTTGCACAGTCAAAGCAACCGAGGGCCGTAAATGCGCGAGTGGCAATATCCTGAGCTCTGGCTGTGGTTTCTTCATCGAGATTCGCTGGAAGCATTTGGACAGTACGTCCTGATCGTCCTCCTTTGTCGGCATTAGAATAAATACGGGGGCCTTCTCCAAAAACGATTTCGATGGGTGGAAAAGCCTGAGGAGGATTTCCCAAAAGCCCCACATTGATTTCCCGTCCATCGATATAGCGTTCGACTAGAATGGGTTGTTCAAACTCTTGAAAAATGTACTCAGAGGCTGTCCGTAACTCCTGTTCATCATGAACGATCTGAAGCCCAAACGAATCGGCTTCACTCCGGGGTTTTACGATCAAAGGATATGGTAGCTTGGGATCAGCAAAATCAGGACCTTCCAAAACAGCAAATTCTGGAGTGGGCAGGCCATTTTGTTGGAACAATACTTTGGCAATTACTTTATCTAATGATAGAGAGTGTGCTAAAGGACCAGAACCCACATAAGGAATTCCTACCATTTCCAAAATACTGGGGATATGAGTATAGCGGGCCTGCCCCTGGATGCCATATGCCAGATTGAGTGCCATCCCTGGACGTTCTCCTTTGACCACAGCAGGCATGAACTCTTCGAGGTTATCAATGAGATCTTTGTCACCTTCAAAGGCTTTGACTTGATGCTTGCCGGCTTTAAGAGCATCTGTAATTCGTTTGATGGCTTCGACACGGTACTTTTCACGATTTTGCATACCGAACCGATTGATGACTTTAAGACTATCCCGATTGTATATTACTGCTACTTTCATTGACTGCCTCCTGTTGAACAATTTGTTTTAATCATGAAAAAATAGATTCCTGCTGATTTGAGTTTCGGACTGATTACTTTCCTTCAAATCATGAATAGGAAAAAACCATATAGTCATCAATGTTACCAATAAAGCAGCAGAAAAAATAAGTAGTCCGACGACGATCAATCCGAATAAAGTGAATAGAATATCTTGCCCAAACAAATCCATTTGTTAACTCTACTAATGCAGTCTTAGGGAATATCTTTGCTGTTGTCTTCAGAGACGCGGAAGCGAACTTTTCTCACTCTGGAGGGAGTTTTTTGCTCCTCGAAAGTAAAGGACTCTTCTTGTTCACTCTCAAAAGTTTCCAAAAATGTCTCCAGGTCTCCCGACACCTGAATGACATTATTGTTTTTCATTTCTTTGACAGTAATTTTTTTAATTTTTCCTCCACGAGCAACAAAGTCTTTTGTTGCTGCCTCAATCTCTTCACGGCTGATTTGTTTTGATTTCAATTGGTATCCTTTGAAAAATGCAAAAGGTTGTTCGTGAATATCACCACTTTTTTAGTAGTTCATACTGCTCCACAAATATCATTTTTTCACCATTGTCTGTTTGTGTCAGTATCCCCTTGAGCCAGGCTTTTGCACGGTTCATGTGGTGAATATATTCGAGTAGTTCTTTGCCCATTTCATTTTGCACAATCAAGTAATCCCGTTCACCTGGAGCACAAACCATAATTGAGTTGATGATATTACAGGGTCCCCATTCGTGAGGAACAATAATTCCCGTGATTTCAACTTCCCGGGTTGTGTTTTTATCGACAGTAGCTTCAATTTCACTCATATTCCTTCCAGGAAGATAAATCTCAAAGTTCGTTCGATGTTTGAGGGTCCAGAATAAAAACACTATCGTGCATACATTGACTTGCTTCCAGGTCATAGGGGAGAAGAGTGGGGGCTTCATCACCAACGTCCACATGGAATTTCGTTATATCACCAGTTGCCATATCCTCACCCTGGATGATACAATACAGAGTGTCTTTTCCTGTTTGTCCCTCAAAAGTAAAGACCCAATCGCCCACCATCAAATCGCAACCTGTAGGTAGAATGGTACCAACAGGGTCAAATCGGATAAGTTCACCATCACCACACTCTGAAATGTGCTCGTCTTGTTCC
>JANQHV010000639.1 GCA_028282505.1 SAR324 cluster bacterium | reverse complement strand
GATTGCCTTGCGCGAGGAAAAAGGTGTGACAAATTATCATTTTTACGATGATGATTTTATGATAAACCCCACCAAAGTGCACCTTTTGCTTGAAGAATTGGAAAAAATTCCATTCCAAATTGAGTGGACAGCACTTGCGACAGTACAGAGTATTTGTCGAAATAGTAAACTGCTGCCTCTCCTTCGCAAAGCAGGTTGCCGAGGATTTGATATTGGAATAGAGAGTGCTGATCCTGAAGTGTTGAAGGTTGCAGCCAAGCGTCAGCAGAGAACGGATTCGATAAAAGCCCTTAGACTTTTGAAGGATCATGGTTTTCCTTATGTAGAACCATTAATGATGTACTTTAGCGAGGGAGAAACGTTGAGCAGCATTGCAATGGAAGTTAAGTTCTTTGATGAGGTCGGAATTCCCTTGTTTGATATAGATTTACATCAATTTGCAACTCCATTTCCAGGTACAAGTTTTTTTCAAACAAGTCAGCAGAATGGAATTACTTTCATGAAAAACTGGTCTGATTATCGTACCGATAGAGTCAATTACATTCCTCAAAGTTTTCTCAATTCAAATTTTCCCAGTCTTAAGAATATTGCCAGCAATAGTATACCCACGCAACTGAATTGGAATGGGGCATTGAATCGCGATGATGGCAATAAATTCGCAACAGGAGTATGGGAACTTTTATCTGACAAACTAGACAGTACAAAATGCACCGTAGCGGATGCTGTGGACTATTGTGTCGATAATTTAGGCATTTCCGGGAAAACAGAGGAAGATGTGATCAAGGCAGTTGCCTTGATTGCTTTGGTAGGAGGCAGAGATGAGGCTTACCGAGGAATACAACATGGGAAATGAGGGAACGATAGGAATTATTGAACAGAAACAGACTTCGCCAGAGACTGTTTTCATTGAGCTGACTAGCGCTTGTAATGCAGATTGCAGTGGATGTGGTTTTCGTCGATCAGAAAAATATCCACGTAGCCAAATGAGTCGTCGCCATCTCAGCTTACTGATTGATGCGCTTGCAGAGTCTAAATTCGACTACTACTTGCAAAGCGGCGAAGCATTATTGCATCAAGATTTTACGTGGTTTGTAGAAACTAGTGCAAAAAAAGCGGGTGCGGGACGAATTCATCTGACTACAAATGGTCAATTGGCAAGACGCAGTGATATTCCTTGGCATTTTTTGGGATCAATCAGTTTTTCAATTGATGGGCGTGACCCTCACGCCAGTAGTGCTCGTGGGCTTCGCAATCAAGAAGCAATTGTCACTGAAACAGTCAGAGAAATCCTGAATAACAGAGACAATGCCGGTACCCCAGAGATTTTTGTCAGCGCCGTTATCCGACCATCCAATCAAGATCAACTCGTTGATTATTGTCAGTATTGGTTGAATGTTGGTGTAGAGCATATAGAGTTGATTCACTTACAGGGAACAACGATCCAAGCGGCAGCCCTCACACAACAACAGTATCCTCAGGTTAATTCCGTGCATCGACATCTGAGTGAAGAAGACTGGGCTGGAATCGATGTCGCTCGACTCGATGCGGAACTTGAACAAGTTCGTATGTTGAACGAGCCACGAATTTCTATTTTCCCAGATATTTCAAAGTCTGCGTTGTCCACTTTCTATTCATCATCGACCAAATTCATTTCTCCTGCGAGAGTTTGTTCAAAAGCATGGAAATCACTCGAAGTAACGACTAATGGTTCTATCCATCTCAGTGGAATTTGTGTCGATTTGTCTCTTGGTTCTTTGGATGAGGAAGGGATAATGGGAGCATGGAACAGTGCTGCTCTTCAAGAATTTCGAGACTTGTTGAGTGTTGAAAAGCGACTTCCTTGTTGTGCTCGGTGTTGTGGTTATTTCGGGAGTGAAATTGAAACCCATCCTGATAAATTTCAAAACCCTTGAAGCATTGGGATATCAATGCAAAAAGCTAGGCGTTTTTCTGTAGGGAGAGAGTGGCATGAGCCAATCAAATGAAAGGGAAGCGGGACGCTGCATAATTTTCTTCTTGCATCGCATTTCACCAAATGCAGAGACAGATCGTTGGGGGTTGACGATAGATCCTGCTGAGTTCGAACAAGTTATTCAAAGTTTACTGGACTTTGGCAATCTATTACCCTTGTCCGAGGCTCTGGAACGATTGTGGCAAGGAGATGCATCAACTAGCACCGTTTTGACTATAGATGACGGTTATCGTGATCTTGTAGAATACGCATTCCCAAATCTGATGAGGCATCAAGCCCCAGCCACTGTTTTTGTTCCCAGCTATTATGTGGAAACAGGACAACCCTTTTGGTGGGAAGTGCTGAGATGGTTGGATGACAAACCCGAAATGCTGCAAAGGTTGTCCACCAGGTGGCACTGGCCTTTGTCTTCCAGTCCAGAAGCTACCGTGGACGCATGGTGTGGGCACATGAAATATCTATCCTTGGAAAAACGTGAAGAGTTGCTGGAGGATATAGATTATCCATTTGATCTACCTGGAGCAATGTCTATCGCTGAAACCACAGGGAAGCCCGATGTCTGCTCGATCGGATGTCATGGACACAGTCATACAGTCTTGTCATCGTTGTCGGATAACCAATCTATGGCTGAACTGGAATACTCTTTTTTACAAGTTTGCCAGTGGGATCGAAGTGCCCCCAAAGTGTTTGCTTATCCCAATGGAGAAAAAGGGGACTATCGAGACACAGACATCAATCATTTACAAACTGTCGGCATGTGTGGTGCGCTTACGACAACTCCAGGCGTTAATTTATCTGATACTGATTCCTTTCAGCTTCGTCGGATCGGACTTGAGCCAGGTAAAGCCCTTGCCCAAATTGAAACCATTCTAAGATAAGGTAGTTGATTAATGACAGCTGTAATTGGAATAAGTGGGGACTGTGGACATAACAGTGCCGTTGCCCTCTTTGAAGATGGTAAATTGAAATATGCCGAATCAGAAGAGCGATTATCCAGAATCAAAGGAGACGGAAGCTTTCCCCATCGAGTATTAGAGAAGGCTTTGTCCAGCACACGAGAAAAAAAAATTATTCTTGCCGCTGCGGGACAGCCTCCATCAAATGTATCTGTTGCAGAGGACGCGATGGAGGAGATTCGTTTTACAGAGGCCTTGTTGAAGGTCGCATCTGAGCTTGATGCTGAAGTCATTAGAGTGGATCACCATCGTGCCCATGCGAGGTGTGCCTCCTATTTTGCCAACATGCACGATGGCCTTATTCTGACGGCTGATGGTCAAGGTGATGGTGTGACAACAGCGATTTGGGAAATAAAAGAGAAACATTTAAAGCTGCAATGGCATGCCACACTCAATAATGGCTCGCTCGGTTTCTTTTTTGCTGCGGTGACGGAACTTCTCGGATACCGACCATTGCATGACGAAGGGAAGGTAACGGCTTTAGCTGCTTACGGCCAGGAGAATGCAGAGCTTGACAAAATTATGAGACAGATTGTCAGATTGGATGCTCGGGAGCAGTTTTCGCTTATGCAGGTCGACCAAACGGCAGTTTCTCAGTGGAAAACAGGACAACCACTGTATACGCAAGGTTTTGGGGATATGCTTGCTTCTTATGATCATGCCGATATTGCGTTAGCGGCTCAAAGACGATTAGAAACTGTGGTGATGGAACTTTTGGGTCAAGCTGTGAACGGTCATTTTTCGGGAAGGCTCGCCGTTGCTGGAGGGCTCTTTAACAACGTCCGCCTCAATTTGCGGCTTGCCGAGGTAGTCGGGATTGAACGGCTGGATATTGCTCCACCGATGGGCGATGAAGGTGTTGCGGTTGGTGCTGCGTTTGACGTACTGGTTTGTCAAAGCAATATGCTTTCTCCACCAAAAACGCTCTATCTTGGGTCTCATGCGCTCGACACTCCCATTGAACAATGCTTGCGCTCACATCCTGAATTTGCATTACACTGTGCTTCAGAGGCCGAGATCATCAAGTTAACCAGCCAATTGCTGGTGAGTGGCGAGGTGGTCGCACGTTGTGTTGGACCGGGAGAATATGGTCCACGAGCCTTAGGAAATCGAAGTATTCTGTATCGCCCGGATGATGTCAAATGCCAAGAGTGGTTGAATCATCGGTTGGGTCGTGATCCCGTGATGCCTTTCTGTCCCAGTGTCCGTAGTGAAGATTTGTCTAGTATTACCACTGTCGATCCCCATCGTTATGGTGGATTGAATACGATGACAGTTGCTGTACCTGTGACCCCACAATTTGCACAATTGTGCCCGGCAGTGACACACGTTGATAAAACGGTGCGATTGCAGTCGGTGACATCGAAAATGTCACCTCAGCTTTGGTCAATTTTGAATGAGTTTTTCAACGCTACAGGTATTCCTGCTCTGATCAATACAAGCCTCAACCGCCACAGAGAACCCATTTGTGGCATGATTGAGGATGCGTTAAAAACAATGTCAGCCAGCCAAATCGATTTTGCCGTTGTGGGTGACACGACTTTGATTTATCGAAGTGACAGATATAATATGCTGAATTAACATTATTTAAAATGGTACCAATTGGAACTACAAGGTTATGGATATTTCGATAATTATTCGTTTTCATAACGAGGCAACATATCTCGAAGCAACACTGGCAGCAATACGCCAGCAACAGTTTCACGGAACATTTGAAATTATCGCTGTCAACGATAGGTCTAACGACTCGTCAAGGAAGATTGCAGAGCAGTGGGCGGATCAAGTTTTAGATATTGACGGATATCGGCCAGGAACTGCGATTAACTATGCTGTCCAGCATAGTAATGCGGCCCACTTTGTTATATTGAGTGCTCATACGATTCCCTCTAATTGTCATTGGTTGGCACGTTTGCACTGCCATATGGGACAAGAAAAAGTAGCAGGTGTTTATGGCGCACAACTTTATAATATCAACGCAAAGTTCCTGGATAAAAGGGATTTGGATATATTTTCCACCACAAAACCACGAGTCGAATCGTCTGATTCAGACTTCTGGAATGCCAACTCAATGTTTTCAAGAACAGCATGGGAAGAGCAACACTTTGATGAAATGGTATATGAGTTAGAAGATCATTACTGGACCAAACAGCTTTTACCCAAAGGGTATGTGATTCATTTCGAGCCCGAAGCACTTGTATACCATTATACCCACCTTGATCGAAATGATCGTCATTTTCTACCAGAGTCATCTTTGACCGACTATGAACTCATTCAAGAAGCCATCCGTACTCTTGATGATAAACAAGCTGAATGGCCTCAAGTGATGAGTGCTGGTTTGACTCTTGCCAGTTTGACCCATTCTCCTCATATTCACCAGGCCGTTCCTTTTCTTGGGTATCAATTATTATCACACTGGGACTTTGATGTTCGCTGGCGTATGGCCCACGCACTGGGAAAAATTCAAGGCTCCGAGTCGGCCTCATATTTAGTCAGGGCCTTAACCGATCCATCTTATTATCCACGGGACGAAGCCACCTGGTCTTTAGCCAGACTGGGAGTCGACGGTGCCTCTGCCGTGTTAAAAATACTACCGGAGCTGCCTTCAGAATCGCTGCCTTTTGCGGCTTTGGCTCTGGGCCTATCCAATTGTGACTGGGCAGAAGAAAGAGCCGTCGCGATATTTGAGCAGTTGTTGGAATCACCAAACCAGATTGAACGTCGTGATGCCGCATATTTTGTTGGAGAGATTGCCACAGTGCGGAAGGCAACGTCGTTACAGAATAAGCTCTATTCCATGCTCAATGGTGAAGAGGCAGAGCTTTGCAGAGTGTTGACCTGGGCCCTGGGCAATTTTGCCTGCCATTGCGATCTTAAGTTTCCTACTTCTGAATTGATTGAGCTGAGTACACATCATTCAAATTGTCTGGTACGGTTTGAAGCCGTTGTTGCTTTAGGTAAACGGATAAGTTTTACTGATAACGATGCAGACGCCTTGGATGCCGTGTTAAAAGCTTGTCAAGACGATCACTCAAGAGTTCGCTATGGTGCTGTTCAATCGCTACGGTTGAAATTAGATGGTGGCGGCGACGTGCCAGGATTTTTGACTATGAATGATGAACCGGATTTTGGTGTAAACTTTGAAATGGAATTGATGAGTCTATTATGGCAGGGACGACTTTTAAACTAGATCATCTTGGCATAGAGAAAACCAATGCCCGTCATGCAATATTGACAGGTGATCCCAATCGTGTTCAAGCGATTGTGGAAATTCTTGGTGGAGGACATTTCTTATCAGACCAACGAGGATTTGTCTGTTGGCAAACAGAATCGAAAAGTCGTCCTATTATTGTGGTCGGCTCTGGCATTGGAGGTCCCGCAACAGCCATTGTTGTTGAAGAATTGATCGAACTCGGCATTGAAGCAATTGTTCGCGTAGGGACTTGTGGCATTATTCAAAAACATTTAACGCCGTGGAGTCTGATTGTTGCGACTGGTTGTGTGCGCAACGAAGGGACCAGTCGGCAGTATGTAGACATCGAGTTTCCTGCTGTACCTGACTTCATGTTGACTGGATTGATCCATCAGGCGCTGGAATCAGCAAATTGCCCAGTGGAAGCTGGTATTGTTCATTCCAAAGATGCCTATTATTTAGAACGTGCGGATAAACAGCTGATACCAGAAACAACAGCTGCATATTGGAAGTGTCTCCGCCAAGCAGGTGTGTTAGCCTCGGAAATGGAAGCCTCTACTTTATTTGTATTGGGTACCATCCGAAGGATTCGAACAGCTGCAATTCTTATCACCGTCGATGCGATTCACGATAAAGTCGCCTTCGATCAGTCTCTAAAAATAGCCGTAGGGGCAGCGGGTAGAGCACTGGAGACTATTACCACAAGGTCCGATTTTTGTGATTCTCCATCCAAACCCCGGCATTCATATCTTGAGAGCGAGTTGTAACAATATGACTAAAGTTCCATTTTTTAGACCTGACATCACTGATGTGGAAATCAGTGCAGTCAGTAATGCTTTGCGAGAAGGTTGGTTAACAACCGGAGAAAAAGCACGCAGCTTTGAAGATCATTTTGCAGAAAAAGTAGGTTCCAAAAGAGCATTAGCCCTTAATTCATGTACCAGTGCTCTCCATCTTGCTCTCAAAGTCCTTGAGGTTGGTCCAGGAGATGAAGTCTTGGTACCCGCTATAGGATTCGCCTCATCAGCAGAGGTCGTTGTCCACTTGGGGGCAAAACCAGTTTTTATAGATGTGGCCAAAGAAGATCACACAGTAGATCCAGATGTGATTGTCAGTGCAATTACTCCTCGCACTCGTTCAATTATTGTAGTTGACTTTGCAGGTCAGCCAGCCAAGCTAAATGCTATTCTGGATATTGCTCACAGTCATAATATCAAGGTTGTTGAAGATGCGGCACATGCCTTGCCTGCCAAATACCATGATAGTTTCGTGGGCAGCATTTCTGATATTACGTGTTTTAGTTTCTATTCAACTAAAACCATGACAACAGCAGAAGGAGGGATGGCGACGACAAACAGTGATGAATGGGCTGAGGGCATGCGTTTGATGTCATTGCATGGTATATCAAAGCCCGCTTGGCTCCGTGAAAAATCAAAGCGACCTTGGCACTATGACATCAAGACTCTTGGCTGGAAATGCAATATGCCTGATCTGGCAGCAGCCCTTGGTCTGGCACAGCTTTCTCGCTTAGATGCTATGACCGACCAGCGAAGGGCTATAGCAAAACTGTATCTCCAAGCCTTTCAAGAACAAGATTACTTTGAATGTTTGCTGGAACGCCCCGAATGTGAACATGCCTGGCACCTATTTGTTATGAAGCTGAGACCAGGTGTGCTACGGATAGAAAGAGACCAATTTCTCCAGGAAATGAATGAGCACGGTGTTAGCACTTCTGTGCATTTCATTCCTTTACACATGCACACCTATTACCGGGAAAAATATGGATACCAGCCAGAGGATTGCCCTGTCTCGTTGAGCGTTTACCAGAATTCCTTTTCGTTGCCAATCTATTCTGCAATGACAATTGAGGAGGCGGAAAGGGTAATTTCGGTGGTTATGGAAATTGGACAGAAATATCGTAGATGATTATCATCTTTATGCCGCATTGCTCAGCTTCACATGAAATTCTTGATTAAACTAAACGAATCCTATGGAACACAACACGAGAATAGATTCCGTTGTCAAAGATGAAGCAAGAAGTTTGAACAAAATCCTGACATTCTCCGGCACACAACGCTGGATTACTACGCCATTTTGGTGGAGGGAGTCTTCAAGAGCATTGTGTCGAGGCGATCAAAGAGTTGTAGTCAGTCCCTCCGACATGAAGATGCTAAATTCTTGGCGTGAACCACATTCCGTGGATGAAATAGCAACAATGCTAGGAATTGGGATTGATCAGGTTGCTGCAAATTGCTCCCGTTTTGAATCGCATGGATTGCTCGTGCCTATTGAGCAAATTCAAGTTTCAATACCTGCTGTGGAGTTGGAGCTTTCAAGTCGCTGCAATGCCAACTGTGTCATGTGCCCACGTGACACCCTGAAGACGCATCGTGGTTTTAAAGATATGTCTCAGGACGTTTTTGATGCGCTGTTAAAGAATCTTGGTGGACGTGGCATACCAACCTACTATTTGTGTGGCATTGGTGAACCTCTACTTCACCCACATTGTTTGCAATTCGCTCAGAAGTTACGTGAAGCCGATCCCAATTCAAAGATTGTCTGTACAACCAATGGGTTTTCTATTAACCCTGATGCGTTGGATTCACTCATCCATTCCTCCATTGATATATTGGAATTGTCCATTCACTCCCTTGATACGAAAATTCACCAATCCATCATGAGAGGATTTCGAGTCGAACGTGCCCTTGAACGGATTGAAGCTCTGCTCAAACGATTGGAAAAGTCTTCTGATGCCAGACTTGACGTGCATGTTGGTCAAGTGCTGATATCGATGCATTCACAGCCGGATCGTGCTTTAGAGGCATGGGCTCGTGAAAGAGGACTGAAATTTAATGTTTGGCGCACCTGGAACCGTGCTGGTCATGTCCCCGAATCGATTCTGACCAATCCCTCAAACGAAAGTGAAAGTTTTGATGGAGCAAACCGCAGTCCTGATACATGCTCAGACTATGCTAATGTTCTCTTTATCGACCATCGGGGAGATGTTCTTTCCTGTTGCTGTGACATGGCCAATGAAACCACCGAACTCAATGCAACCCAGCATTCGTTTGAGGAGATTCTGGCCAATAGAATACGAAATCTGGCCAGTGGGCGTCCATTGAGTTCGATCTGTCCTTCGTGTGATGCACCTGCTACAAATAAACCCTTCTGTACAACAGATTATTATCAAGTTTTGTTGGCAAACTTATGTGAAGAGAGCAAATAACTTTTCTTGAGATTTATATCAGTTATATAGCTATCAAACCAAAACGATGGGAAATATCGTAGAGCCAGCAAAATTAAGAAGCATCATCTAATCTCGATAGTTGATGCTTGAAAAACTGTTCGCTCTGATCTGAAAATTCTTAGATAACAAGATTCTAAAGAATGAATTCACTGATATCAATCAAAAAGTTTTATCGAAGAAAGAAAAGAATATTTGCATTCATAGTAGGGATGATCACCATCATCGCCACAGTAATTGGTCTTGCCGTCGATTTACCTGAGCTCTTTGATAGTGATACAGTCCAACCACCCCCTCATCCTGAAATCATTGAAGAATTGGTCAAACTCAAAGAGCAAATAGCACAGTTGAATCAATCTCCAAATTCTTCAACAAAACTCAAAAAGTTGACCACTTCTGTGACCATTGATCTTGTATTTGATAACCCCGACATAAAAAGCTGCTTCCCTATCACTGAAACAGAATCTGTCGAAATTGCAGCACAACAAGTCAAGATTGATCTTCAATACAATAAAGCCTTTGTTTATTTGGAAGCTCTTCGATTAGGACCGGAACAGGCTGACGAATTGGTTTACGAAGAAGCTCTTTCCAATTTGATACAGATGGCCAACAATCAACGGCATGATGCTCAATATGCACTTGGGACCGTGCATGTAAAAGGTTATGGGGTTAGCAAAAATGAGGCTGAGGGCATTCGTTGGTACCGTGAGTCGGCCAAAAATCATAATACCTGTGCCCAAATTGATCTCGGGGTTATTTTGCATAACAAGCACATGTACGATCAAGCCAGGGAATGGTTTCAATTAGCAGCGAACCAAGACATTCCCAAAGCCCAATATAATTTAGGGGTTATGTATTTAAATGGGGAAGGGGATACTTCCAATTATAATAAAGCCTTTTTTTGGATATCCAAAGCTACCGATCAGGGGTTAGATATCGCTCAGTATATTCTGGGGATAATGTATTTAGAAGGCAAAGGAACCCAGCAAAATTACCGTAAAGCCCTGTATTCTCTAGGTCAAGCAGCCAATCAAGGAATGTCAGAGGCTCAATTCCTATTAGGATTCCATTATTTAGTGGGGGAAGTGATCTCTCAAGATAGCCAGAGTGCATATAGCTGGCTTTCCAAAGCTGTGGTTCAAGCACATCCGGAAGCTCAATTTTATTTAGGGTGGATGCACTTTGAAGGACTGGCCACATCACAGAGTGACACAAAAGCTGCAAATTTGTTTCTCAAGGCAGCAAAAGGTGCTGTGGTGTTAGCTCATTATTACATAGGTTTGATGTACGACGAGGAGCGTGGCGGTTTAAGTGGCAAAAAAGAAGCTTTTCAATGGTACCAAAAAGCAGCGGTTGAAGGTCACGAGGAAGCACAGTTTAAATTAGCCTATATGTACGAAAAAGGACTGGGTACCCCCAAGAATTTGCAGGAAGCAATCAAATGGTATCAAAAGGCTGCTGAACAAGGCCACGAAGAGGCCCAAGTAAATCTAGGTCATATCTATAGGAAAGGATTAGGAATTCCCAAGAATTATTCAGCAGCGGTAAAATGGTATCAAAAAGCAGCAAAACAAGGAAATGCTTTGGCCCAAACTAATTTAGGATGGTTGTATGGTAAAGGATATGGGGTTGAACAAGATTATTATCAAGCGGCACAGTGGTACCTTAAAGCAGCAAAACAGGGAAATGCTCGGGCACAAGCTAATCTAGGAAACTATTATAGGAAAGGACAAGGAGTTGAGAAGAATTATGAGGAAGCATTTCAATGGTATCAAAAAGCCGCTCAACAGGGGAATCCCCATGGAAAAAATGGTTTAGGGTTACTATATAAATACGGTCAGGGAGTCAAACAAGACTATGAGGAAGCTATCCGATGGTATCGGGAAGCGGCAAAACAGGGAAATGCCTGGGCACAGGCTAATCTAGGAAATTCCTACAGGAGGGGACAAGGAGTCGAAAAGAATTACAAGGAAGCATTCCAGTGGTATCAAAAAGCGGCCAAACAAGGAAATCCAGGTGGGAAAAATGGTTTAGGGGTACTGTATGAATACGGTCAGGGAGTCAAACAAGACTATAATGAAGCTGTCCGTTGGTATCGGGAAGCAGCACAACAGGGATATGCCTCGGCCCAAGCTAATCTAGGAAATTTCTATAGGGAGGGACATGGAGTCGAAAAGAATTATGGGGAAGCATTTCAATGGTATCAAAAAGCGGCTCAAAAGGGACGTCCCAGTGGAAAAAATGGTTTAGGGTTACTGTATGAATACGGTCAGGGAGTCAAACAAGACTATAGTGAAGCTGTCCGATGGTATCGGGAAGCAGCACAACAGGGGTATGCCCCGGCCCAAGCTAATCTAGGGAATTTATATAGGAAAGGACACGGAGTTGAAAAGAATTATGGGGAAGCATTTCAATGGTATCAAAAAGCCGTTCAACAGGGAAATCCAGGTGGGAAAAATGGTTTAGGGGTGCTATATAAATACGGCCAGGGAGTCAAACAAGACTATAAGGAAGCTGTCCGGTGGTATCGGGAAGCAGTACAACAGGGGTATGCCTCGGCCCAAACTAATCTAGGAAATTCATATAGGGAGGGACACGGAGTCGAAAAGAATTACAAGGAAGCGTTCCAGTGGTATCAAAAAGCTGTGGAACAGGGACATGCCTCGGCCCAAACTAACTTAGGATGGTTGTATGATAAAGGATATGGAGTTGAACAAGATTATTATCAAGCAGCACAGTGGTACCTTAAAGCAGCAAAACAAGGAAATTCCAATGCACAAGCTAATCTAGGAAGTTTATATAGGAAAGGACACGGAGTCGAAAAGAACTACAAAGAAGCGTTCCAGTGGTATCAAAAAGCGGCCAAACAAGGAAATCCAGGTGGGAAAAATGGTTTAGGGGTACTGTATGAATACGGTCAGGGAGTCAAACAAAACTATAATGAAGCTGTCCGGTGGTATCGGGAAGCAGCACAACAGGGAGATGCCTCGGCCCAAACTAATCTAGGAAATTCATATAGGGAGGGACACGGAGTCGAAAAGAATTACAAGGAAGCGTTCCAGTGGTATCAAAAAGCTGCTCAACAGGGACATGCCTCGGCACAAACTAACTTAGGATGGTTATATGATAGAGGATATGGAGTGGAACAAGATTATTATCAAGCGGCACAGTGGTACCTTAAAGCAGCAAAACAGGGAGATGCCTGGGCACAAGCTAAGCTAGGAAATTTCTATAGGGAGGGACACGGAGTCGAGAAGAACTATAAGCAAGCGTTCCAATGGTATCAAAAAGCTGCCAAACAAGGAAATTCTAACAGTGTGTCTCAACTGAAAAAATTGCTGGACAAAGGCTACATCACAAAACAAGAGTTTTCAGAAGTAGAAAAAATGTATCTCAACTCGCAATGATGCGGTGGAGTTTTAAAGATTGAATGAAGTATTGACTTAAGGAATGTTCCAAAAATAACTTACACATTTACTTGTCTTTTATTCCGATTTCCTGCGTTGACGCATCGCTTACGTAGTTCGACTGCACAGACGATCCATCGCCTTAAAAATCGAAAAAATCCTGCGCAAATTCGTGTAAGTTATTTCTGTCGCCTTCCTAAGTACAGCTAATCAGAAATAAGTGCTCAAATTCTTGTTATGACAGTCTTACTCTTAATCCTAATCTTACTCTTAATCTCTGGAAATTGAGGGATTA
>JANQHV010000638.1 GCA_028282505.1 SAR324 cluster bacterium | reverse complement strand
GCCTCCAGGATGTTGCGCAAATCTCCCTGAGCTGTAATATGACCTCCCACTTTCCCTGCCGTGGGTCCAATATCGATCAAATGATCTGCCGCCACAATGGTTTCTTCATCATGTTCCACCACAAAAACGGTGTTTCCTCGATTTCTGAGCATCTTCAGCGTATTGATCAATTTTTGATTGTCACTTTGATGCAACCCAATCGATGGCTCATCCAGCACATACAATACTCCCTGTAAACCAGAACCGACTTGCGAAGCCAGACGAATGCGCTGTCCTTCTCCTCCAGAAAGCGTTGCTGCTGACCGGTTGAGTGTGAGATACCCAACTCCCACATCATTCAAAAACTTTAGACGGCTTTTGATTTCACGAAAAATATCTCGTCCAATTTTTTCCTCTTTTTCCAGCAATTTGAGATCTTCAAAGAACAGGAGACTCTCTTCAATGGGCATCAACGACAGAGATTCAATGGTATGCTCATGAAACCGAACAGCCAGGGCAACCGGATTGAGGCGGTGTCCACTGCAATCAGGACAAATGAAAGTATCCTGGTATTTTTCAAGAGCACTTTTGACAAACCGGTTGACAAACTGAAGAATGGAAATAACCCCTGGCCACTGGCTTTTGTTCCGCAGTCTTTTTCTCAGTGCAGAGCCATAACGAAACACGTTGGAAATTCCAAGTGGTATTTCAGCATTCCCTTCTAAAATCAATTTCCGGTGTTCTGAAGACAACTCTTTCCAGGGAAGTGAAGAGTCGATTTTGAATTTTTTGAAAAGTAAATTCAAATGGCTTTGATCAATACGAGTAAACATGATGTTGCCCCGTTCCGTGACACATTTCAAAGCTCCTGCCTTCAATGAGAGATCTGGATCACATAATTTCTCTTCCTTAAAAAAAGTCACTGACCCCAAACCGTTACAACGTGAACACGCCCCCTGGGGCGCATTGAAAGAAAAAAGCCGGGGTTCCATTTCAGGAATAGCAATTTGGCAATTCGGACAGGCCATCAATTGACTGAACAGGTGATCGCTTCCATGATAATTCACGATGACCAGCCCTTGAGTTAAATGTAATGCTCGCTCCACACCTTCGGCAAACCGACTTTTTTCCTTTGGAATCAAGGTGAGACGGTCAATCACCAGATCAATCGAATGTTTTTCGTAACGAGCCAATTCTATCTGCTCATCCAAACGACAAATTTTCCCATCAATGCGAGCACGAATGAATCCTTCTGTCAGCCATTGCTCCAACTCTTTACGATATTCTCCTTTACGCTCCTTGACCATAGGAGCCAGGATCAAGCATGACTCATCCATCGCTTCCACATAGGCATGATCGGTGATTTGGTCGGCAGTCTGAGTGGTGATTTCAATCCCACATTTGGGACAATGGGGCGTGCCCAGACGAGCAAATAATAAACGATAATGGTCATAAATTTCTGTGATCGTACCAACCGTGGAGCGGGGATTACGATTTACGGTTTTTTGATCAACAGAAATAGTAGGACTGAGCCCTTCAATGTGTTCTACTTTGGGTTTTTCAGTTTGCCCCAAAAATTGACGGGCATAGGCCGATAACGACTCAACAAAACGTCTTTGTCCTTCCTTAAAAATGGTATCGAATGCCAGGGAAGATTTACCAGATCCACTCACTCCAGTAAATACCGTTAAAGTATCTCGTGGAATGGTTAAACTGACATTTTTGAGATTGTGTTCACTTGCCCCAATGATGAGGATTTCTTTCTGACTATTTTTCATTGGAATAAATTGATGGAAATAAAGAAGAAATGAGAAAAGGATGTCATGTAGAAGATGGAGATTCAATTAAGACAAGGTGGTCTCGGCTAATTACGGCTTTGCGAGTAATGTGCTTAGACTGATTCGAGTTGGAGCGAGATTGTTGATATTCTGAGATTTGTTTTTTTAAGTCCCGTGCCGCAATTTCAACCCGGCCCGCACCGATTTTTATATTGGATCGATTATAGATCGTGACCAGATCTTTTGCTTCAAAGTCACCTGTCACTTCCTTAATTCCGGCAGCCAGCAGGCTTTTTTTGTTATAAAGTGCGTCCTCGGCTCCTTGCT
>JANQHV010000637.1 GCA_028282505.1 SAR324 cluster bacterium | reverse complement strand
CAATCTCACCACAACGCTTGGAAGTCTTTTAAAAAAGTGGCTTAAGCCACATCAACCTTAAACTTGATCAACGGTACCTGTCGAGTTTGTGTATATATGCAGGATGTGGGCATGGATTGGCAAATTATTGAAAACTGGATCGAGAGTGCTATTGGTTATCTGACTCTGGTTGGAGCATTTTGCTGGGTAGGAGGTGCATTACTCGAACATCACCATAAATCTTCTCAGCAAAGCGATGCGGAGTTACAGCGCCTGACGTTGGAACAGTATCATTTCTTGATTTGGCCCGCTCAATTCATGAACCGAGTCTATCAGATCTATTTTGGCCGGGTTGCATTGAACGACAAAGGGAAATTGGGAAAAACAGGCTGGAAGCAGCTCTATTCTTTCAAAAGTATGCGCAGAGTACTTTGGTTGAGCCTTGGAGCCAATCTCATCTGTTGTATTCTGATTTTACTCGAACGTCCAAAAGCATTTGAAATCACGATGGATCATATCCAGGTGGTCTTCTTCAGTTACCTCTTTTTCCTGTTTTGCAATTTTTGGGGTGACCTGATTTCTGTCAATATTTCACGCTATGTCGTGGTAAAAATCGTTCATAAGGGGCGCCTGGGATGGACTCTTTTACTGATTCTCTTACTCGATGTTGCAGGAATTGTGATTGGTTATCTGGTCACGCTGACCCCTTCTCTCAGTATCACTCTGTATTGTTGGGTGACAGATTCTCCATTCAATGAATGGATTGAATGGGGAGTTTTGGGCAATGGTCTAATTCCCTTCCTGCTCTTTCTCTTTGCCACCACGTTTTTTTCGATCCCAGTGACTGTTTTTGCGGTTGTTGCTGTGTTGAGTGTGACCATTCCGACGGTCGGCTATCTCGTCCTGATGTTGATCAACTATCCTGTTTTTCGCTTGATTCGACATTTGAACAGAAAAGAGCCTCCTAAAAAGCAGATCGAAATAATCATTCCTCAGTGGGTTGGACGAACCAAAAAATTGGGAGCGAATATTCTTGTTTGGGCGGGTATTGGAGGAGGGTTATTGATTTTTATCAGTTTTTAGATGTGAGAAAAAGATGAAAAAAGGACTCTGGTTGGTATTCTTTCTTGGATTCAGTATTCTTTGTTGGGGGCAGGCGTTACCGCAGAAACCAAAATTAGAAATTAAAGAATTATATCAGCAACTGCTCAAATATAATCAGGAAAGAGAATATCAAAAATCGTTTGATTTTTGTCAGCAACATGTCGATGCAATGGTTCAAAATTCAGAGATTTATTTTGCATGTGGATTCGCTTCGAATGAGATAGGAAAATATACAAAGGCTTTAGAATATTACGATCAGGCCATATCTCTTGATCCGAAATATGTTCTTGCCTATATCAACCGGGGAAATACCCTGTATAGGTTAGAACGGTATGAGGAGTCTTTGGAGAGTTTTGATCAAGCCATATCTCTTGATCCGAAATATGCTCTTGCCTATAGTAATCAGGGAAGTGCTCTGTATGCTTTAAGGAGGTATGAGGAGTCTTTGGAGAGTTTTGATCAAGCCATATCTCTTGATCCAGAATTAGCGTTTTTTTACTTTGGTCGTGGTTTTACTCTGAATGCTTTAAGGAGGTATGAGGAGTCTTTGGAGAGTTTTGATCAAGCCATATCTCTTGATCCGAAATATGCTCTTGCCTACACTGGTCGGGGATATACCCTGTTGGATTTAAAGAGGTATGAGGAGTCTTTGGAGAGTTTTGATCAAGCCATATCTCTTGATCCGAAATATGCTCTTGCATATAATGGCCGGGCTTTAATCCATCTTTTTTTGAAAAAATCTACTCTAGCGATTCAAGATTTGGAAACCGTGTTAGAACTTGCCCCGAATAAGTCTGTTGTGCACTATAATTTAGGCTGGGCCTATTATTTGAACAATCAACCATATCATTCCGCCAGGGCCTATTTGCGGGGAATTTTGGGAGGAGCTGATGCCTTGCAAACCTTCAAAGGCTTTCCTGTGATTGATTTGATTTCAAAATCACTTTTTGGGAATTGAAAAGATTCGTATTCTCTGTGTCTCTGTGCCTCCGTGGCTTTTTTATCTGTGTTGCCAAACATTATTGATTACATGTTTGATGATTTTCTATAAAAAAAGTCGTCTGAATATTAACCAGTAAAATTAAATATTAATATCAATATTATGTTTTATTAATTATCAAACAAAAAAGAAATCCAAACAAAAACAACCTCCCCCACAAAATTGGCACAATCCTTTCTTATACATTAAATAAGAACTTTTACCCCCCTCATCACAAACACAAATGATGTTTATCCGAAAATTCTACCACAGACCTATTTTATTTCTCCTATTGATAGGTTTCTTTCTGAACAGCTCCATCCTATGGGCTGATTCAAATAATAAAACGAAAATTACTGAATTTGAATTTGGCCAAAAAAGTAAAATGAAGGTTGGTTTTCGGCCAAACCACATCTTGATTCAACTCAAGCCCCACACCGGGGAAGGCATTCTACAATTTGGCCGCAGAGTCATGAAAGATTGGAGAAAGAATTACAAAAAAATCATTCAATACAATCATGGCCAGAATTTAAAAGTACATAAATTTGTTACATTTCCCTTTAGCAAATTGAATGGCCCCATTCAGGGTATTGCATTACGAGCACTATTTCCCAATGACACTGCCGAAGAGCACGGTTGGATTCATCGAGTTTCTTATCCTGGGGAGAGCATGAGTTTGATTGCGGGAGTCTTTGCAAAAAATGACATTTCTGCGACTCAATTAATCCGCTACAACAAATTAAAAAGAAAAGGAAACATCTTAAACATCGGTGACACCATCACTATTCCCTGGAAATGGTTACGGGAAGAGTTAGAATTGAGACCGTTTTCAGTCCGTGCTCCTTTAAAAATGGGGAAGGACCGGACAGGAAAACGGTTTGCTTATTACCAATTAAAAAAAGGAGAGGCGGTTTATTCATCAGTGATCATTCGTTTTACAGGTCGTATTTTGTCAAATGAAGTCAACCGGTTATCCAAGCAGTTACTGAAGTTGAATCAAATAGCAGATCCTGAAAAGATTCCTTCGAATAAAAAGTTAAGAATTCCTTTGGAATGGTTGAGTGAGGAATATCTCATCGACAAGACAATCAAGCGGATAGCAAAAACTAAGCGTCCTCCAAAAAAACGATCATCTAATAATAACAAATCCATTCATGTGATTTTGGATGCCGGACATGGTGGTGTTGACCCCGGCGCTACTTATGGTTCTTATAAAAATGGGGATAAAATTTTTGAAGATGAAGTTGTCTATGATATAATGCTGAGGATGAAAAGCAGGCTGGAATCTCAGGGCGTGGTAGTACATCAAACCGTGAAGGACCCCAATCAAAGGAAACCCGTTAAGCATTTAAACAAAAAAAAAGATAGTGATGAAATCTTGATGGTGACCCCTCCTTATCGATTGTCCAGCCCAAATGTTGGAGTGAATCTGAGGGTATACCTTGCTAATCACCTCTATGAAAATCTAGTTTATCGAAAAAAAATTCCTAAAGAAAATATAGTTTTGATGAGCATTCATGCTGATGCATTGCATAAATCTATCCGTGGTGCAATGGTGTATTACCCTGATCCTCGATTACGCATGAAAGTATTTCGCTTACGGAAGAAAGTTTATCGCAAACGAAAAGAATACAGAAGGAATATCCACTTTTCTAAAAATGAAAATTTTGTGGTTGCTGCGGCAAGTAAGGCATTTGGAAACACAATTATTGATACTTTTCGACAAGCCGGTGTTTTGACACATCACCTTTCTCCATTACGTTCCTATCATTATCGAAATGGTAGAAAGACCTTGCCTGCCATTCTCCGTTACAGCAAAATTCCCATTTCAGTCCTTGTTGAAGTTGCGAATTTGAATAATGCTCAGGACCGTCAACAACTTTTGAAAGAAAGAACTCGTCAGCGAATTGCCAATCAGTTGGCACAGTCCATCAAGAACCATTTCAGGAAGAAGACAAATAAAAAATCCTTACAAGTTGCATCCCGATGAGGTGATTTAATATGCCTGCAGATATTCTCAAACATAAGAAAGTAGCACTGGTTCACGATTGGCTGAATGGCATGCGAGGGGGGGAGAAATGTCTGGAAGTATTTTGTGAAATCTTCCCAGATGCTGATCTCTATACTCTGCTTTATGAAGAAGGTACATTGTCTTCCACTATCGAAAGAATGAAGATCATTCCATCATTTATCCAAAAACTGCCTTACAGCTTTCAGAGATATCGACATTACCTTCCTTTGTTTCCACTGG
>JANQHV010000635.1 GCA_028282505.1 SAR324 cluster bacterium | reverse complement strand
CATTCCAGTCGAGCCGACATGTTGGACCACTGGAATGACAAAACAATAATACCAAGCTAATAATATCAATGACTTAGAAGAACTTACGACTGTCGAGTTAGTCACTCGAAAACTATACTACCACAATCCGGCGTGGCATTGAAATTGAGAGTGCGTTTTGTGATTGGTTTCTCTTTACGACATTTGAGAACATGGGGCAAAAAGGGCTCATTGATGGTCACTATCAGAAAGTAGGCACTGATGAATGGGTAAAAATCAATTCAAAGCCGGTGTGAGTGACAGATCATACTTCTTCAGTGACATAATCGCCATTTTGTACGTCTGTGAGAATGCGTTTAATGTCGCCACCAAATAATTCAATGTAGTTGTCTTTGGTGATGTTATGACCTTTTTTGGTTTCTTTTTTCACAATGGCAAAAGGTACATATTTTCCTTTGATCGTGGCAGCAAGTACCATCATACGCACTCGCTTGCCAAATAAATAGCATTTGAGTACATCATATGGTTGATAGACATCAATATTTTTAATTTCAGTGGTGTTTGGGTATTTTGCCAGGAGTGTCGTAATGTCATCAGTACTAATGGATCGTACTTTTTTCAGTGATTTGAGGAATGACGAACAAAAAAGAATCTGCATTAGAGGGCGTCATGAAGTTGGGTAAGCAGTGAGGTGATTTCTGGGGAGCGGATTGCTTCGTCGATGTTGCGTTCATCCTGTACATCTGCTTCGTACCAGATGATCATGTCTACGACCAATTCTTCAACGGTTTGCCCTGCTTCTTGGGCTAAATGAACGAGACGTGCATGGTGGTCGTTACTCACTGTAATCGTGTGCATATGGTCTCCATGTGGGTGAAAGGGGATGTACACTTTTGACATGTTGTGGGGATAGTATAGCAGTCTCAACAGGGGATGAAAAGTGGCATATGCAAAACATTTTTGGGAAGCGTGGAAAAAATGACTGACCACAACAATGCTGAATCCGAACTGGCAGAAATCACCCGTACCTTACAACAATTGGTCGCGGTGATGGCAGAACGAACGCACAACACTGAAATAACGGTATACACTATGGGGAAACTGCCAAGATTTTGAAGTGTAAAGAATCCACGGTGCGATACCCCATACGCCATAAACTTCTCCGTACAACACGGGTTGGAAAAGAATTGAGAATCCGTGAAAAAGATATTATCGTGTTCCTTGATAATCGTGCGGGGACGTGCATTTTTGAAAGGATTCATCATGAAATATAATCCCAAATGCCGTCTTTTCACCAGAAAACGACGAGGTAAAGTCGAATATTGGATCAACTATTACCTCGACAACGGAACACGAGTTCAGCGATTTCTTTCTACAAATCGGAGAGAAGCCAATGAATTGTTGCGTTTCAAAGAAGCAAAGCTCCTGCGGAGCGAGTTTGATGCACACGATCTCAAAAAAATGCCGGAGTATCAAAGCGGTACCAAACGATTGATGATTGAGGAGGGAACATCCCTGTATCTCACCACAACCGCCAATCGCAAAACACCTCAAACCCACATTGAGGATACTCGTGTTGTCCGTTCATTGTTCGATCAATTGTGGCAAAAAGGTATGGAAAAAATGGAAGACATCACACCACTTGCCGCACAACAATTATTCAATGAACTGGATAATCGGGGGTTATCAGAAGCAACCCTCAAGACTTACCATCAAACCATGAGCAAAGTGTTTAATTTTCTCATTGATGAGGTGGAAGTGCTGCACAGCAGAAATCCCTTTAAAAAAGTGGTGATCTCCAAAAAAGGACGTGGTATTGCACGAGAGCAACTACTCAGTGATGACGAGTTATCTGCCTTACTGTTTGTCACATATGGAGATTATTCGGGGTATCGTATCCCGATTGGGTCACTTGTCCGGTTCATTTTGTTTACCGGATGCCGTGTGGGTGAAGCGTTGCCTCTTGAATGGTCAGATATTGATATGGACAATGGGGTGTGGCGTATTCAAGAAAAACCACAATGTCCCACTAAATTCAAGTGTGGTTGGTCTCCTAAATGGCACAAGTCACGAACTGTGATTTTGTTTCCTGAAGCCTTTGAGGTACTTGCACCAATGCCAGTGCATGAAAATACATTTGGTAGTGTGTGGCAACGAGACCAGAACCATAAATTGATCGGGCATGAGTGGCTTCCAGCTGAGTTTGTATTTGTGAAATCGGACAAGATTACGTTGTCTGACGGATCAAAGAAGCGATGCTATACGCGCATTGATGATCTTCGCCGACCGTGGTGGAAACTGTTGGAGAACGCTAGACTGGTAGATGTGCAACTCAAAGATTTACGGACACAATTCAATCATGTGTTGTGCTCGCAGATGGGGCTGTCACATAAAGAGGCTGGTTCCTATCTGGGCAACAGCGAACAAGTAAACCGTGTCATTATTCACCGGTGAGTGAACAGGTGCTAAGACAAAAAATAATGGGAGAGAGTCTTGTCAAAATGATGAGGCTGTCACCTGAAAATGTGCTGTATAACTAAAAAAATTGTGACCAAACTGTGACCAGAGATGTTTTGGCGAGAAGGGAAAATGGCTAAGTCATTGATATTGTTGATCGGGGTAGTCAGACTCGAACTGACGACCCCCTGCTCCCAAAGCGGAGCAAATGGAAGCCTGAAATTTTTCAGGAAAGCCTTCAAAATCAAGCTTCATAAGGGTTCAGGGTATTTAAATAACCCACGCAGAAAACCCGATTCGCCGCTTTCAAATGTCATTCAAATGCACTGGAATGCACGCGAACTGACACTAATTTGACACTAAAAACCATTTTCCTTTTTCTACTTTAGAGATTATTAGAGAATTAATCAAACCATCTAATAAATAGTAGAATAATAAGACTGGTTAAATTTTTCAAAAAAACGTTGGCTGTAATGAACCTACCAAAAAATCCACAAAAAACACTCAAAAAATTCTTTTTTGGTGAATTATAGTGGTTTCAGTGACTAACAATCAATCTGTTGATAACCCACAAAAAATGTATCATAGGAAAAAATTTTTCTGGCGAAAAATATATCAATCTAATGAGATTAACCTTCCTCTGAATAATTCAGTATTTCGTATATTTTTTCTGGAGTACCTTTAATCTGATACCACGCTTCCTCATTATGTCTGTTCTTTTTAATGCCTATGTTAATTTCAATCTCTGATTCCAAAATATGTTTATTCGTTTTTTTGTCAATGTAGTCTTTAATATAGGAAGCAAGTACGTTAATAGTTAATGGTAAAAAAACAGAATTGAGAACAAACAATACAGGAATTAATTCTTCTGCACTACGTCTTGAAACAAATTTTTCTTGCTCAGTTGGTCGTATAACAAGCTTTGGTTTGATTCGCTTACCTTGGAGTGAATTCATTATAATTTTTGCTGCATTTGAGAAACGATTGGTAATTTTTATATCTGTCAAGTTTTGTTTCCGAAAATTATGGCTGAATAATAAAATATCATGTAATTCAGAAACAGGAAAACTGCAATGATTAATCATTTCTTCTCCACTAAAAGCCCAATTTTTATTTCTGTAATTTTCTAGTTTTTCCAGTAATTTTTCCTCTTCTGTGGTACGAGCCATATTTTTAGAAGCTAAATAATTTTCGATATCGCTCAATGAAATATCATGATAGCTTGCTAATACTAAAGCATGAAAAAATAGATCTCCTAACTCTCCGAGAAGTTTTTCTTTATGGCCATCGTGTGATTCGAGTATCACTTCCAAGGTTTCTTCGAGAAGTTTACGCTCTATATGTTCCTTACCACGATTAAGCAGCATTGCTGTGTATGATTCACTTCCAGATTCTATTTTTCTTTGCTCAATGATGTGAGACAAATCAGCAACCGTAAATTTTTTATCATCCATTAAGTTCCTTTATTTCATTACCATACTTTCTCGCCTAGCTTAAATCTACTGAAATCATTGCCCCTTGTATTATCTCGAACAAAGTGAAAATCACTTAATACCATTGAAATCATTAGAAGTTCCTTATATTGATTCGGAATAGAACAACATTTCGTATGTTGCTGAAAAGCATTATCACTAGATAAATTTAATATTTGAAATCAATCCCTCAGGCAATTCATTTATCAATTTTTCTTTTAAATCATTTCTTTTAAATTTTTGTGTACTTCTATTTCTGTAATATATCCTGCTGTTTTTTCATCTTCAAAGGTAATAGATCGTCCTTGGATGATATTGATTTCGATTTTACTCATTTCAAAAAGAATCTTAGCCAAAGTACCTGGATCATTTGACATAGTAATTAACACTTTGTTGTACCATGTTTTCTTTTGGGGTCTTGGTAAACAAGCGGCTTTCAGGATTATCAAAAAGAGTGAAAGTAGCTCAGTCAATATTCTGTGCCCCAGAGTTTTTTCCAAGGTCACTTTTAGCTTTTCTCAGTGAGTCTCCAATCGTATGACCATTTCTCAAATACTCATGCACTATTGAGGCAAAGTCAGCAGATGTTTTATCACTCGCTTTCCATAGAGTACCGATAAAAGCTGCTGATCCAGCCTCAATAAATGCCTCAGCTAAGTTTGTATTTTCTGCACCGTAGTAGCCTTCTTTTGCCGCAGTCGAACATGTATTTGCAAAAACAACAGGATTTCGAGGAAGAGAATAATTTGCGATTTCCTAACGTTCTATCTTGCTTTCACAATCTAATAGAACGTTAGAACTAGCATATCCAGCAAAATGTATAATATCATGTTTATCCGAACCAATTTCTAAAGCGATATCGAAACTGTTTATTTCTCCAGTCAAAGGCGTAACTAAAAAATTATTTTCAAGTTTTTCCTTCAGTCTCTCTCCCTCATCTTTGCATAATCTAAATTACTTTCAGGATCGTATATTAACAATATACGAGGTTTGTCCGTTTTAATAGATTTACCTTTAACTGGCAATCTCAAGGAGTTATTATGCGGCATTCCATAGATACGCCCAATTGAGTAACGAAGTTCCCAAAACCCGAAATTATCATAAACAATTTCCCATGGGACATATATACACAAACTCGACAGGTACCGTTGATCAAGTTTAAGGTTGATGTGGCTTAAGCCACTTTTTTAAAAGACTTCCAAGCGTTGTGGTGAGATTG
>JANQHV010000598.1 GCA_028282505.1 SAR324 cluster bacterium | reverse complement strand
CAATCTCCCGAAAACTGTCATGCTGAGCGTAGTCGAAGCATCTCAGAGACCCTTCGACTACGCTCAGGGTGACATGGCATTCAATGTGCCAAACAAAATCAAAATCTCACTACTATATGAATTGATAAATTATTTGCAACATCGACCGATCAATCAGTCGATGTAAAAGCAAAAAAATATTAACCTGCTTTTGCCAATGAATTCCAGCAAGAAGCAAACACTTCTGCTCTGAAACTATGGTCTTCCCATAACTCCGGGTGCTGGAGAAAATAATCACAGGAAGCAAACAGATGAGAAATCAGTAGATTCATCAGAAAATCCAAAGGAAAAGAATAAAAGAATCCTTGTTCTAATCCTTTTTCAAAAAGAACGGTAAAATCTTCAAAAGCTGCTTCGGCTCTTTCTCTAGTACTGGCTGAAATATAAGCAGACTCTCGAAACTGTACAAAAAAACGATATCCCTCAGGGTTTTCCAGTACCCAGGAAATCATGTTATGCCACAGCAACTGAATGGTTTCTTTGAGAGGTTCATCAGTATCCATACCTTTATAAATTGTGTCTCGAAATTGGAACTTCATGTCGAGATACAGTGCATTGATCAATTCTTCCTTGGTTTTGAAATGATGAAAAAGTGTCCCGGTTGCGACTCCTGCTTCCTTGGCAATAAGAGAAGTGGGAGTTTTTTCAAATCCATTTTTGATAAATAGAGTCAATGCTGTTTTTAAAATCTGTTCTTTCTTGGTCATATGTTCCTCATAAATATGATAAACCGACTAGTCAGTCTATTTTTAACATGCATTGAGATAATGTCAACTATTTTTTTCAATTGCTCAATCTTTGCTGCTCATCCGCTAGTACTTGGATTATAAATTGGTTCAAACTTAACGGTTAGCAATTCTCTATTGGATTTTTTTCTCTCAGAAAGGATAGCACTACTTGTTACTTTGATTCTATGCGGCAAATGGTTGTATTTTTTCTATCGACTTCGCATCTTTCGAACGTGATGCAATCCATAAATCCCAGGAGTTTTGTAAATTCATCCACGTTTTGGGATTTGTACTTGTGAATTTACCAATGCGAAGCGCCATATCAGGGCTCAATCCACGTTTTTTGTTTACTAATTCATTGATTGTTTTTCTTGATACCCCTAAGGCTTTAGCTAATTGCCCTTGGCTAAAACCTAATTCATTCAAAATATCTTCTTGTATAAATTCTCCTGGGTGAGTGGGCTTCCTTTTTATCATTATACCTCTTTATCTATGATAGTCTTCAAACAATACCTCGTATGCGTTACCTTCTTGCCACAAAAATGTGATACGCCATTTCACAATATCGTGCGTTTTAATTGACTTTGAAAAACAAATGGTTCGGGCGGCGTTCCGCTTGTGGGCCAGTCGCTTAATTCGGGTTCTCAAAGTCAGGTGTTTTCTCTCGATCGGGCGGCGTTCCGATTTTTGAGTATTTTTCTTTGAAATTGTATAGTTTTCAGGATTTAAATTTCTTTGGTACGCTCCCCAATCATCAACGTAAAAGTGTTGAATATCAAAAGGTTTCAGCATTTTTTTAATTTTCTGAAGACAGCGTCTTTTTTTGACAACTCCTTCGCTGTCGCAGGTTGGGCTGTTTATTATCTCCTGAGCCATATTTCTCTCCTAAATAGATTGCATTAAAGATACAGAGAATAGACTATTTGAGTCATGTAACCAAGTTTAGGACAGCACCTAAACTTTTTTAGCACAGCTTCTTAGAGGTTCCAGAATCAAAAGTAGGATCGTATAAGAGGTGAGGTCGGATCAGGACATTATGCCGTGTTTGTTCAAAGAGATGAGCGACCCAACCAGCCATACGAGCGGTTGCAAAAACAGAAGGCATGGCTTCAGGATCAAAGCCAAGCTGGTTCAACACACAGGCACCAAATAAATCAATGTTGGGAAACAAACGTCCATTGGTCATTATAGCAACATCATTTGCCAATTCATCAACAGCATTCATCAGTTCCATACCATTCGGCAAACCGATCAATAATCTCTTCATGAGGCTGCTGCGGGGGTCTTCTGTTTGATAAATACGATGGCCAAAGCCTGGAAGAACAACGCCTTGATCGAGTTGTGCAACCGCTTTGTGCCAATGGTGACCGGGCATCCCACCATCCTGACAAAGCAATCGTGCGACTTCACGTACGGAGCCACCATGCAGAGGACCATCAAATGTGGCTAAGGCAACTGATAAGGCATGAGAGGGAGTTGCTCCTGAGCTAACAGCACACCGTAAAGCAGTTGTGGAGGCACAAGCTCCGTGTTCTGCAAAGATGATCAAGCCATTTTCCAGAATTTGTTGTAATTGTCCATCAATAGGTACTCCATGCGCTTCCAGTAAAGCTGAAGCAATGCCTTGTTCCAATGTAGCTTGTGTTGCTCCCAGGGCTGCCAAACTACGACCAATTGTCCACATTGCAGCAACAACAGGATGATTCTGAAAAACCTGATTACAATCATTGCTGGCTGTCAATAAACTGGCAGCCATTGCTGTGATAGGAGGGCCTTGCGTGATTGGAATAGGAACTGGACAGGAGTGGCCTTGCAATAGTTGAAATTTGGCTTGCTGCTGCACTTCTTTTTGGGGCATTTTCCCAGAATTTAATAAAATAGCGACATCCACAAAACATTCCATTTCAGTTAATGCCTGGATGTCGTGACTACGATAGCTGAGTCGATTGCCACTGTGATTGACTTCGCTGATGCTGGTGCGATCCAAATAGATGCCATGTAAACCGCGCCGGATGTTAAACCGAGCAAACTCTTCTGATTTATGGCCACTTAGAAGCTTTTCGATCTCAGCAATCGTCAGACATCCCTCCGGGCGAACAATACCACCAATTTTTTCAGATAAGCGGGAAACAATAGCAATATGCCCTAAAGAGTCCCAACGGGGATGATCATGGATACCGACCACACCTGACAACTCATTTATCGGCACCGCCAGTGTTGCGGCAATCAACTGCATAGCAGACGAGGCAGGCAAGACCGGTTGTGAAGTGTCTTCAGATGAACTGGAGTAATGCTCAATAGCGGAATAATCTACTTTTCCATTGATATTCTTAGGAATGTGGTCAACATGGATGATTTTTGTAGGAATGTAATGTCTCCCCAGCTTTTCCTCAACGACATGTTGAATGCGCAATGTGATTTCGCTGATATCTTGTGTATTTTCCGCCATCCGTTTGCGCCAGAATGCACTGATGCCTGAAACCATGCCATTGCCATTTTCTATTTCGGGAATGACGACCACTTCTGCGACTTCAGGCAGCGAACTGATGACTGCCTCAATTTCCTCTGACTGCATCCGTCGTCCTGCATATTTGAATTGTCGATCAATTCGTCCTTTGAAGAGCAACGGTTTTCCAGGTGCAGCTTCGACATGATCACCAGTACGGTAATACACAACATGACCTTCCCTGATAAATGGATCAGGAGGGGGGGAGCCGCCAGGAACGGGGAGATACCCCTGCATCAACTGAGGGCCTGCCACACACAGTTCTCCATCTCCATATTCCTGTAGATGTCCTTCACTGTTTCTCAGCATAATTGAGAGCCCTGTATTGGCTTTTCCGATGGGAACAATGCCAGTATCATTGCTGTCTTTCGTCGTAAATGGATAATAAGTACAGGCAATGGTGGCTTCTGCGGGTCCATAAAGATTTTCGATAGATGCCGATGGAAAACATGAAGCCCAGGCTTGAGCCAAAGACACAGGTAGTGCTTCCCCACAAAAAAAAATTCGACGTAAAGGCGGTAATGGTTGGCGTTGCAAACGTCCAGTGGCTTCCAGCATAAAGGCCAATGAAGGTACAGAAAACCATAACGTCACCTGAGCGTCTGCACATATATCGACCGTAGACCATATCTCCTCTTCACGGATGATGACCAGTGCGGCCCCTGCATTGAGGGTCATGAGCACATCAAAGTAAAACAAATCGAAAGTTGGCTCAAACAATTGGGTCGCCCGATCCACAGTTTCTATAGGAATTCTTGAACTCGTCACATTCATAAAATGCAGAACAGCATCAAGGGTAATGGGTATGAACTTGGGATCGCCTGTCGTTCCAGAAGTGGTGACGATGTATGTTTCCTGTACTGGTTGTGGATCACGTGGTTGTTGATGATAGAGCTGTATCTTTGCCAAGTTATTGCTGATAACCTGCGCATTTTCGAAATGTTGGCTGAGCAATTCAACGGCACTGCTACCACAAGATAAGACAGCAGTAGGCTGGATAACTTTGAGTACATGATTCAATCGATGAGCCCCTGTGGAAGGACGCAAAATGGTTGCTGCTGCACCAGTTGACCAGGTGGCCAGTAATGCAAGAAACAGGCTGGGTTCTCGCTCACCAACGATCAAAACACGTCGTCTGGTGACATTTAAATGGTGATCCAGGTATTGAGCAAGTGTTCGAACAGCCTTTCCTAAATCTCCATAAGAAATGATCTCCGTTCGGGTCATGAGTGCGGTGGCATCAGGATTGGAAGTGACTGTATTCCAGAAACCTGCTAGGAGTTTTGTTGTCATGCTTGCGATCTTGCTCCAACACTGTATTTGGGTTTGGGAGAACTCACAAATCCTTCAAGCTCTTCATCGGTCAACTGGGCAAGCTGGTTTTCCACATCATGCCGGATGTGTTCGCGATAAGCATGAAAGTGCTCAAAGTGGGCACAACAGACGAGGAAAGTTCTGAGCACTGATGGCTTTTCCTGCCAAATCAGCCAAAGGTACCGCCAGAACTTCAGACGTGTATGACGTTTGAAACCATGTCGCCAGAGTAAAACAAATAATGCCAATATTTCTCGGAATTCCTGTATTTTCAAGGGGCGTTTTTTTTTCTGCACAGGTTTTCTGCCTAGATTCATGCAATGCTCATAAGTGCGGGTGAGAAACCTGTCTGGTTCATACAATTGCCAATTGCAGTTGATATGTTCCTGAGCCAATTGTTTGAGTGGACGAGTCGGGACAAAGTTGGTAAGGCAGGACTGGTGGAGATTGGCATGATCACTCTGTTGATACAACCGTCCTTCTTGCTGAAGCCGGTGCATGAGATGAGTGGTCGGCAATGCTTGCAGCATACTGACCATGACATGTGGAATGGCGGCTTCTTCAACAAAATCAATGATGCGTTGATCTGCTCCTGGTTGCTCTCCATCAAAACCAATAATAAAACTGCCCATGACACGCAGTCCCGCACGAGTGATGGTCTGTATCTGTTTTGCCAGAGGGCGGCGGGTATTCTGGTTTTTCCTGGTCAGCAACAGACTGTCCACATCCGGAGTTTCGATGCCTATAAAGACCACACGAAAATTGGCTTTGACCATCAATTCCAAAAGCTCAGGATCATCGGCCAGGTTCACTGAAGCTTCCGTTGTAATCGAAAAGGGGTAATCGTTTTGTTCCTGCCATACTGCCATGGCACGCAATAATGGTTTGACTTTGTGTTTATTGCCAATGAAGTTATCGTCTACCAGAAACATACTGCGTCGCCACCCTAAATCATAAATCCTTTGCAACTCTGCTAGAATTTGTTCTGGTGTTTTGGTCCGAGGCTTACGTCCATAGAGGATAATGATGTCACAAAATTCACAGAGAAACGGGCAACCACGTGAAAATTGCAGAGCCATTTCACTATAATCCTGAAAGTCCAACAGGTCGTAGCGTGGAATAGGGCTGAGGCTCATGTCTGCTTTTTTTCCATTCGCCTGGAAAGTTCCCGAAGTTTCACCACGCTGCAAGGCTGCAACAAACAAAGGAATGGTAATTTCCCCTTCGTCTAACACCAAAAAATCAGCACCTGCTTCCCTCGCATCCTCAGGAACAGAAGTCACATAGGGTCCTCCCACAGCTACCAGCTTATTGCGTTGTTTGGCCTCCCGGATCAGTTCCAGCATGTGGAATTTTTGTACAATCATTCCAGACAACATGACAATATCCGCCCAGGCCCAATCTCCCTCATCCATATCTTGCGCATTGCAGTCAGCTAAACGAAATTCCCAATCTTGAGGCAGAATAGCCGCTACCGTGATCAGACTGAGTGGAGGTAATAAAGTTTTGCGGCCAATCAGCTTCAATAATCCCTCGTATGACCAATAAGAAGGGGGAAATTTCGGGTAAAGCAGCAAGACACGCATCGCTAATTTTCCTTTGCAACAGCCAGATTAAGGTGCTGACTCATCACAAGTGTTCCCCCGGTTATTACCAGAGAAGTGAGGTGTACTGCACGCATAATCAACGAAAATAACAGACCATGCCCTGGGTCAAGTCCCAGTAAAAGACACAGACCTCCTATTGACCATTCACGGACACCAATGTTTCCCGGAGTGAATGAAATAGCCTGGCTGAATCGGTAGACTGTGATGATCAGCGCAGCCTGGTACAAGGCGATCTGTGCGCCTAAACCCTGGAATATGGCTAATACCATCAGTGTCATGATGCTGAAAGAAAACAAAGCGATTAAAATCAGATAGATATCCAATTTCAGATTCCATAAAGGTCGCCAGAACTCTTTCAGCAAGGTCTTGATCCATTGCTGCAAGGCTGCTGGACAAAGATGGATGGAACTCATTGTTCCCAAAATCAACGTGCCAACAGGAGCAATGGCAAAGCAGATAGCCGCGGAAGCCACTAATGTAGTGAATGGCAGATCGTGTATATTTACATCGGTGGTCACTATTGTTCGCAACCCGCTTGCTAAAGTAAGGGTGATGACCATATCCAACCAGGAAACAAATAAAAACACTCCTGCATAGTTGGCATAAGGCAGATTGCTTTGGCTTTTGGCCGCATGAGCACGATACATATCGCCCACTTGGGCTATGAAAAAATTCAGGATTTGTCCAATTACATGAATGCGAAGCCAGGACCAGTAAGGCAAGGACCATCCTGAAAAGCAATTCAAGACAACGAAAGTACGTAGAGCAAATGCAGACACCACTATAATATCAAGGATGATTGCCAGTACAATGTCCTGTAAGTCAAGATTCTGTAGCGACTTAAACACATCCGGATGGGTGCGAAAGTAATCAATGATTGAATAAATCAATATCAACGCCAACACACCGCCGAAAATCCGCCATAATGGTTTTGACTGAAAAGCGTGTTTAATATTCTGAGGTAATACTTTACGCATCAAATGAGGCCTGTGGGATAGTAAGCAATGGAATAATGCTATCAAAACATAATATAACACCGTGTGCAACTTTTTCTTGTCAGTGTCTGATATTCAGAACCTGTTTAGAAATGTTGAACATTCATCAAGTTTCTCAATTATCCATCCCATTCATTTCTTTGATCAGACTGAAATTTGAGAGGATCTATTTTCTTATGCTGCAATAAACCTGCTGCCTGCTTAAATATCGCCTCATTGCTTTGTTTTTCCAGTATTTCAAATTCAATTTTTACTTCCCGATTTGGATGTAAAGACCCTAAATCCACATTTGGAATAAACAAACCTCCATCTTTGATTATTGCTTTAGTAATCATTCTATTTTCCTCCAGTTTTTAGTTCTATTCTTCCAATTACTCTTGTTTCCAATCATACAAGAAATTCTCTGAATGTTAAATTTAATCCTAATGAATTACCATTTTTATGAATCGAACGCAGAGTTCTCCCGTTCAGACCTTAAGGCACAGCCTATGGTCTCTGACCACGCCCAGAGGACGTGGTTTAATCATATAGAGTCAAGTAAAGATAAATTGGGTAGAGGATATTGGCCAGAGACTCCACCAAATCCCATTGAGTCGAATCAGCCACGGACACCCCCAACATTTTTTGAAAACTTTCAATGCGATCAAAAGGATTGCCCATCGCATATTTTTGTAAGGCAATGATCGACTTAGCCTCAGCGTCGTAACGATTCTCCCCATCAATTCCAATAGGAAGGCGAGCTGGAACGATTTGGCTACACAGATTACAGCGGAGTTGATCGTAAATATAACGCATCGCACTCAAAAAAGGAGATCCACTATATGCAAACTTAACGGAATAGTATTAGAACCTAATGGTCTTATGTCCCCGGATTTTGCAGATTTTTTTTACTGGAATGACTCCTATTTATAGCACTGTTTATTGAATCAGTCTGTTCACAATTCTGGGTTTTTCCAGTTCAATGATTTCAGGAACAATTTGTTTTAAATCATCTATAATCCATTTACCATCCATCTCTAATAATTCCAGTGCTTCTTTTTCTGTATTTGCCAGGACACAGACTTCTGCACGTGTGTAATTTTCTTCACATATTTTTAGTTCTTCCATCACAGACCAGCTTGAAAAGGCTGTACTGTGGCGCCATATATAAAGATTCATCGGATTTACCTCCTCATAAAATACGCAGGGATTGTATGCCTTCTCCCAATGGTCTACTTTTAGAATAATCTAGATTTTATCTAAACGTTCCCATTTAACACCAAAGTTAGCAGCCGCCTTTGATGTACGTTGGAATCAGACGATTAGAAGACATCTATATCTTTAGTTTTACCACTTCATTTCCCTATAAAATCAATAACTTAACTGATTTATGTCAGTCAACCAATAGCATTCTCACAGAGAAACATCAATAGAGAAATGGGGAATGGTGAGGAATTCACTTTGTGTCTTTCTTATCGTTTGTTTCCGCACTGTTGACGTTTATAAAAAAGAACACTGCATGGATAAAATTTTATCAGCACGAGTCGATGAGTCGATTATACAGCTTTGGAGAAATGGTTGGGAAGGGTTTGCTCTCTGATTTCATGGAAATCGTGCAAGCAAAGAATAAAATTCAAGCAATCAGCAAAAAGTTGCAAGAATGGCGGTGTCTTATCATTGAAGATTGGAGGCCAATTGCTCTGCCTGCTCCATCAGTTCAATGGGGGATGGAGGAAAGGCCAATCCTTCTTCTACAATCGATTCGGATTTGTTATCACGGCCTCCTCCTCGGTGGCAGGCCCACAACAAAAGAGATCCAATGAGTAGAGATATCAGAAAGATTCTCATGGTGACGTGTTGAGATGGTTTCATAGCTTTTTCGTGTGATAGTTGTCCAGGTAAGTTTTTTTCCAAAGCATTCTTTTTGCCGATGGTCACTAAGTACAGGTATTCACAATAAAGTGTACAAATTCTTAATCTTAATCTTTTTCTTAATCTTAATCCCTCAATTTCCAGAGATTAAGAGTAAGATTAGGA
>JANQHV010000545.1 GCA_028282505.1 SAR324 cluster bacterium | reverse complement strand
AGCGGCGGAAAGTGGCAACCAGGAGCAAACCATCACCATCGCTGATGATGACTTTCCCACAGTTACGTTGAGCAGCACTTCCAGTAGCTTTGCTGAAGATGCAGGGATTGTGGCCGTGACAGCGACCTTGGCCAATACAGGGAGCTCCGCGGCAACCATCAATTTTTCCTTCAGTGGTTTGGCTACCAGTAATACTGATTATACCCTTTCGGCCACTTCAGTGACGATCAGTGCTGGCAGTTTGGCCAATACGATCTATGTGACCAGTGTGGGAGATGCCATTTATGAAAACACGGAATCCCTGACAGTAGGAATTCGCAGTTTGAGCAATGCTAACACCTCCACCGTCCAATCGGTTAACTTTTCCATTACGGACGCGGAAACGGCACCGAGCGCTACCCTCAGTGCCAGCCCAACTTCGGTTACCGAAGCTTCAGGGACTTCCACGGTGACTTCGACTTTGAGTGTGGCCACCACTGTTGATGTCTATACGAATCTGAGTTTTAGCGGGACTGCGACCAGCGATAGCGATTATACCCTGGCCAGCAGTATTACAGTCAGTGCCGGTTCGACCACCGGTACAGCTACTTTGACGGCGATTGATGACAGCAGTATTGAGGGCAGTGAAACAGTGACGATTGATATCAGTGACGTGTCCGGTGGTAGTGCCTCAGAGAGTGGCAATCAAACGGTAACGGTGACCATTACTGATAATGACACGACTACTACGACTACAACCACGACTACAACCACGACTACAACCACGACTACAACCACAACCACGGCAACGGTAACCACGACGTCTACGACAACCACGACCATTTTTGAGGAAGTGGTGATTGTGGTGGCGCCAGTGGTCGTAGAAACCACCGTTGAGACCACAACCACAGTGCCTACTACCGTAGTCACGGACTTCATCACTGTGGAAAATGATGTCAATCAAACCGTGGATACTGGGGACGGTAACCAAGTCGAGGTTCCTTCTCAGAGTCAAACCTTAGTCAATGAAGATGGCTCTGTTACCGCAGTTATTCAAAAGGAGGATACGCAAACCCAAGAGGTTTCTACCATCACCAGTACCCTTGATCCCAATCAGGGCAATGTCTTTACCAGTGTGACCAAGGATAATGATTTTGCCTTTCAACCAACCGACGCGGCACTTGTGGTGGAAACCACTGTAGCGGCCCCTGATACGGCCCAGACTGATGTGGCTGAAGAAGGAACCGTCACGACCACAGTGGAAGTCGCTCCCAATGTCGTGGCCACTTCCTCAATCGAAGTCAATGGGAATGCCACCAACGCGGTACAGGTAACTCAAGAGGGCGGAGAAGTGGTCACCACGTCGATCAGCATTCCTCCGGGCAATAGCACCAGCCTGGTTCCGGAAAGTACCAGCGATACTCAGGCAACCAACGCTCTGCTCAACATAGCCACCCCCCAGGATCTCAGTATTACTACTGTTGATGACATTCAAACAGAAGTGAAAACTGATGGTTCGGTGCAGATTGCTGTGAGGACCTTTACAGAAGGTACCGCATCGGTCGCCGCAGAAAATACAGCTGTCGATAGTTCCACACTCTCTTTACCGCCAGGAACCAATGGTGCCATGAGTCTCTCTGGAGCGATTCGCACCACCACTCCACAAGTAGCCACCCCTAGTGGTAGAGTGGTGGAAGTGCAAACAGCGACCAATTCGGGAGGTCAAACCGAAGCGATTTTACAAGTCACTCCCCCAGGCAGCACAGAACCCGAAGTAATTTTGCTGCCACAAACTGGATCAAATGCAGCAGTGGAGGTAATTCAAAACGCTGACGGTTCTGGCACGGTGGTTATTACCACTTCTCTGACAACTCTGGATACCAATCGTTTGGCACGCGCTGGGCGAGTGATCGCTCAAACAGAGGAAACGACAACAACGCAGGATCGTTTTTACATGGGACGCACTCCGGAAGCGGGGGAAACCGTGCACCTCTATCCAGCTTCAGCCAGTACCCAAGTGCGGATTGAACGCAGTTTCGACAGCGACATCACTACCATTCAATTGATTGCGGGAGAAGCCGATATTCAAATCAACCGTGGAGAATTGAAACCATTGCTCGATACAGATATCATTGAAGTAGTCAATACTCCAATCAGCCAAAGTATCCAGGAAGGCAGCAATATGATGGGGTTATCTGTTGATGACCAACTTTCTCCCTGGGATTTGGAAACCAAATTTGATGATAATGTGCAGGCCGTCTGGTTTTGGAATACCAGCAACCAGGAATGGAATGTTTTCAGCGCCGGTTATGCTGAACAACTGCATCTGACCCTGGAAGTGTCTCGTATTTTTGAGAACATCAATCCAGGAGACGGGATGTGGGTCATTGCTGGTACCTCAACGCAGCTGATCTTAAGTGATGAAGATTCGGTGGATGTCTCTGGGCAGTTTGCCCAACTACCTTCAGGCTGGAATTTGTTGAGCAATACCGTCGCCATGACGGTACAAGACGTCCTTGATATCAATCCAAGCATACAATCCTTATGGTTGTATCGGGATAACGGTTGGTTGGCTTATTCTCCTGTTGAGAAAACTCAAGAGTTGATCTCGAAAGACGAAGCGGTGGAAGTGATCTCGAATGAAGAAGTCATTCAGGCAACAGAAGCATTCTGGGTCGAAGTGCCAACTGCCACAGATGCTTCGTCTCGCTTGAACAAACCTCCTTCAGTCAAATAGGATATTAGCCACGAAGTGACACGAAAGAACACTAAATTTTTAAATAGCACGAAAACGCCATGAAACCATCTAACCACGTCACCATGAGAATTTTCCTGATATCTCTGATTATCGTAACATTCTTGCTGTGGGCATGTCACCGAGGAGGAGGCCGTGATAAAAAATCTGAAACTGTTGTAGAAGAAGAACTGGCATTTCCTCCCTCTCCCATTGAACTGATGGAGCAAGCACAACAGTTGGCCAATAACCTATAGTCCATCTACTGCTAATTTTAGGCACTATAGACTTTCAGATAAATAAATTTCAGTAGTACAGGTGGCGGAAGCCCAGCATGTCCCTGCCTGTCATTAACGGGCATGGAGGCCTCGGTGCGGCATCCCGGTTCTACCAAATTATTTTTCTGGAAAACTATAGAAAGTGCCTAAGATTTTTCTCCAGCCACATCAATAATCTTTTGACCGACAGACTCGGCAATGGTTCCGTTGTTTTTCTTTGCATAGGTGTTTGTTTTTCGTCAATAAGCAGCAGATTTTCTTCTTAAGGAAACATTGAAGCCCTCTAGTCGATTGGCTTGAATTTGTGAAAGCTTCAGTTTTTTTACAATTTCTGAGAGGGTGTTTAAAAAATTATTTCCGTGACGAAAAATCTTCCAAAATGAAAGAGGTTTTTCAGAACTGTCCTTTTTCAGGGTATTTTTTGATTGTCAGCCAGTTGAGAGTTCTATGCAATTCCAAATGAGAGAGCCGTGGAGTAAATTGTAGCCAACGTATTAAAAATTATGTATTGTGAGCTTTATCTCAAAAGACCTCATTACTTCCTTCTGCAAGGCACTACCCCGGATTGAGTGGGAATATACTATGAAAAACGGGATAAGATTAGGGACTCTCTGTGTATTACTGTGTGTGGGGACCCTTTCTATCAGCAAAGAATTGAAGCCTCCGGTTGATCGAAAGATGAAGCTTTGTTATCACGAAGGAGGTAGCTGGGAGACTTATCCTCATCATTTAGTTGCGACAGTTCAAGAACTAATGGACTTGGGCTGGATCGACCCTTTTCCCATGCCTAATGCCGAAGGAGCTTTGACCCAGCAGTTGTGGTTGTATTTTGTCGAAAGCTTGAATAAACGCAGTGCTCATCTAGAGTTTGTCGAAGATTGTTACTGGTCGAGTGAGTGGGACCCTGAAAAACGCCAAAAGGATCAGCAAAACATGCTCCATCGTCTCAATCAAAAAGGAATTGATTTGATCATGGCAATGGGCACTTGGGCAGGACAAAATCTCGCAAACAAGGAACATCAAGTGCCCACCGTTGTGATGTCCACAAGTGATCCTTTAGCATCAGGTATCATCCAAAGTGTAGACGACTCAGGACTCGATCATTTACATGCTAAAGTGAGCCCATTCCGATTTGAGCGACACATTGAGGTTTTTCACAGAGCTGTGCAATTTAAAACCCTAGGTTTGCCTTTTGAAAATACAGCTAGTGGAAAAAGTTATGCCGCCTATGATATTGTTTATAGGATAGCCAAGCGGTTGAATTTTAAAGTGATTGAGTGTGAAATTCCTGTGAGTGGGGGAAATACAGAGAAAGATTTTACAGGAGCAACACAATGTCTCAAGGATTTTGTCGTGCGTGGGGTCGATGCAGTTTACTTAACAGAGCACACGGGGCTACAGCTCAAATATATCAAATCGCTGATGTCGATCTTGAACTCCCATGGCATTAAGACATTTGCACAAGGTGGAAGCAAGTATGTGCAACAAGGGGTTTTAATGAGTATGACAACCAACAGATATGAACTATACGGAAAGTTTTATGCGCAAGTCATTGCACGTATTCTCAATGGAGAAAGTCCACGCTCGATTCCTCAAGTGTTTGAAGAGCCGATCAGGATTTCCCTCAATGTCCAAACAGCCAATCAAGTGGGATTTAGGTTTACAGATAAAAATTTATCATTAGTCGATACATTTTATGGAATGATTGAGTAATGCGAATACGTTATAAGATATTTTTATCTTTGACACTTTTAATTACAGTGATTGTTGTGATGGGATTGATTTATGCTTTCAACAACGCCAAAGAACAAGCACAGCAATTAGCGAGAGCAGATATCCATCGAGCCTCACAGTTAGTCAACCTGACCCTTCAGAGCACTGTGGAAGACGTGCAAGACTTAGCAGATACACTCGTAAAAAAAAATGCTTTAGCCGTGCTCATGGTATTGGGACTCAACGAACGTCTGGAAAATGAAATTTCACTCCTCAAATCAGGGGTTAAAAACCGGTTAACAACGGTTTTGGCCTTCAAGAATAACGGGGCATTGGTGACTCGGCAAAAAACAGATTTAGCCCATCAATTGATTCAACTGTATCAGAAAAAAACATTGAGCTGGACTGATCGGAAAATTTCAACTGTTGAATTTATTGATAAACTTCCGATGGCCTTAACAGTGGCGCCATTTTTTAGCGAAGAAGGTCAGTGGTTGGGAAGCTATTGGGTCAGTAAGCCTCTGAATGAGTTACTTGTGAACAAAAATTATGAAGACCTCAGTGAATTCCGTGTGAGTTTTCACCCTGATTCGCGAACGCCTTCCATCAAGATTCCTGAAATTGGTTTTTGGGAAATGTGGACTTATTTGATAGGGGCTACAAGATCTGAGGCTTTTATCACCGAAAGCTTTGCTTTGCCAGGAAATGAAGCAAAGGGGTCGGTGGTGGTGAAAATCAACTATCACAAATATTTGATTCCTTTAGAAAATGTACTGGTCTCAATTAGTGCAGTCGCTCTGGTGGGACTATTACTCATCTTGTTCATTGTCTACGCATTCAGTTTGTATTTTTCCCGTCCTTTGGAACGTCTGACGCAGGCCTTAAAAATGTTGGAAACTGGAGATTTCGCATTTTCTATACAAACTCAGAGAAAAGATGAAATAGGAGATCTTGTAGAGGGCTTTTTGGCTATGCGAGCTTCTCTCCAACAGAGAACAAAGAAGCTTGAAAAATTAGCGCATACTTTGGATTTGTTGCTTTCCATTCTCACCCATGACTTAGCACCGGACATGCGTGCTTCTTATAATCGCTGGGAACTGATGCAAAAAGACTTAAAGTCGATGGATTTACAGCAGATAGAAGAACGGATTCAAAGTATCATCAAAAGTGGTGGACAATTCAAATTCACCTTATCCAATCTGACCACCTTGGTCAAACAACAACAAGGTCAGTTGACCATCACACCCGAACAAGTTCCTCTAAGAGATTTATTAGAAAATGTTCTAAAAACCGTAAATGACACTGCGCAAAAAAAATCCATCGCCCTTCGTGTGAACCACCAAGAAGGAAGTTTTTTTGCCGACTACGAAATGATTTTAATCGTGCTGAGAAATATCGTCATGAATGCTTTGAAGTTCACTCACGCTCAGGGAGAGGTTATTATTTCGGTTAAAAATGGGCCGCAAAAAATAAAAATTATGATTCGGGACAATGGCATTGGAATCGCTGCTGAAACACTCGAGTTTCTTTTTGATCCTAGTTTTAGAAAAACCAAAATTGGCACCGAAGGAGAAGTAGGGAAAGGGATTGGTCTGATTCTATGCCGTGCTTTGGTGGAAATGAACAAAGGAGAGATTGAAGCGACGAGTGTTTTGGGGAAAGGTTCAACGTTTACAATCACTTTACCAACGACGGGCAATGGGATGGTTTAACAAAGATAGAGCATTACTGCATGAAATTGAAAAAGTGTTGGAGCAAGCAAAAGCAGGCAATTGGTCTCACCGTCTTAACACACCCTCTCCTCTCACTAAGGTCTTGAACGACTTGCTCGATACTGCAGAAGAGTCCCAAATGCCCCAGAGAGAATCGGTGCTGATTCCTGCCACTCCGAACCTCCTGCCAAATTGGGTGCGCTCTATCAAAAATCGCACGATAAATGTGCCTGACTGCATTCGAGTGGTAGCCTTTGATGATTCGGAAAGCCAACTCAAATTGATTGAGGATGTGCTCTCCTCTGCCACTGGCATTGAACTGGTAGGAAGTTACTCTACTAGTATTAACGCTCTTGAGTTGTGCCGTAGAGACCAACCACACATTGCTTTGGTCGATATAAAGATGCCCGAAGTGGATGGATTGGAGGTCACCCGGCTCTTGAAAAATGAATGGGGCCGAAACATTCATGTGGTGATTGTCTCAACCCATAATGATCCTTGGTACATCATTGAATCGATGACGTTAGAAATCAGTGCTTATATCACCAAAGAAGATATGATTGAGAATCTCCCTGAGCGACTCCGCCTTGTCATGTTAGGAGATTTTAGCCTGGATTCCCATGCAGCGTCCTCTTTTAAAGCCTTCATTAAATATCGATCCAAATTAACAGAAGTTGAATTTAAAGTCTTTTCTGCTTTGATTGAAAGGCGTGATTGGGCACAAAAAGAAATTGCCTATGAGTTGGGAATGTCTTTTGATGCCTTCAGAAAAGCAATTCAACGTGTCTCAGAAAAATTAAATACTTCAGGCGGTGCAAAAGAAATCATCGAATTCTACCATAAAAGCCATTAGTGTGAACCAAATGTCACACAATAATATTTGAAAGTTCCCTCACAGCCATATTACCATTTCTAATAAAGATTTCTTTTTTTATTGTTAAAAAAAAGAGAAATTTGTTCTAAATCTTATATTTTCCGAAAATTTAATTGATCTGCGGCAGTGAGATTCCACTATGCAATCAAGCCTTCCACCGTTCCATTGTTCTTATACCCCTGCTATGGCCGAGTTGATTGCTCAGCTCAATTGTTCCTTGATCTTGAGTACCTATCAAGCGGGTAAAGTTATTTTTCTTAGCTCTGATGGAGAGCGGATCATACAGTTACCCCGTACTTTCAATACCCCAATGGGGGTGGCGATAAAGAATAATCTTTTAGCAATCGCCTGTAAGGAACAGGTGATCATATCCGCTAATTCTCCAGACCTGGCATGGAACTATCCGGTTAAGCCCAACTGTTACGACAGTATGTTCGTTCCAAGAGCTATCTATTTTACAGGACTATTGTCTATGCATGATTTGGCATGGGTTGAAGATAGTCTGGTGGGTGTCAATACCCAGTTTTCCTGCCTTTGCCTGATTGATCACACGTTCAATTTCAAACCTATCTGGAAACCATCATTTATTACTTCATTGCAACACGAAGATCGTTGTCATTTGAATGGAATGGCTGTTGATGGAAAGAAAATCCGGTATGTGACAGCGTTGGGAGAAACTGATACTCCAGAGGGATGGCGTACTCATAAAACGACCGGAGGGGTTTTGATTGATTTGGAAAACAATGCTTCGGTTCTACGGAATTTGCCAATGCCACATTCTCCCCGAATCATCAACGATGAATTATACCTCCTCTTATCAGCAACAGGAGAGGTAGTAAAGGCCGAAACAGAGGCTGGAAATTATGAAGTCGTGAATCGTCTCAATGGTTTTGTTCGAGGAATGTCCCACTATGGGGATTATCTGTTTGTTGCCACATCCAAGCTAAGAAAAACACATATTTTTGGTGACTTGGAATCGGCTCAACGAAAAGATTTGATTTGTGGGATTACCGCTATTTATCTGCCTACCGGGGCGATTGTTGGACAATTGGTATATGAGAATTCTTGCGATGAGATTTACGATGTTATGGTTTTGCCAGAAAAACGGCGTCCCAATATTTTGAGAGTTGATCAAGATATTCACCGGTACGCATTGGTTATTCCAGAAACCACTTATTGGACGGTTCCACCAAAAGGTTTATGAATTGAGGAAATATGGCTAAAAATTGAGAAATTCATACTTTGGGAATGCTCCCTAATGTGAATCAACATAAAGCAATATGAAAAAACTATTTTTGGTGTTCTTTTTTTTGATTCCGACAACCATTTCATTAGCTCAAGAAAAAGCATATTTATTGGCTGCAAACGATTTGATTGCTGTCACCAATGGCTCTCAATTAATTTCGAATACGACAACGTTTACCATCGAATTTTGGGCGAATTTTTCCACAGCTCCTGCTGTTTCCCAAGGACTGATTGATATAGCATCGAATGGCTTCGTAAATGTGGGGTTTTTCGCCTTGAGTAACAGTAAGATGCTTACTTGTTTTAATACAACCAACTGCTCAAACAATGAGATCAGTACGACTACGGTATCCATCTCGACAGGCACATGCTATCATTTTGCATTTGTTTTTGACAATGGTGTCCATCGCTTCTACTTTAACGAGAGCCAATTGGGAACTGACGTGAATGACGCTAATTATACGTCCACAACACCAACTTACACAAGTACAGACTATTTGTTCTTCGGTCTCTCAATGGATTCCACTATTACAAATTTTCACGGGTTACTGGATGATATCCGAATCTGGAGCACCGCACGTTCGGCTGTTGAAATATTGAGCAACTATAATAATGCAACAGAATACACCCCGTTGTCCGACAGCAATTTAATCGCTTATTGGAAACTGAACAAAACCTCCGAAAGCATTGATGCAGTGGTTGCACCTACAGTTCCTTCGCTGAGGATGGAGCAGTGGTGGCCCTGACTGGGACTTTGTCCAGCACCAATATCACTGAATCGATCATCAATCCTTCTTTTAGTGGTCTGGCCTCCAGCATTTCCGATTTCAGCTTGTCATCGACCAACTTTGTCATTGCCACAGGCAATTTGGCCAGTACGATTTATATCACCAGTTTGGGAGATACCCTCTATGAAAACACCGAATCGATCACCGTTGGCATCAGCAGTTTGAGCAGCGCGACGACCTCTTCGGTTCAATC
>JANQHV010000541.1 GCA_028282505.1 SAR324 cluster bacterium | reverse complement strand
AGCGAAGAATCTATCATATATCCGCCATTTAGAGATCCTTCGCTTCACTCAGGATGACATAAAAAACAAGATTTATGAATTCTCTAATGGGCTCTTAGTGTATATCGTACGAGTAAAATCAAAAAGTATTGGAGAAGATGAATGAAAGTCAAATACAATGTGGAAGTGGACTCCCTGGTTATCCAGTTTTCAAATGAAAAGATCGACGAAAGTGATGAGGATAAACCAGGAATTATTTTGGATTATGATAAAAAGGGAAACGTTGTGAAGATCGAGATATTGAAAGCTTCTCAAAGGGTTGGAAATCCTAAGAATATTGAATTTGAGGTTGCCTGATATTGTCTCTGCGGCAAATATTTTTTGGTTCTGGCTTGCCAGGTTAGAAAGGAAAAACAATGATTCCAGGATTGAACAAAACACTGATCCAGAAACATAGCAATCTCCAGTCTTATGAGAAGGGAGAAGATTACTATGAGATGGGCAGTGTGATTTCAGTGATTCAGCGAGGCAATGCCCTGTCTGCTCAAGTCGAAGGCAGCGAATATGAGCCTTATGCCATCTCCGTTCGCTTTGATCAAGGGGGGCTTTTGGAAGCGCAATGTTCTTGTCCCTATGATTGGGGAGGCTGGTGCAAACACATTGTAGCAACGTTGCTGACATGCCTGGAAATGCCGGATACGGTGAGTCATAAACCAATGTTGGAGGAAAGCCTCAAGAATTTAGATGCCAATCAACTGAGAGAGTTGATGCAAACCATCGTATTTGAGTTCCCCCAAATTCACGAAATCATTGATGATTATCTGGACAGTCATGTCAACACGGCAACTGCCTCAACTTCAGTGGAGTCAACCCATAAGCCGCAGCGCCAAACGCCTGTTGACTCAAAATCCATTCGTAAACAGGTTTCCCGCATATTGGCACAGGCCCATGAGGGATATTATGATCGGGATTACTATTGGGATGACTATGAAATTCCAGGGCTGGATAAAGTTCGGGAAATCTTGGGAAAAACCAATGATTTTCTGGAAAATGGTGATGGGTGCAATGCGTTGATCATGGTTCAGGCGGTTACCGATGCCTGGATGGAAGCCATGGAAGAGTTGGAAGACGCTTATGGGACAGACGAAGATTTCATGGATGATTTGGCTCAAACCTGGGCAGAAGCCATTTTGACCAGTGATCTCTCTGTCGAGGAACGAGACGAGTGGAGAGACATCCTGGAGGATTATGATGGGGATTATTTCGGAATCGCCTTGATCGCCTTGGAACAAGGCTGGGATTTTCCACCCCTCATTGAAGTGTTGAAAGGAAACATCTCGAATAAAGGAATCTGGGGTACCCAAGAAGTGCCTTATTTTGCAGATGACCTGGCCATTATTCGTCTACGTATTTTGGAACGGCAGAAGCGATACGAAGATTATCTCAACCTGGCGGAAGCGGAAGGACAGAGCCTGGCCTGGCTGTTAATGCTGGCCCGATTGGGGCAAGTCGAGAAAGCTGTGAAAGCAGGTTTGCAACAACTGTTTTCCGATCACGAAGCCTTTTCGCTGGCAAAAGCCCTTAGAGAAAAGGAACGTTTGGAGGAAGCGCTGCAAATTGCCGAACATGGATTGAAATTGGAGGGGAGTTCGAAGAAAGAACTGGCGTCCTGGACAGCCGAACTGGCAAAGGGCATGGGGCTAGCAGATCGAGCATTTCAGGCAGCACTGCAATCCTTCAAAGCACGTCCCTCTCTGCAGGATTACCTGGATATCCAACAACAAGTTTCTGCTGAGGAATGGCCCGCTTATCAAAAACAGTTGCTCGACATAACACGCTCCTATCCAAAAGATTTTTTCGACATTGAAAAAGACCAAACGGACATCTTTTTACATGAAGGATTGTGGGATGATGCCATTAAAGTCATTTCCGATGCTTCTTCTTATCAATCAGAGATCATTCAGCGGGTGATGGACACCGTCCTCCCTCATCGTCCTGAATGGATTGCTGAGAATGCAAAGGCTCGTGCTGAACGAATCATGGATGGAGGCAAGGCCAACTACTACCATTTTGCTGTGGAATGGCTACGTCGCACGAAAGAAGCTTATCAAAAAATGGAACGTTTCGATGAATGGATGGAGTATTACCATACGGTTCGCCAAACACACTCCAGAAAATACAAATTGATGGGATTGTTGAAACTGTTGGGATGAATCTTCCTAATAAACAAATTACCGATTTTATTTAGATAGATTTGGACTTTCTCACCTTGCTTTTCTCGACCAGAACTTCTGTTTTTTTGTTACTAATCTCAATCTCATATCCTGTCTTGTCTGCAAGTTTTTTCAAGTTGTCTTGTCTGCGTTTGTCAAATGTCAATAACATAAGGATTCCTTTAGGAATTTGAATTTTTCAATTTTGCAACAACGATAGCTATTTTACAGGTTTGCTCGATTAATGAAACTCGTAGATTTACGGGGTTTTTCCTGTGAATTGGAATCAAAGATGAGCAGTGTAGCTGAAAATACTCGTAGATATACTGGGAATAAAACTAGGGGACATAATACCTATTTTTCAGAAAATCAGGGAGAATGGGGGAAATAGATATTATGTCCCCTGATTTTATTAGCTCGACAGTCGTGAGTTCTTCTAAGTTATTGATATTATTGGTTCGGTATCATCGTTTTGTCATTCCGGGCTTGACCCGGAATCCATCATAATTTCAAAG
>JANQHV010000498.1 GCA_028282505.1 SAR324 cluster bacterium | reverse complement strand
CATTGCTGAGACAGGAGCTGCGAAAAACAATGGTTTTGGAATCGCTCTGTTGTCTCATGGGGTGTCGCCATGAAAACCATTGTCTGTCCTGTGGGAGCTTCTTTGTTTTATAATTATACTCAAAAGGAGGTTGCTGCAGCCTTTGAAAGAGTGAATAAAGATGGGGATTATATTAACTTAGGGGATCGTTTGAAGAAATTTAATACGCAAGATGCAAAGCGATTCGAAAATACGGGAAAAGAAGCCTATAATGATATTTATCATGCCATCGAAAGGTTTTGGTTAAAAGATATTCAGCAGACTGCTCCAAACAAATGGGAGATTAAGAAACATAACGCTTTGAATGAATCGGCAAGTGCTGAAGTCTACAGCTTGGTCAACATTATTCAGTACTATTCCAAGCAAGAAAACAACTTCACACTTCATCTAATATGTCCTGATTCTCTGTTATCACGATTGGCGGTGGATATGCTGCAAATGCACTTGGAGTCTGAAGCTGTTCAAGTCTATTTGAAGCGAACCTATTCTGCTCAACTGAAAGTCTGTTTTGATGCCAAAGTGGATTGTATTAAGGATTTAAATGTCTACAAAGGAGCATCTATTTTCAGGGATGCGACGATGAAGCTTTTGACTCGAATGACCGAAATCGAAAAAATTTATCCTAAAAAAGACCTGGTTCTCAACACCACGGGAGGTTATAAAGTGTTGTTACCCTATTTGACAGTGATTGGTGCGCATTTTAAAATTAAGACCTGTTATATATTTGAAAATGGTCGAGAACTTCTTTTTCCATTAGAGACATTCAGTTTTTTACGGTAGTCACCAAGCGTCTCCCAACAAAAAATTGAGGAGGCCTGAGAAACTATTATGACCCTCCAATCAGAGAAGGTTTTATGTTTTTAGAAGCAAAACCCATGATGCTCCTGTGCGAAAGTGCGTTGCACGCTGGCAGTGGGAGCGACCTTGGAATCGTTGATCTTCCCATTCAGCGGGAGCGGCATTCCCATTATCCCAAAATTGAAAGTTCAGGTTTGAAAGGCTGTATCCGTGAGTACCTCCGCGAACGGTGTACCACAGAATCGGATCATCTGGACCTGCAGTTGGCGTTTGGATTGGAACAGGGATCCATCCCCAACAGCCCTCAATTGGAAGACCTGCACAAGTTAAAAGAAGAAGGGAGTAACTTTGCAGGGGCACTTGGATTTTCAGACGCCCGTTTATTGTTATTTCCGATCAAATCCATGAAAGGGGTCTTTGCCTGGGCGACCTGCCCTACGGTTTTGGCACGATTTCAGAAAGACTGGGCCATGGTGACCAATCAACATGATTCATTCGAGGTACCGGAAGAATTGACCATTCCCCTGGAAAGTGACCTGGTGATTGGTCAGAATCAAGTTGCTCTGGAAGAGTATACCTTCACCGTGTCATCAGCTCAACAATGCACACAATTCGCTCAATGGTTGGCCAGTCGGGTTTTTCCTGTTTCACCGGCTTATACTTTTTGGAAAAACAAATTGGAAAGGAATCTGATCGTCTTGCCCGACAATGACTTTCGTGATTTTATTGATCTGTCAACAGAAGTGATCACCCGAACCCGGATTGACCAAACCAAGGGAACGGTTGCGCCAGGAGCTTTGTTTACCGAAGAATACTTGCCCAGTGAAACGGTTTTGTATTCCCTGGTGTTTGCCAGTGGGATTTTCAACAGCACGATCAAAGGCAGTTTTCAAAAAGACAAACCTGTCCAGGAAGCCAAAGCCGTCCTGGATTATCTGACCTGCTCCCTCAATGACAGGGTGATTCAAATAGGAGCCAATGCCTCACTGGGCAAAGGGCTTGTACGTGCCAAAGTGCTTTCTTAGGGAGGAATCATGGATACCAGTCAACGAAAAACCTCAGAGCAGAATCGGGCCTGGTTTGCTTATCAGTGTGCCGAAAAAGGAGCAAAGTTATCAAAAGCAGCCGAGTATAAAGCCTACACCAAGAAATTTCCCACCCTTGTCAAAACCAACGGATTGGGGGCAGCACTGGCCTTTATTTATGCCAAAAGCAGTCCCAAGCCAGACAGCGCTGGCCATGCGTATCAACTGATCTATCAACAAATCCATGCTTGGCTCAAAACCGATCAGAAAGATTTACTCAAGTTACAGGAAAAAGACGAGTTGGTCGCTAAAGTCATCGAAAGCGACTCCAGCATTTACCGGGCGGTGACTATCGAAGTGCGGGCCTTCATGAACTGGGTGCGGCGTTTTGCGGAAGGAATGATTGAAAAAGAGGTGGATGATGCGTGAGACGGGAAAGCTGCATATCGTCAAAACCAAAAAAGGCAAAATTAATGTTTCAATTATCAAAGACAGTAATGGAAAATCCTCTCCTTTCTACATTATCCTTAAAGACACTACATTGGATGGAAAGCCCTGCGAATTTGAATTGAATGATAAGGGACAAATCGCACGGGCCTGGGTGGAAGGACAGGAGTTGACAGGTCAGGCTCCTGTTAGAAAAGAAAAGCCCAAGCCCCGCTCTGGTTCACAGCCTTATACGAAGTCAGGGACTGTGCAACATGCCAAACGTTCCATGCCACGTCAGGCTCCCCCGGCAGACAGTTTTGATTTGCAAAAAACGTGTTTGCCCAAAGATACCCGTGACCTGCCCTTGCGTGATATTGATAACTTTTATCTCAAACTCAATAAAGCGGCTCGCCTGGAAGGGAATATCCATCGCCTTTCAGACAAATCAAAATTTGTGTTTTTTCACAAAGGCAAGAACACAATCGATTTCCAAATTCAAGCAAACTTCAATGCCGATCTGATCGAAGCCTTGCAACAACGTCAGCAGTCGGTGATTGACACCATTTCACAGCCTACGGTGACCTTTTCGGCCAAACCCCAGTGGCGCTGGATTGTTGGCCTGGGACATGAATCCGTCTACGAAACCTCCATGTCTCTGCATTTTACTTATGGCATTCCGGTGATCCCGGCCAGTTCTCTCAAAGGCATCACCCGCAGCTGGATGATCGAAGAACATTTTGCAGGCGAAGAAGATCAGGCCCTGCAAGACTCATTATTCCGCTTCCTTTTTGGACATGAACCACAAGGTGAAATTGCAGCACATCAAGGGAATATTCAATTTTTTGATGCCTACCCTGCTGAGGTTCCCGAAGTGAGTGTGGATATCATGAATCCCCATTATGGCCCCTATTATTCAGGGCAAGCAGCTCCTCTCGATTCCCACAATCCGGTACCTGTGCCCTTTCTCACTATCTCAAAAGGGATATTTTCATTTGCCCTGGCTTTGCAAACTGCTGAAGCTCCCTCATTTCCTGATTCCAAATTTTCTTCCCAATCCCCCCTGGAATTCGCCAAAACCACTTTGATTGACGCACTCCAGCATCATGGAATTGGGGCCAAAACCGCTATTGGGTATGGAGTCTTGGAAAAACAATAATAATTGAGGCATAGCCCCAACCAAAGACTGCCACAGATACGGAAGGCCTGCTGCGGCGTACCGCCCCCACACTGAGAGCACAGAGATAAAATAAATTTGAACACAATAAATAATGATTTGATGGGGTTGAGTTCTGTGTTACAATTCTTATCTTAAGCAAGAAATACTTGACCCCTTGTAACGGCATTTTTTAAGTTACTTTGACTATGCAGCCTACTAATAAGTATTGAAGTTGAGAGACACTATGCAAAAGACCTTAAACAAAAAGCAAAAACGAGAGCAGTCAAAACAAGCAAAGCGGCCTTCACACAACTGCATCGATGTAGGTTCTAGAGAAGCAGGCACATCAAAAACAAAAGAGATTGATGCAACTCTATTTCAGGAGTTTTATGATTTAATCGATCCGGCGGTATTTGACGCTCCTTATCCAACCAGCCAAAGAAAACGGGAAGACAGTGCTTGGGTGTCCTCTCATAGAGAGGAATTGACAAAATACGAAGGCAAATGGATTGCTGTTTATGATAAAAAGGTTGTGGCTTCAGGAAAAAACGGGGCTGATGTGGAAAGACGCGCACTCCGGAAAATTGGCCATGACGTTCCCGATCTTTACCTGCGTTTTCTGGAAAAAGCGTTCTGTGTGTATTGATGACCCAAATAGCTCTAAAGATTGAGACTACATATGTTGTTTTAGATCAGGACATATCCTACAATGAAATTCGCTTGATTGCGACGACTGTTTTCGTACATAAAAATCGAAAATCTTGGTCTAAAGATTATGATGCTATTGTAGATACAGGTGCTCCTCTCACAGTAGTTCCTCATTCTATTTGGAGAAATCTTCACGTTAAGATATGTAGGCCAGCATGGCCAGGTGGCATCCATCCCGGTGAATCTTGTAAAATCTTATGTTCCGTTGGCATGATTCTCTTAAAATTAGCTGATAATTTAGGCAAGCAATCCAAAGTTTTTGTATGCAGGGCTTACCTCCTTCCGAAGAATTTTGATTCTGTTCCTTTAGTACTTGGCTATAATACCTGTCTTGAAAGGTTTAAATTAGTTGCCAACCCTCGCAAAGATGAGGCTTATCTTGAAATGTAGCTATGGGAGGTTGAATTATAAATGCCCTATTGTTTTTTGAAACTGACGTTCCAAGTCTGGAAGACGATTGACAACTTGCCTCATTTTCATGGAGGATTGTGGTCCGCGCTGTTGCGTTTTGGCTACAACCGGTTCTTGAAGAAAAATGAGAATTTTCACGAAACGGGAGTACTGGTCAGTCCGGCAGACACAGGAGTAGTCAGTTATCGACAATTGGACAAAATCGAGGTGGGAGTGGCCTTGCCAGAGTCAGAAATACCACGATTTGAAAAAGTTTTGGAAAATCTGAGTGCCCCCGCTGGATTTCACGGACATTTCGTCCCTGGCAAAACAATTCGTTTCCTGCATGGGCGTTGCCGCGTGTCAGGAAGAGCCTGGCCTGACAATCCTCCAAAACCGCTTACCACAGAACACCTCGAAGCCAGTGTGCAAACATTGGCCTCTCATTTTGAATTTCAACTGGTCTTTGACGCGCCTTTACGGCTCACCCGTCCCCCCCGACAAAAAGAACAACAACACCGTTATTGTGACGAAGCCTTTTTCCGGCAACATCCCAACCATTGCCACCACTTACTCCGACAGATTTTTTTGGCACAAGGAGTGGAAGTAGACGCAAGGGCATTAGATTGGGTGGAAGCAGGAGTGTGTCATGGGATGTGGCTGGACGTGGGTTATGGAGGCGATAAGGGAAAGACACTGGGAGGACTGGTCGGAGTATTGCCCATCAAAGGGAAGCTGGAGCCTCCTCTCTTGGAAGCATTGGTATGGTGCCAATGGCTGGGGGTCGGAAAAAATCGGGCTTTTGGTTTTGGTCAGTACCACATTCCCCAACTTGAAAAGGACTCACCACTACAACCTTTGACCAAACAAGCGCATTTATTGAAAGCAGCCATGCATATTGATGTTTTATCAGAATGCCTGCAAGAATTTTCCAACCCCAATCCTGGGCCCGATGGGTTGACTATTGAAGAATTACGGTCTATTGGCACCTCAGGGCTCAAAAAACTCTCAAAAACTGTCTTGAATGGCCAATATGAACCAGAAACAGTAGAGCGTTTTCAATTGGAAAAACAAGGAGGAGGCGAACGCTCGATTTATGTGTGGTCCTTAAAAGACCGCTTGTTACAACGTGCAGTGGCTCAGCAATTAAACAAGATCATTGACCGCTGGTTATCACAATCCAGCTTCGCCTATCGTGCGGGCTTGAGTCGTCAAAGTGCCAAACGCAGTTATCAAAAGGCATATCAATCCGGTTACCGCTATGGCATCAAAGCCGACATTCAGGCATTTTTCGATTCTGTCAACCGGGAGCGGCTACAGGCTTTGTGTTGGGGGCTTTTTGCCAGAGAACCGGCAATTACCCTGATTTTTCAATGGATTGGACAAGGGGCTGAACCCCAGGGGCTCCCCCAGGGAAGCCCTTTGTCTCCCGTGTTGAGCAATTTATTTTTGGAACAGTTTGATCGGGTGTTGGCTCTCTATGACCTGAAGCTCATTCGTTTTGCTGATGACTTCATGGTTTTGTTCAAATCAGAAAAAGATCGTCAATCCGCCTTGACACTCATTGAACAGGAACTCGAACAATTGGGATTGCGATTAGAACCATCCAAGACACAGCATTTTCAACCAAATGATGCTATCGAATTTTTAGGCTATCAACTCACCCAGGGAGAAGCAATCGCTAAACCCAGTTCTCAAAAACTTGATGTGATCGAACAGAAACCTGAAGAATCCGAGCCCTGGAAACCGCTTTTAACCCCTGATTGGGATCGGGGACAGGTGATTTATGTGACCTCGCAGATGAAAAAAATCACCAGTCAGGGCAATGATTTAGTCATTGAAAATTATCAAAATGAAAAGGAAAAAATTCCTTGGAAAAAAGTACGGCAAATTGCGGTGGTTGGCAAGCAACGCATGAGTGGAGGGGTGTTTTACCGCTGTTTGCAGGAAGAGATTCCCATCACATTCCAACGGCTTAGTGGGACCAGTTATGGACAACTCATTCCTGAAAGAAGTTTTTATACCAAACACATTGCCCCTGTACAATGGCAACAATTTCAGGAACCAGACGTCTGCCTGCAATGGGCAAAATCACTCATCCGTGCCAAGATTCACAACCAGGGAGTGGTCATGAAGCGTCAATTGAATCAACTGCCAGAGTACACACACCCCTCCATGCGCAAAGTGGAATCATGCCAGTCCATGGAGACTCTGCGGGGGATTGAAGGTCAGGCAGCCCAACTTTATTTTAAAGATTTTGGAAAATTTGTGGCTCCCTTTCGATTTGCACGGCGTGTTTACCATCCACCGGATGGCCCCGTGAACGCAATGCTGTCATTTGGATACACCCTGCTCTATCATCGGGTCAACTCGGCTTTGATGAGAGCCGGTTTGGACACCCGTTCTGGTTTTTTTCATCAGGGACGGGGAAGACACGCGGCCCTGGCTTCTGATATGATGGAAGAATTGCGTTATATTGTGGACCGGGTGGTGCTGTCTCTGATCCACCTGAAAATGATCAAAAAAGAGCACTTCATGGCTACTGAGAGCAGGGGTCCTCGGAATCGTCTGTTCGGGGAAGGCTACAAAATTTTTGTAAAACGGTTCGAAGCCACCATGCAGCGTACTTTTTATTCTGAGGCCAGTCAAGAGTATATCACCCGCAATACGTATCTGGATGAAATGGCCGATCAAGTTTGCGCCGCACTGCGTTTGGGTCTAGTTTACACACCTAAGTTGATCACAGGATGATTTGTTTCACATCAACCTCTGTCACCCCATCAAATGAATTTCAAATCGTGCCCCATTTTCTGGTTGTTTGGCACTCAAAATAAGCTGTCCTCCTATTAATGTTTCAACTGCCGTTCTGGCTTGATAAAGCCCCAATCCTGTTTCTTTTTGAATTCCTTTGCTACTGACATATGGTTCAAATAGCCGTTCGATTATTGGTGAAGGAATTCCCCCTGCATTGTCTTCAAAAATGAGAATTTCCTGGTCCAATTTCAAATGAATGTGGATCAACCTAGCGCATCGAATACGATTTCTTTCAAAGGCCTCGATAGAATTTTTCATCAAGTTATGAAACGCTAAACCCAGATAGCTGGGATCACTTTCCCAGTGAGTCGTTGTCCCTTCAGTTGTGAGATGTGTTTCTAAATTGGCATAAGCCTTTAGCCATTGCTGGATTTTAGGTTCAATGGGAAAGCTGACAAAATTGGCTTGATATCCATTGATCAATTTATGAACAGCTTGAACACGGTCGAGATCCCATTCCATCCGGCTTATAGTATCTTTAAATGCATCAGATGAATTACTTTTCAATGAAGATAAGAGCTTTAAACTTCCTCTTAAATCAGCAATAGCCGTGTTAGTATCGTGTTGAAAGCGTCGAATTTGGCTTTGCACAAATTGTTGTTGTTCGATAAAGGATTTTTGTTTTTTAGCAAAGGCATCATCGGGATATATGGCCAAGCATTGTTTTGCCCAGTAAAGGGCCTTTTCTTCGCCACCTTCCCCTCCTTCAAAATAAGCAATGTCTGACAAAATATTCATCACACGGGCCCTGGCAAAGAGATAATTTGTCGATTCTTCTTGCTGGGTGATGTCCAGATATACCTGTGCCAGAGTTTGAACATGTTTGAGATGGTCAGCCTGGTCAAAAGCCATTCTTTGTTGTTGCAGAATTTCTAAAGTGATTTCCAGAGGAAGTGCCTTGCCCCACAAGTGAATTTTAGCGAAAGCATCAATCCAGTGACGAGTATGCTCTTCTAATTGCTCACCATGATACTGAATCGCGAGAGTGAGCAGTTCCCGAAACCGTTCTTTCGGTTCTTCCAGAGCTTGTGTTAAGCGTCCCGGCTCCTCTTTTTCAGCCACTTGCATCCAATGTAAATAATTGTGAATGCCTTCGCATGTCTGTTTCAGTAGATAGGGCAACATTTCTGTTACACTGATTCCTCCCTCTCTCAAAATAGCATTGGCAGCACAGCTTCCCACTCTATTCCAAAAAACAGCACAATCAGCAGCAGAATACTGTTGTGACACCAACGGTGCCAGTTCTAAATATTGTGCCAATGCTTTGGAATACTGACCCTTGGTAAATAATTGGCGCGTGATGTTGACATAAGTTTCTTCCTGGAAAATTCGTTTATGGACAGATGGACGAGCTGGCATGACTATTTTCCTCGTTTTTGTTGCAGAAATTCACCGATATCAATGATTTCTGCAATATCTTGACTGGGTTGCCAGGATCCCTTGCGTACCCAGTGTATGTGACAATATTACCAGAAAAGGTTCTTCCTTCCACAAGTATTTTCCATCACATGTTAATTGACCTTCCCATTGTTCCTGAAATCGTTGACGAACCCACGCTACAAGATGAAGGCCAGTAGTAGTGCCTGTGTCCAAAAGCAGTGGGAGACTTGAAAGTTGCCGATGAGCACAAGACAAAAGAATCTTTCGCTCTTGATGAAGCACTTCCCGGGTTTGAGCGATCTCTTTTTGGATTGTTTCAATATTTGAGGGAATTTTCATTAAATCGTAGCGGGGGATTTTGATCCAGACTTTCTTACCATAAAGTCTATTATCAGCGGCTTTGAAGAGGAAGGCGTTTGGAGCTTCCTGGATGAATTGGAGAATCCTGTAGCGGTCTTTATAGTGCTTTGTGACAGGAATAGTTTGGTGAAGATTGTTAGACAAAGTGGGTGAAAAATAGAATTCGGATTCTTCAGAAAGCAGGTTTGGATTATGAGGATCTTGAGCAGAAAGATAGTGTTCTTTTTTCTTTAATAACACAGGCTTTTCAGTTGGGGTAGACGAAGCGGCAAATTCGTCTGATTCAATTTTCAGAATAAGGCTTCCTCTCCGTGGCGGATGCAATTGCAGGTAATAATGAATTTGATACAGTCCATTGAGAGAAGGTGGAATATTGACGTTGAGGCAAAAATCTTCAGAAGATGGAAGTTGGCATTCAGCAGGCCAGGGCAAATTTTGCCATTTACAATGAGGTGGAGAGCCTTCACCTTTAATTGGAAGCCTAAATTTCCATAACTGCCCTGCCTTTACTTTTTGAGGAACAAGACGTTCAGGGCCTTGCCATTGCCAAGTATGTGGAGATTTCATCAACACTGCCTTTGAGGATTCTTAAAATTGTTACAATGCATTTCTACCATAGCAAAAATAGTCCGATTGTTCACTGTAAAAAATCCCCTAAAAAAGGGGGACAGGTTTATTTTTTGTAGAAAATCTAATAAAAAAATAACCTGTCCCCTTTTTTTAAAAACTTGCTTGTCGAACCAAAACGTTTATGATAGTAAAATGTTAATTTTCTCCAAGTAAATCAATTGATTATGCTGAATAGAAGAAAAATGAAGTTAAGTGTTTTTGGGGTAGTTTGATAACTATCTGATTTTAAAAAATTTTTTATTATTTTTTAGATGATTTTAAGTAAAATATTGACATTTTTCCAGCATACTTTAAATTATGAAAAAATGGTTGGATAAAACACTGTTATTTTACTTTAAATATCAGTAGGTTGCTGGCCTGCTGTTGAAATGGCTTCCAAAATTGGAAGGATTACGACTTTTCCTTCTATAACCTTTTGAAAATCATTCTGAAGGTTGAAATGGCTTCCAAAATTGGAAGGATTACGACACGAATACAATATTTGATACTCTCATAATGTCCTCCTTGTTGAAATGGCTTCCAAAATTGGAAGGATTACGACAAATAGATGGATGCCGTGACTAAAATGCTCGCTCTCCCCGTTGAAATGGCTTCCAAAATTGGAAGGATTACGACTTTTCTGACACGGAAGCTTCCAGATTCTGAACTTCTGCGTTGAAATGGCTTCCAAAATTGGAAGGATTACGACAGACAAACCCTTCAACGCCTCGACATATTCTGTTTTGGTTGAAATGGCTTCCAAAATTGGAAGGATTACGACTTTTTATGACGTTTTTCTCAAGCAATTGTGTTCTTTGCGTTGAAATGGCTTCCAAAATTGGAAGGATTACGACTTTTTGGGTCGATTAAAACCCTTTTTCCATTTGTTAGTTGAAATGGCTTCCAAAATTGGAAGGATTACGACGTGCG
>JANQHV010000497.1 GCA_028282505.1 SAR324 cluster bacterium | reverse complement strand
CCCTCCGCCACCGCCTCCACCACCACAGGCTAAGAGGAGTAGAAGAGTTCCAGTCCCCAATAGACAAACACCCCAACGCGGCGCTAAATTTCGTCCCCGTGAGATGACTTTTTGCCTCTGCAACATCATTCCCAACAGGCCTAACACAATCACAAAAGAGGCCAACGGTAATAAAGATGCACTTGGAGGATTGGGATCGAAAGGACCAATGGTTCCACTACCAGTGGGAGAAATACTTCTCTGAGAAGCAACAATCTCATTAGCGAGTGATGCTGCCTCTACAGTTGTGGCACTCCCTAATAAATGCCAGCCATTACCAAGATTTTGCCATTGATTGGATAGATCATAAGCTCCATAATCCTGCACACTGAAAGTAGCTTCTTGATCCAAACGCACCCAAAACCCTTCTCCAGGAGTGAGCGAAGTGAGAGTAGCGGCATCCGTTGTGCTGCCTTGTGAGGCCGCTAAACCAGATTGATTACTGACCCAGCCTTCTTCCTGCCAAGCCCAAATCACACTGGCACTGCTCAATTTGGTTTCAATCTCTGCTTCATCGAGGGTGGTGTTGGCAGGAATGGCAATCAAATTCCAACCACTAGTCAGCTTCACACTGGCGGCGATATTGAGTACGGTAACAGGAATATCTTGGCTCATCGTTTCAAAAGTGTCTTCTCCAAATTTGATTTCAGCACTTCCTTCCACTAAGGTTAAACGTGTCTCTTGCCCAGTAAAATCCTGTTCAATCTTGAGTGTGGCATCTTCTGAACTGGACAGAATATAAACTGGCTCTCCAGTGACCGTCTCTTTCCCCATGAAGTAGTCCTTGAGATCTTCCTCAGATAAGTCAACAGCCACCATCCTGGCACCTGTTGTGGGATTGAGAGTCAGAGGAGTGAGGATCACTACAGTTCCTGAACCACTTTCATCATAGATAATATCTACCGTGGCTCCCTGCTCTGCTTTGGGCAACATAATCACGGTGGGTTCATTGGAGCCTGGAGGAGTGATCTCCAGATTAGCCTCAATCACCCCGGCAGCATTGGTGGTCACTTTGGCCGCAACCACCTCGCCGCTAGGAGTATTAACCGAAGGAGTTTCAATCTGAGTGGCTCCCGTTGGACTGACTGCGGTTTTCGTTCCAGCAGGAGCCTTGATCTCTGTGGTCACCTGATTGCCTGAAGCATCAATGGCTGTTACCTGATTAGTCGTACTGCCATCGGGTTGAACTTGAGATACTGCGGTTCGCACCGTTCCATCTGAAGTCACACTGGGTGCGGAGATGGTACTGATGATGCCTGATTCATCAATGGAAGTGACTGATCCTGGAGGAGCTTGTACTTCGGTTCTCAGTGTTTCACCATCAGGAGTGATCACCTCAGTCACGTTCTTTGCTGTTCCATCGGCTTGAACATTGGCCACAATATCGGTTTGGGTTCCATCCGATAAGGTAATGCGAGGAATCTCGGTGATCAAAACCCCGGCATCATTGATATTGGTCACTGCTCCATCAGGAGCTTGGACTTCCGTATTGACCAGTTGTCCTGCCTCATTGGTCACCTCGGTTTTATTGACAATGGAACCATCATTCTGGATAGTTGAAGAGACGGCTGCTTTGCCTTCTGAAGGAATCTGGACAGTAATGGAACCATCAGCATTAGCAACTGTTGTACTGTTCTTTGGTGCAACCACAGCAGAGTTTCCTACTGTAGCACTGACTGCTTGATTTTCACCAATCGGTGTATTGGCCACAAGTGTACCACTTGTTGGTGGTGGAACCGTGGTAGTATTTATCACGGTCGTTGCAGTCAACACCGTTGTCGTAGGTCCTGTCGTTGAGGCTGCGGTCGTTGTTGTATTTTGATTCGTTGTCGGAGCTGTCGTTGGTGGTGGAGCAGACACCAAACCTCCTCCTCCGCCTCCACCCCCAGAAGAACCACCTCCACCAGAAGAACCGCCTCCGCCACCAGAAGAACCAACACCTCCTGCAACTGGAGGTAGTGTGACTGGAGGAGGTAATGTGCTGGTGACAGAAGTTGTGCTGGTAGAAGTTGTGGTTGTGGTAGGAGTTATAAAATTAATATTGCTATTGCCTCCTTGATCAATCACGCCATGAACGTTGAGCACACTGCCAACAACAGCAATATCTTTGATGCTGCCTCCATCCAGTTGAATATTAGCATCTGTATGAACTCTCAATTGCGCTGCGGTACCAGATTGATTGGAAGCTAAGACAGTTTGATGGAGCTTTAAACCACCTCCGGATTGGAAAATGGAAGGAGCGGTGCTGGACAAGGCGAGAGAGCCTCCGCTGACAGTAACGTTTCCTCCAGATATCATACCGCCCTGGTTGAATTGTAAAATACCGCCAGTGCTGGTAATTTCTCCATGGATCATATTCAGTGAGTTGGCTAACACCAAATCTGCATTACTAGTTATGATTTTCTCGCTGGTATGGGCAATGGTCAAAGAACTGGCAATGGTCAAATCGGAACTGCCAGATCCTAACGTTAATCCGCTTTTCTGTAGAGCCAAGGCACCAATACTCAGTGCCTGGTCACTGATAAGAGTAGAGTTGCCGCTGAGAGCAAGTGTGACGGAGGGATTGATTTGCAATGTTGCTCCATTGGTATTCAATGATCCACCCAAGAGCATGTTGGTACTGCCAATGTCAAGAACTCCACTGGAAGCAGTTAAGGCATTCATGACACTCAAGTTGCCATTTAAATCTAATGTTCCTCCTCCCTGAATATTGAGCTTACCTGTCTTCGCTAGATTTAAATCACCATTGACAGACAAAGTCGAGGTACTGGCAAGATCAAAGACTGTGTTTCCATTATGAGAGGCAGAAGTCACTGTCGATAAATTTCCAGCAAAAGAGGTATTGGCGTCAACATCCAGAAAGCCATTGATGCTGATAAAATTGCCTAATATACTAGTTTCAGCATCAATATCTAAAATTCCATGATCAATCTGGATTGGATTGGAGATAGTAGTGAGATTGACAACTCGTAGTATCCCAGCGATATTTAGCATATTCCCAGCTAAATCACCCGAGCCATTGATTGCCAAAGTTTTTCCCTGAGGAATATGTAATTCTTGAGATAGGGTTAAAGTGCTTCCATTGGCAATCGTAAAACTAAAGTGTGAAGGGATGGAGCCCCTAACTTTATAATAGTAGATCTTGCCGCCTTGCCCCTCATCCCCCCCAACAAATAAATCCATATCACCATCATGATCAAAATCTACAAAATTAGGGTCGGTGTACGGATATTGGATGTACCCTAGCAGATTTGCCGAACCAGTCTGTTCAACAAATATTGGGGAAGTACTACTGCCAACATTCTTGTAGTATCGCATCCCTCCTTGATAATTCGAAGTAGTAAAACCGATGAATACATCAAAATCACCATCTTGATCAAAATCCACAAACGCAGGAAACGCCTGGTATCCAACATCAACCCCATCTAAAGGATTAGCAGTTCCCGCTCGTCGACTAAAGATTGGGGAAAATGCTGTACCTACATTCTCATAATAACGGACAGTTCCATAACTTTCTCCTATGAAAACATCCTTATCGCCATCATTGTCGATATCGATAAAATTAGGAACTGAAATACTCCCCACATCAATTCCACTCAAAGGATTGGAGTTGCCTGATCTTTCTTGAAAATTTGGATTTGTAGCGTCTCCCTGATTTTCATAATAATAAACTCTCCCATAGGATTCCCCTATGAATGCATCCATATCTCCATCATTGTCAATATCAACAAAAAAAGGTTTATGCTGCCTGAGAAAATTGGCATCATTTAATGGATTGGAGCTGCCAGTTTGTTTTACAAGATTGGGAGAAGTATTTGTCCCTATGTTTTCATAATAAAAGGGAGGTTTAAACTGAGAAGTACGACCTCCAATAAATACATCAAAGTCTCCATCATTATCCAGATCAACAAAATGTGGAATAGAAAAGAATGCATCAACTTTCCCTTCTAAAGGATTGGCAGCACCGGTTTGTTGGACATATGACAGTACAGGAGGATAAACAAGGGAGCCTGTTAGAGTCGTACTGGCCGCAATATCCAAGCCTCCTCCATCGAAAATCAAAGGATTTGCTAGAGTAATAGGACTAGAAGTCTTCAGTGTACCCGATAGTTTAATCCCTTGTCCCTGAAAAGTTCCCCCTCCTTTAAATTCTAAGATGTTTCCATTTGGGACGGTCATTGTTGTACCCAAGGTGAAGTTGGTTCCATTGGCAATATCGACAGTAGAGCCCTTACTCATTTTCAATGTGTCTAAAGTCAGGCCATCATCAACATCCAATGTCCCTCCTTGTAATATAACAGGTACTAAAATACTCTCCGTTCCACTCATTTGCAGGATTCCTCCTTCACGGACAGCAATGGTATTACTCGAAGGAATATTGGTGCCATTCCAGGTAACCGTGTGCCCATTGGCGATAATAAAGTTGTTGATAGAGGTATCACAGGAAGGTTCATTGCCAAATGTCGAAGCATCCAGCAAAGGACCACTTTGGATACTGATACATTCTGCAACCTTAAATGAGATTGGCAGGATTAAAGAGGGGGTATCCGGATCATTATTGGAGATCGTGAGGGATACCTGGTAATTTCCCTCTGTCAGATTTGCCGAATCAAAGCGAAGATCCAAAGAATGCTGTTCTTGGGGAGCAATCAAACCTGTTTGAGCAGAGAGAGTCAACCAATTGGCAGTATGGGCAATCGAATATTGCAAACCACCTGTCCCTTGATTTTGAAGAATAACCGTTTGAGTAGTCGCCAACCCCGGCCTCACACCGACAGAGATGGAATTGGGGGCTATGGCAATATCCGGGGCATTGACAGCCAGATTGACCGCTACGGTGACTGGGCTGTTCGCAGTATTGCTCGTAAACGAAATACTGCCAGAATAATTCCCCATTGCCAGAGATTCTGAAGAAGAAGCAACTGTGACTATTTGATAAGTACCTCCTAAAGTTGTTCCCGTAGTTGTTGCTAAATGAAGCCAGTCCCCTCCACTACTTGTGCTGGTTTGAGCACTCCAATTGACAAAACTGTTGGCATCCGAATTAGCTAAAGTTAAGGATAAGGTCGTTCCCAAACCATATCCAGTCGTAAAGCTTAACGGTGAAGGAGCAATTTGAAAATCTGGAGTACCAATGGTCAGAGTAACAGGAAGGGAAACCGGACTGTTGGCATCGTTACTATCAACAGTAATGGTGGCGGTATAGGTCCCTTTATCTAATGTACCAAAAAAACCATTCAAATTAATAGATTCACTTCTACCTCCTGGCAGAAAACCAGAGGTTGTTGCTAAGTTCAGCCAGTCTTCTCCACTGTTTGTCGTGACTGCTGCATTCCAAATCAGACTATTAGTCCCTGTATTGGCTAGAGTCAAAGTTTGCGTTTCACTCTGACCATGTCCAGCACTAAAAGCAAAAGAATCTGGTGATATCTCTAAAACAGGTGCTCCCTGATAACTGGAGGTATAGAGAGTTGCCAAATTGTCTATTATCGTTTTTGGGTATTGCAAATAATACCATTGTGAACCAGAAGTGTAGAATTCTATTCCAACATCACCGCTGCTCTGCCCATTCAGAGAGGCGTATTGTACCAGGATATTACCGTCTGCATACAAAATAGCCTGAAGATCAACATTGATGCTGCTGGCTTGCCCATGAATCCCCCAATTATCAAACTGAATAATCAGCCGCTCAGGGTTGGTTTTTGTTTGAGCATAAATGTGAGTCACTCCACTAAAAACCTCCATGTCTTTGTTAAAAAGCATGATTTTAGGTGCGGTTACCGCCGAGTCTGGCAATTTTCCACTGGGCACTTGGCTGTAATTACTACCAAATCCAATATATCCATTGGAAGAAATATGAATCTGAGTATGGGCAATGCCAAAAAATGGAAAAGAGAAACCAATATCCACCACTCCCTGTTCACAATTATCACAAGGAGTCGTGATCTCCGAGCCTGTCGAGGAGATATCCTCCCAGGCGTAGATTGGACCTCCCGGAGAAGTATTGTCAGAAACCGTATAACCAGAATTAGCCGCTTCCACAATTGCTTTATAGGCATTGACAATCCCTCCCGTGACAATCTTACCAGAAAAAGCAGAAACTGGATCAACTGTGTCCATTATGATTTCTTTTAAAGCAACATGAGTATAATCCGGGTGAACAGCTTTCAATAAAACTGCAATACCAGCTACATGAGGAGTGGCCATGGAAGTTCCTGATGCTGAGAGGTAGCGATTATTGGGAGCAGTTGAATAAGTACCGACTCCAGGAGCGGCCACATCGACAGAAGTCAATCCATAATTAGAAAAACTTGCTTTTAAATCGTTTTGATCAGAGGCTGCCACAGAAAGAATGTTTGCATTGGTATAATTGGTAGGATACTTGGGTGTAAAATCATTATTCCTATAATTGTTCATTGCTGCAACAACAAATAATCCTCCCGTGTCTCCAAAAGCCTGGATTGCATCTTTAAGAGCAGTGGAATAACTACCACCTCCCCAACTGTTATTAGAAATATGAGCTCCCATTAATGTCGAGTACTCCACAGCTTTAATTGCTCCTGAAGTAAATCCATAATTAGAAGCACCGAGAAATTTAAGAGCCATTATTTGAGCATGGTGGGTTACTCCGACCACACCAATATTATTATTTCCTACTGCTGCGATGGTCCCAGCCACATGGGTTCCATGATAATGGTCGTCCCAAGGATTTGCGTCATTATTGTAAAAATCAAAACCATAAACATCATCTACATAACCATTACCATCATCATCAATCCCATTTCCCGCAATTTCTCCTGAATTAGTCCACATATTGGCCGCTAAATCGGGATGATTGTAATCCACACCCGAATCAATGACAGCGACAATCACCTTTGAACTACCTGTTGTTGTCTTCCAGGCTTCTGGTGCTTTAACTCGTTTCACTCCCCAAAGGGAATTAAACTCCGGATCATTGGGAACCAGTCCTGTATTTTCCAGTTTAATCAAATAATCCGGCTCTACCAATTCCACATCGGGATCACTCAACAACGACTCCATAGCATTTTCAACATCAGGGACATTGAGCACTTCCCAGGAAATGGTTTCAAAGGTTTTATCAACAGTTGCCCCCAATCGTTTCAGCAGACGATTTGAAGTACGTGCTCTGGGTCGCCTTCCTTGACGTTGTCCGGAAGGAGGGGTAACTTTCTCCGGACGGTATTTGACAATCACTCTTTCACTGGCATGCTCAGCTTCCAGCAAACTGGAAACCACGTTTTTGTCTTCGGCAATAAGTATTTCTCCACATTCACTGTCATCATTGATGCCACACTGTAAAATGGTAGTGGCATCTTGCCTACAGGTGATCTGACCATCTCCATCCACATCACCTAAGTCCAATCCATTGACTAAACCATCCTGGTTGAGATCGTCATTGAAGGAATTGCGCAGTCCATCAATGATAGCCTGATCAAACACATCATCACGGGAATCCCGCAAATCCAGTCCCACATGACAAATCAACAGAGCATCAGCAATATCAACAATCTGGTCACTATTCACATCGCCCTGAATAAAAGCATCGCCAGGTATTGCCTCTCCATCCCTTTTGAAAGAACGTTTACCTCGGATTGGTATGCGCAGAGGGGAGAATCCTTCCAGGTTGGCTTGAAAAAAACGTCCTTCGGTGTCGGTCAGTTGTAAGAATTCTAGTTGAAAAGGAGAGGGGAGGTCAGAATCACTGGTATATTCAATCCGAACCAGTTCGGCCTGTCCTTTTGGCTCTGTCAGACTGCTCTGATTGATTCCGGTTATCCAGATGTTTCCATTTTGATGGTCTATCTGGGAGATTAACTTTTGAGAAAATGAAGTTCCTTCGGACACTTGATGGATCGTCACACGGTTGGGATCAAATGTAAGCTGTGCCAGATAACTTCCCAGTGTTTGACTGACACCCGTTTGAGAATCTTTCAGATTGACTCGAATGACTTCTGTTTGTCCCAGTTCTCTACTTTCTTGTGACGTTTCTTGTTTGATGACTCCCTCATCCTGTGAAGTCTCTTGTTCGTTGCCACATCCCTGTAAAATCAAAAAGAATATCAATAAACATATCCAATAAGAAATCAATCTCTGCCAACTGCACTTTTTATTTGTTCTTGACCAGATCATCATACAACCCGTTTTTAATGTAATCTCACCCTAATTTTTTATTCCTACGACCCCAATTAAACAAAAAATTGATCGCATCCTAAATTATTCAGCAAATATTAAATAAAAAAATATCTTTCTAGGCGGCAAAAAAAGATCCTTTTTGTATATAAAGATGGGGTACTCAATTTTCTGGGGAGAATTTTTTATTAATATTTTCAGATGGTTAAATAGAAAAAAGATAAATAAAAATTTAGATAATTGTCTTAATTATTTAGACGGCAAGATTAAAAATTTTCAATAAGAACCTATTTGGAAAAGATGGTTCGTTGTGAAAAATCGACCTCGTTGTGCGGATTTTTGAAAAAATTTATGGCGAATAGCGAGCCTGTTTAACGAAAATTTTCTCAAAACAGACGCTAATGAGGAGGTTTTACAGCAGAATCAGGTTTTTCAAACAGGTTCTGAACTTTTGGTTGGAAATTTGGGAGGTGATCCAGGAGAGAAGGTTTAAACCTATAAAAATCAAGGTAAGCAGGAGTGCTAATGGCCAGAAATTTCTTTTTGTTTTTTAATGCCAATCAAATCCATATCAATCCTTTTTAATTTCTCAAGCTTGCAACCTAATAAGGCTTTTATATATCTTACATGGCTCTTAACTGTATTTTCACTAAGATCCAGGGCACATGCCACTGAATAATAAGTTGCGCCTGCTTCCTGCAATAATTCTAATACTTTATATTGCTGTTCTGAGACGTAAACTTTATTAAACGAGGTAGATACTATTTTCTTAAAATCTTCGTATTTGAATTCAAGCGCCCTATTTTTTTCTTTTTCAATCTTGAGTAATTTCTCAACATACTTGAGCGAAGCATTCGCCATATCCAAATCATGCTCAATTTTGGCACGCACTATCTGATCCTCGACAAAATCCTCCAAGGAAATTTCATTTGAGAGGAATTGTCCAAATTTTTTTAAAATCGATAAAATGGTCAGTTTTTCACCTTCAGGAGGGTTGATAATTAAAATGATTTTATCTCCCTCATGACGGATAGTGATGGGTATTTTTTCAAAAGGTAATTGCTGTTTTAAAACGTTTCTCAGAGCATTAATACTTAAAGAAAAAGCACTGTGGAAGTCGGGAGACACGGTCATTTCTCTAACCACAGAACCTTTTAAATTGTTAATCAATATGTGAATCATCAATTTTTGTTCTTTGGTCAACTCAATAAACTTCAATCCCGTATGATAGAAACGTCCTTCTACATCTTGTTGACTCCAGACAACTGTTGCTTTTAAAATTAAGTCATCATGAATCATAACATTAACATGTGCCCCTTGTTCCATCTTGGAGGCTGTAATGATTTTTAACCCTGTTGTAGAAAGATCTAATGATTCTGCGTGGGTTTCTGATTCGCCATTTTTAATTTGTACAGTTTCACCATAAAAATGTCTTTCTGTTCTTTCCCTTTGATCTTTGAAATTATTAGGATTGGACATCTGTTATCTTCTCTATTCGTTGGAAAAATGAATCCAGTATAAACCGTTCATTCTTTAAAAATTAGATAGTCTGCTACTACTTTCCAGCTCATGTTTTTTGTAGTCTCATGGTTAAAAAAAGTAGTAGATTGTGATCATCTCTATAAGCTGTCATAAATACGTAACAAAATAAGAAGTTTTTGTATATGGGGACAGACTACCCAATTTTTCGGGAGAATTTTTTTATTCTATAATTTCAATATTTTAAAAAATTAAAAATCAGGTTTAAACCTTGATTGCACATAACGCTTTATGGATACCGATTATTTACACAAATTTATAAAAAAGATTGAATATGATTCCATTCAGAAGATCAGAAATGAACGTCAGCAGTGGTTACAACGAAAAAGCAACCACAAGTTTGACAAGGCCCTTCACGCTATTCCAGCTTTTCAGACCAGGCATCTGGTTTTAGAGGATATCGTCAGTATTGGAAAATCGGAAGAGCTTTCTCCAGAACAACACGAAACTCTCCAACAAACCTTAGACACCTATATTCCATGGCGCAAGGGACCCTTCAATGTTTTTGGAACATTTATTGATTCAGAATGGCAAAGTCATATGAAATGGAACAGAGTTCTCCCTGTTTTGGATGCTTTGGCAGGAAAAAGAGTAGCCGACATTGGCTGTAATAATGGTTACTACATGTTTCGCATGGCCGCCTATCATCCTGAATTAGTCATTGGCTTTGACCCAACGGCTCGCTATTATTACAGTTTTCACTTTTTACAACGTTTTGCTCAGTTGCCTGGTTTACATTTTGAATTACTTGGAATTGAACACATGCATTATTATCCTGCATTCTTTGATACGGTCTTTTGCATGGGAATTTTGTACCATCATACCGATCCCATCAGCATGTTGCGCAAAATATACACCAGCATGAAACCCAAAGGACAATTAATTGTAGAATCATTAGGCATTCCAGGAGAAGAATCCATGGCACTGTTTCCCCAAAAGCGTTATGCCAAAGTCCCTGGTACCTGGTTTGTCCCCACCCAGTCCTGTCTGGTCAACTGGATACGGCGTGCTGGATTTCGACAAGTTACTCCATTTTTTGCAAAAAAATTAACGATTGATGAGCAACGCAGTACAAAATGGGCTCCTTATGAGAGCCTGGAAGATTTTCTGGCTCCCAATGATCCTTCACTCACTGTAGAAGGTTATCCTGCCCCCTGGCGATTTTATGTCCAGGCCCGTAAGCCATAGTCTGCACCAAGTGAGGGCGTGACCTTTCGGTTTTGTGCACTGTATGGGTAAAAAAAACTTAACTTTGCAGTTTTCATGTGTTCTCTTAAAAAGAGAGTATTGTGTTTTCCTGGCAATTGGTTATACACTCTGCGTGTCATAAAAATACAAAAACTTTGAGGGATTATGGCAGAACAACAGAAAACACAACAAACAACTTCCCGTACTGGTCCTCGGAGTCGTCCTAAAACAAGTCGATCTACACGAACTCGTCCTCCCAAAAGACCAACAGGGATTGGAGTTCGTACTTCTCAACAACACACCAACTCTGACAAAGAAAAACTGTCGATTCCAACAGTTTCCCAGGTTTTATCTCAAGCCCCTCCTTCTGAAGATCAGCCCCAGGCGATTAAAGAATTGCAGGCAAAAGTAGTCCGTATGGAACTTTTGATGGAAATCTCCAGACTATTCAGTGCCACACTGGATTTTGACAAGCTGATGAACACGATTTTTGAAAAAGTATTGCTGGTTTTGGAGGCAGAAGCAGGATCATTCTGGATGCCTGATACGAAGTCTCAAGAAATAGTATGCCGTATTGCAGAAGGCCCGGCTAAAAAAGAAGTAATTGGGCTACGTCTGAAAGAAGGAACCGGTATTGTTGGTTGGGTCATTGATAATAAGCAAAAAACCGTCATTTTTGATGCCTCCAAAGATGAACGATTTTCCAGTAAAGTTGATGAAAAGACAAAATTTGTCACCAAATCCATGCTTTGTGTGCCACTGGTTGTTGAAAATGAATGTGTCGGTGCCATTCAAGTCATTAATAAAAAAACAGAAAATGGACAATTTTCCCCAACTGATTTGACCACTTTGGAAAGCCTTGCCAACAGCGGAGCGATTGCCATCAAAAACGCCCGTCTGTATCAAAGTGAGCAACGCATCAAAGAGTTGAACACACTATTGAACATCAGCCAGGAATTAACGTCAACCCTCGATTTGGATCGAGTTTTACTCTCTGTTGTCAACCTGGGTTCCCAGGTCATTGATTACAAACGTGCGGTCATTGGACTATTAGGAGAAAGAGAACAGGTTATCTTAGCGGCAGAATCCAGACAGGCAGCACCCGACTTGTCCACACCTGAAAATGTACAATTGAAGAAAATACTCGATTATGTCATGGCATCAGGCAACTCCTTATATCTGAACCGTTATAACAAAAATGCACCTCCCAAGGGAATTCCAGACTTGGTCATTGAGTATATGAACGAATTTCAACTCCACTCCCTTTCGGTGATTATCTTGTCAGACAGTGAAGGCAAATTGGGCATGTTGAGTATGGAAGGAACCAAACCCACTTTGGTGGGAGATCAATCTCAATACATCATCAATATGTTGGTCAATCAGGCAACTGTTGCCATCCGCAATGCCCAACTGTATCAAAATATTCCGTCAACAGGCATAGGAGGGCGTTTCAAAGTGGGAGCCAAGGCTGGCAAAAAGAATTTTACGAGAATTGCCAAAGTTGCCACTATTGCTCTATTTGCTTTGCTGGCCACTCTGCTTCTCCCCATCCCTGCCAGTGTTATTACAGATGTAGAAATTGTTCCAGAACACAAAACTCAAGTGACCACACGAAGCAGTGGAGTTGTTAAAAAAGTATTATTCACTGAAGGAGAATTGGTACAAAACGGCCAACCTTTGCTGGAACTCGACTCCTCCCTACTTGATTTAGAAAAAGCAAAATTAGAGAAAGATCAACTCATTGCTTTGAGTGAATTGAGATTAGAGGAAAGTGAAGGCAATGCCCAGACAGCTCACATGAAACGTCTGGAACTCGAAAAAATACAACATCAGCTCAAGTCCATTGAACAAAAACTTTCTCATACCCGAATACTGGCCACCAAAACAGGACGTATTCTTACTTCAAAGCCAAAAGAACTGGTGGATAAACAAGTTACTGAAGGCGAAGTGATTGCAGAAATTTCTGTTTCTGACAAAAAAAGTGCCCACCTGTTGATCGAAGAAGCTGATATTCTCAAAATTAATCCAGGAGATATGGCCAGCTTGACACTTCAGGTTTTCCCCGGTGTTGTTTTAGAAGGCGAATTGCAATTCATTTCTCATACAAAAACAGAAAATGAGGAACAAGAAGAAGAATACTATATTGGTCACGTCACCAGCAAACAATTGAATGAATTTCCTGCTGTTAAATTTGGCATGACAGGTGCGGCAAAAATACACTTAGGAAATCAAACTTTGTATCAATTGTATATGAAGCCTGAAATTGACCGATTCCTAGCTCAATTTAAATTGTGGTTATCCATTTAAGGAAATCATGAGCGCACTTCCTGCTCTCCGTTCTGATCTTGTCATCAAGGAACAAACCATCAATAACGTCAGATCCTATATCTGTAAAGATCCTGAAAAACAATCTTACTATCGGTTTGAAGAAGAAGAATACTTTGTCATTTCTCAACTTGACGGGAGAAAAACAGCCGATGACATTACGATTCTGTATAATCAAGAATTTGATGATGATATGACGGCTCAGGATATTTATGAGTTTGTTCAATCAATGCGCTCCATGGATCTTTATGAAAAAACAGAGGAAGAACAAAATACTTATCTTTATGAAAAGCTGAAAGAACAGCGCAGAAGTCGAATTATTCAGGCAAAAGGTTCCGCTTTGTATTTCCGCATCAGTGTGTGGGATCCTGACAAGTTTTTTGATAAAATCATTCCATATATCGGCTGGATTTGGTCGAAACAATTTGTTCGGCTCATGAACCTCTTTATGCTGATTAGCGTCATCATTTTATTTGACAACTATCAGGCAGTACAAGTCGGATTGGATCACATTTTTGATTTTACAAACCAAACTCCAGCTTCTCTGTTGTTTCTGTGGTTAACCATTATTGGAACGATTGCCATTCATGAAATTGGTCATGGTTTGACCTGTAAACGATTTGGAGGAGAATGTCATGAAATCGGCATACTCTTCATGTTCTTCAATCCTTGCTTATATGCCAATGTCAATGACGCCTGGATGTTTGAAAAAAAAAGTCATCGACTTTATGTCACTTTTGCAGGATGTTACACAGAATTTCTGTTTGGCTTTATCATGATGTATTTGTGGCTTTTGACTCAGCCAGGATCGATGATCAATATCGTGGCGTTCCAAATCGTCGTAGTTGCCTTCTTTTCCGCCATTTTTATGAATTTCAATCCTCTGATGAAATTCGATGGCTATTTTGCCTTGAGCGATGCCTTAGAATCTCCCAATCTGAGAGATCGTTCTCAAAGCTACGTCAAATACGTGACGCAGACTAAAATTTTTCGTCTTGAGCGAGAATTCGATTATTTAACCAAAAGAGAACAATGGATTTTCTTCACCTATGGCAGTCTTGTCATTATCTATCTGACATATGTGCTTTCAGGACTTGGCTTTATCATCGGGGGAATACTGATTGGAATGCTCGGAAAAGCACTTGGAGTGTTTTTCACTGTTCTACTAATCAACAAAGTATTAGGACGGTATGTTACTGGGACTTTCGGATTTATAAAGGTGCTGATGGTTGAACATAAAACATTTTTTGCAAAAAAAAAGGTTCGTTTGTGTGGAATCTCCCTGTTGCTTGCAGTATTAGGGGTTTGTATCCTTGTTCCTTTTCCTCAACATCTGAAATCAGAGGGTATCTTAGAGCCTGTTCGTGAATCGGTAATCCGTTCAATTGCTTCTGGCTATGTCAAATCATTACCTTCACCAAATCAACAAAAATTCCGTGCTGGAGAAGTGATCTTAGAATTAGAAAATCCAGAATTAGAGCAGCAACACCGGACTCATCAATTGGATTTCGACATCAATGACATGCGTCTGCAAAGTGCCATTGCAGAAGGCGATCTTCCTCAAACCGTCAAACTTCGTCAAACTCAAAAAAAACTGGAAGAAGTTAAAGTAGAACTACACCGACAGAGTCAGAACTTAACCATCCATGCATTTTTTGATGGAATTCTTGCACAAAAGCTGACTTCTTTGGAGCATACTTTCATAAGCGAGGGGCAGGAAATAGGACGATTGATTGATCCCAGCAACTACCAGGCAAAAATTGATGTCATTGAAAGAGATTTCGAAGGTATTCAAACAGGAACACCCGCTTATTTTGCCCTGGATGCTCACCCCCAAATATTATTTCAGGGCGAAGTCACCCAGATTGCTACCCTTCATAAAATGCAGGGAATCGCCCGCGTTTATCAAATCACCGTAACCTTTCCAAACGAAGATTTGTCCCTGCGTACTGGATTACAAGGAACTGTACTTTTAAAGACAGGTCGTGCCACTATACTCCAACGTGCCATTCGATGGTTCCAAAAAACTATTCGTCTGGATTTACAATTGTAAAACGTGTGTTCACTATATTGAGAACACTCATGATGATCTTTTGAACGTGTTCACCAGAATAATGATCACTCATTCCCAAACCGATTATTTCTTACCAACTTCTGTAAGATTGCAAATCTTACTTCACTCTTCATATTTTTAACTCATTGAATTTTTAACTCAATTCGTTACATTTTCGAAGAAACTGAGCAATCCAAAACTTTATTTCAAGTCAGTTGGTACCACAATTGCCTTTAGAGATATTGTCCATCATGATGTTTGATGGTGCATTTATTTCATATTATTCCTAAATACGAAGTTGCATTTAAAGCGTGATAATGCCTTTCATTCCTCTCCCTTTTTTGGGGAGAAGACGAAGGTGATAAATGCAACTTCGTGTAAAAAGTAATTTCGCAGAAATGGAGATGAATTATGGCTGACAAAAAGAAAAAGCTCAAAGGGGGATCTTCCTTAGAAGATCGAATTGCTCCTGGTATCGTTGGTGGTGATATATTAGGAGATGCAGCAGATGCAGCAGATACTACTACCGATACCGGTACAAACGACTACACACCTCAGGATGGTGATTACGTACAAAATGCAGATGGATCTACCTCTTACACGGCTGAAGATGGGTCCACCAGTACCTGGGATGCCGATGGAAATCACTCCTACACGAATGCTGATGGTTCGTATGGCACTGAAAATGCCGATGGCTCTGGTTCTTGGAATGATGGGCAAGGCAACTCCAGTACCTGGGATGCCGATGGGAACTATTCCTATACCAATGGCGATGGTTCGTATGGCACCTACAATGCCGATGGCTCTGGATCATGGGATGATGGACAAGGCAATTCCAGCAGCTGGGATGCCGAAGGAAACAGTTCCTACACCAATGCCGATGGCTCCAGTGGCACCTACAATGCCGATGGCTCTGGATCAGAAACCAGTTCAGATGGATATTCCAGAACCTGGGATGCTGATGGAAATTCCACCGAAACTGGCCCTGATGGCTCCACCAGTACTTACAATGCTGATGGTTCTGGATCATGGGATGATGGACAAGGCAACTCCAGTACCTGGGATGCCGATGGAAACAATTCCTACACGAATGCTGACGGTTCCAGTGGTACTTACAACGCTGATGGCTCTGGATCATGGACAGGTGCCGATGGAAGCTCCAGCACTTGGGATGCTGATGGAAATAGTTCTTATATTGGTGCCGACGGTTCCAGTAGTACTTATAATGCCGATGGTTCTGGTTCATGGAGTGACGGACAAGGCAATTCCAGCAGCTGGGATGCCGAAGGAAACAGTACCTATACCAATGCTGATGGCTCCAGTGGCACCTACAATGCCGATGGCTCTGGATCGGAAACAGATGCTAATGGGAATGCCCGCAGCTGGGATGCTGATGGAAATGAGACGTATACCGGTGCTGACGGCTCCAGTGGAACGCATAATGCCGATGGTTCAGGATCTTATACAGATGCTGACGGCAACACCACCACCTGGGATGCCGATGGGAATTGTACTTGCGACAATGCCGATGGTTCTACCGATAGTTACCAGGCAGACGGTTCTGGGACAGAAACTTATGACGATGGGAGTTCCTATACTTGGAATGAGGATGGATCTGGTTCCTATACCGATGCTGATGGAAATACCAGCAGTTGGGATGCAGAGGGGAATTCTTCTTATAACAATGCCGATGGTTCCAGTGGCACCTATAATGCCGATGGCTCTGGATCGGAAACAGATACATATGGCAACACTCGCACCTGGGATGCCGAAGGCAATGAAGCCTATACAGGTGCCGATGGTTCCAGTAGCACCTACAACGCTGATGGCTCTGGATCGTATACCAATGCTGATGGAAGCAGCAGCACCTGGGGGGCTGATGGTTCTGGATCATGGGATGATGGGCAAGGAAATACCAGCACCTGGGATGCCGAGGGCAATAGTTCTTATACCAATGCCGATGGTTCCAGTGGCACCTACAACGCTGATGGCTCTGGATCATGGGATGATGGGCAAGGAAATACCAGCACCTGGGATGCTGAAGGAAATTATTCTTATACCAATGCCGATGGGTCGAGCGGCACCTACAATGCCGATGGCTCTGGATCAGAAACGACAGCAGATGGATATTCCAGAACCTGGGATGCCGAAGGAAATTCGACAGAAACTGGTTCTGATGGTTCCACCAGTGTCTATAATGCCGATGGCTCTGGCTCATGGGATGACGGACAAGGCAACTCCAGTACTTGGGATGCGGAGGGCAATAGTTCTTATACCAATGCTGATGGTTCTTATGGTACCTATAATGCCGATGGTTCTGGAGCATGGGGTGATGGACAAGGCAACTCTAGCACCTGGGATGCGGAGGGCAATAGTTCTTATACCAATGCTGATGGGTCCAGTGGTACCTATAATGCTGATGGGTCTGGCTCGTATACCGATGCTAATGGAGTCACAGAAGAGTGGGATTCAGATGGCAATATCATCACCTGATCGTTATGTGGCAATCGATGAATACTGTATTGTCAACAAAACACTTATTCATATCATTTTAACTTTTAATAAGGAGAACACTAATGGCTAAATCACAACATGCCGTCAAGCAAAAGGCAGCGCAAGCAGCCATCAATCAGAGACAGGGAGAAATCAAGCAACTCCAGGCAGACTCTGCACAACGCTCTAATCAGTTGAAGCAAGAACTGATGGACTTAAAACAACAGGTTTCTCAATTAAGACGAGATCAGGGAGAAGCCCAGAAAAATCGTAGTCAGTCACGACAAGCACAGAACAATGCTGCGAGAAGGCAAGCAGAGTCACAAAGAAATCAGGCTGATATGCTAGCGGCACGCAGAGAGATGAACCGAGCGAAGCATATGGCAAATCGACCTTAGATTTTCCCACCAATCACATTCTCTCACAAGGAAGTCTCCACTTCTCCTTGTGAGAGATCAAAAATACCTGAATCCAGTAACTTCTCATTTATCTTCTTACTCAACCTTGTGTTTTTGGTCAAGAAACCAATTTTATATTGTATTTTCCCTGGTTATATAACACTTATGTATATGGTAACTTATTCATCTGTTTCCACATCCAGTGTAAGAACCTGTTTGAAAAACCTGATTCTGCTGCAAAACCGCCTCATTGGAGATTTTTCGCAACGAATCATCTTTTCCAAACAGGTTCTAATAACATCAATCTTGGGAGAAATTATGTACCTTCACAAATATTCTGGGTTTCTGGTATTCATTTTTTTAGGTACCGGATTCTTACACGCGGAATCTCTTCCTTCCGTACTTCGTGAAAATTTTAAAATGGTACTTTCTGCATCTCACCAAGGTCCCATCCTGTTGTATGTTAAAGACGGGGAATATGTTTCTGCAGGAGACAAATTATTTGGTATGGAGCCCAAAGAGCTGGAATTGCAGGTGAAATTGGCCAAGGTACAATGGCAACAGGTACAAGCCAGTGAAAAAAAGATCAAAAATCCTCACACTGCCAAAGAAATGAAACGGGCTAAATTGCAATTTGAACAGCAAAAAGCGCTTTACCACTCTGGAGGAATCTCCCAGGATGCCTTTGCAATTGGGAAGCTGGAATATGAACTGGCCACACAAAAAAGCAGGGATGAAGACGTTGCAATTGCAAAAGCAAACGTTGAGATCAAGGAGCTTCAACTACAGTTGGCAGAGACGACATTACAAAAAGCCACTTTTTACACTCCAGTCGATGGCCGCATTCACAAACTGCTAGTACAACCCAATGAGTGGGTGAAGCCCGGTCAGGAAGTGCTAGAATTGATCAGTATTACCCCAGTACACTTGTTAGTCAACGTGCCACTGGCGAGTGTAGCCAAGCTGGCTCCGAACAACCCACTGGAAGTTTCCATTTCAACAGGAATCGAAGAAATCAAAACTCAAGGAATCGTCAAACATATATCTGACGAAGTAGATGCCGTCAGCCAAACAGTACCTGTCCGACTGGAAATCGAAAATGAGAAAAAACTGTTTAAGCCAGGCATGCGTGCTCAAATCATTCTTCCTTAGCCTATTCCTTTTCGGAATCTCTCAAGGAGTTGTTCCTACTGGACACGCAGCGCCTTCTTCTGGATACTTGACTTTAAAAAAAGCCATTGCTTTAGGGTTGGAAAAAAGCATCAGGGCCTCTCAACTCGTAGTGGAAGAAAAACGTCTTCAGCTACAGGGTGATCTGCTGCAATCCAGCAAACGAAAGCACCAGCTGAGTGTTCTATTAGTCGGCGCAAGGAACGAAATTGGAGATGACAGAGATTTGGAGGCACAAGCTCAGGAAGCACGTCAATTGACAACATCATATGAAGAAAATTTTGAAAATGGGTTGCAGTGGAAAATCACCAATACGCAACGCTTCACATCTCCTGTGGAAGGTGATGGGGAGGAGAATACCTTCAAAAAAACTCTGCTGAGTATCAACTATCCTCTATATGGCGCTGCGGCCAATCAAACCAGACTCAACAACGAAAAGGCAGCACTTGCCTTAGAAAATGAATGGGAACTATGGGAGTATGAAAAACTTCCCCTGCAAACCCAAATTGCCCATGTATTTTTAGGGTATGTGATCAGCTATGAGCAATGGAAAACTGCAGAGCAACTGTTTGTACTGACACAAAAAAACTTAGATTATAAAAAATCCATACAAACTCAATTGACAGAATTGGATATCCGCCAATTCGAGCTGGAGCGAATCCAGGCTCATCAAGAACTGATGAATCAAAAAGAAGCACTGGTCTATGCCCAAAAACAACTCGCACTGCTGATTGGAAGTGCTGCTCAACAACACCCCCAGTTGGATCATCCTCTTGTACTTCAGCAGAATCACAAAGAACTCCAACAGCTTTACCTATTACAATCCGCCTCTCTTCAGCAATTAAAAAAACAAATCCAGATGAAACAAAAAGATCGACAACTTTCCGAATTAGCCTCCACTCCCAATATCGTTTTGGGAGGAAGCATTGGGCAATCAGAAAACGATGGCAGAGATGGAGGTAACAAAGCAATATATGTTTCTCTGTCCTATCCTTTTGGCGGTGGGGAAATCCAAAAAGCCTCCATTGAACATCAGGCATTGGAAAAATTGAATCTCCAATTGCAGGAGCAGCAAGAAATGCTCAAGTTACAGGCACAACAGGATTTTCAACAGTTACAATCAAAAAAAAACATGCTTGAAATACGTCAGGATCAGTACCAACTGGCTCAGAAAAAACTGAAACTCGTGCACGAAAGTTTCCGGGTGGGTCAGTCCAGGTGGGATCATCTTTTTGCTGCAGAAATACAAGTAGTTCGCAGCAAATTTTCTGTCATCCAGGCGAAAGTTGATCACTGGCAGTATTATTTCAGCATTTTAGAAAAAACAGCAACCAATGCCCTTTCTTTACTTCCATAAAAATTATGAGACCTCTCACTCAAATTGATACAAAAAAAACGATTGCTGCCTTTCACACATCTGATTTACACAATAATCCTCAAAGTCTAGAAAAGTTGATTCAACTCTATTTTGCTCACCAGGGTCAAACTAAATATGTGGCCCAACATCTAGGAATTCGAAGAAATACTTTGATTTGTGTTATCAAAGATAAAGTCATTCCTTATATTGCTAAAATATGGATTGAGCAATGTCAGGGAGATGTGGCCCAACTTGCCAAAAAACTGGGTTATGAGAATAACACAAAATTTCAAAAAACTCTGAGGTGGCATAACCGTTTTGATATTTACATCTCTGCAATTGATGTAGATTCTGAAAACCGTGTTTCCATTGCCAAGGCCCTCTATTTTCTTCGGGATATTCCAGAACCTCCCCAAGCAGAACAATTTCCCTTACCATCTTCTCCATTTGTCCCTTTAGAGCAAGACCTGTTGTACCGTCTTGATCCAGGGGCCGATAATCCTGAATCCATTTCGAGAAAAATCACCAAACTCAAAACATTGAAATTTGGGACCATGATGATTCTGGGAGAGACCGGTGCTGGCAAAGGTTGGTTGTCACGAAAGATTTATGAGTACCTCTATCCCAAAAAGGATAGGCCATATGTTCATATTAACTGTGCCCACTTGATTTCAGCAGCAGTGGAGTTATTTGGCTCAGTGAAAGGAGCATTTACAGATGCAGTGGATAAAGCAGGTGCACTGGAAAAAGTTGTTAATGGGGGAATACTATTTTTAGATGAAATCGATGCACTCCCAATGGATGTTCAAATGAGGCTGCTGTTAGTTCTGGGAGAGGAGGGATTCTTCTACCGAGTGGGCAGTACAAAGGCCGTTTATATGCAACGATTTACCTTAATCACAGCAACAAACCAAAATCTAGAATTGATGGTGGAAAACGACCGCTTTCGTCAAGACCTGCTGGGGCGTATCAATCAGCCCTGTATTCGTCTAAAAACCTGGCATCAGCATCCTGAAGGAGTGAAGCACCTGATCATACAAGAACTAGAAGATCATATTATTGAAAATGATTTTGAAGAGCCTTATGCTACTCAGTTGCAGGAAGAATTTCAATTATCTAACAGCCAAATGGAAATTTTACTACACTCCCAATATACCTATAATATTCGAAGTGTGCGCAAACAAATCACAGAATTTATGTCACAGTTTCTACTGGAACGTAGTAAATTACCAATAGCCCCATTCGTATTACACTGAAGCTGCTATTTTTCCACTTCTACTGTTGCAAAGAAACTGTCGATATTTCCTCCACTTTTCACAAAATCCACAACGGACTTCAATTCTCCTCGATCAAACCATATTCCGTGCAATGTACAACGGTCTACAATAATTCCATTGAGAGAATCTTTTGTCATTTCATTGCTGCAGATTGGGCAATTTTTGATCGGGTCATCATCAATGACGAACTCTTCCTCGATGTCTTCTTTTGTATTTTTGGATGCCGTTCGATTGCGGTAGGCAGGATAATAATAAAATAAGAGATAGTAAGAACCACCTGCAGCCCCCAAAAACATCAACCAATACCAATACCACGCCATAATGCTTTCTCCCCAAAAAAGTTGGCTCTTCGTTCAAAGTCCCCAAAATACATTGGCTTCTTCTAAAAACGCAACCATACGGTTGATTTTTTGTTGATTGCTCTCTGAAATAGAATCAAATTCTATCCCAATTTTCATCAATTTGCTATTTTCATCATACTCTTTATATCGGACTAGACCGGTACACTCAATGGCAACTCCTTCTGGAAATTCTTCGCTTTCTTGAAATTTAAGAATCAAGGTATATGTTTGATTAACAACATAACGTTGAAAATTTCTATTAATACTAAATCCAGCCCCTTCTGTACTCAAATTATAGATAGTTCCATCTGTGTTGCAACCTATCAGTTGAGCAGTCCCAAAAACTCGATTATTTCTTCTATCAGGATGTTGTGATGTTGACATAAAAGTCCTTCTATTAAATCATTTGCTATTTTTAGGTCGGTTGAAATAACACTAAATCCATTTGTTAAGTACAAGTCTTCACAATAAAGTACACAAATTCATAATCTTAATCTTGTTCTTACTCTTAATCCCTAAATTCCCAAAGATTTAAGATTAAGATTAGG
>JANQHV010000473.1 GCA_028282505.1 SAR324 cluster bacterium | reverse complement strand
GTGAAGCCAAAGTGTCAGCAGACGTCTCATACAAATCTCCTGCTGTTTTTCGAGCTGCCACAGCCGTCTCCATATTGGGATACACAGGAATTTTATTGGGATCAAATGATTTCATCTGCCGGATGGACTGAGACAAAGTTTTTGGACTGTCTGCCGTTTTATCAGTGATCGGTCCTAGACCTTCAATCAGCATCAAATAGGAGACCCTTTCTGGCTCTGTACCTGCAATTAAAGTGGAGACTCCGGCCCCCATTGAATGTCCCAATAGGGCAAAACGCTCCCAACCCAAGGCATCAGCAACTGCTACAACATCTGGAACCATATCAATATAATGATAAAATGATGTGGGAGCACGATATTCCGACAATCCATGTCCTGGCAAATCCAAAGCCACAATTCTCAAGTCCGATAAAAACGGAACCAGATGATCGAAAGTAGCCGCATTGTCCAACCAGCCGTGCAATGCCAAAGTCGGTAAACCTGTTGGGGCTCCCCATACTTTGGCAGCCAGACGTAAATTGGGAATGGGGATCTCTACTTCTTCATAAAAATTGTCAACCATTTCTTTCCACTAATAACTCATAATTTTCTTAATTAATACGAATACGAAACATGCAACAGACCATTTGCTTTGACATTGGTGGTACAGGAATTTGTTGGTTTTCATATGATTCACAACATGATAATCTCTTGATCACATCAACTTATATAAAATCTTTCAAACCCATGAGAAGTCAAGAATGCCAAAGGTTTTTCAAAAAGGGGCTTATCGTTTCTTTTTCGTTTCATCAGATGGAGATGAACCTTATCACATCCATGTTCGAGAAGGAAAGCGAATTGCCAAATTTTGGGTTAGCCCCGTACGATTACAAAAAAATATAGGCTTCACTCCAAATCAGTTGCGACAAATCGAAAAACTTATTAAAGAACACAAAGAACAAATTAAGGAGGCTTGGGATGAGTACTTTAGTAGCTGAGATCCCTGAACCAATCGCAGTGGATGTTATTATTACAGATTCGACATTAAGTGTGGATTTGAACGATGGCAGAACCATATCTATTCCATTAGCCTGGTATCCCAGACTCTCATATTCAACTGAAGAAGAGAAAAATAATTGGGAGTTACTTGGAAATGGTCAGATCATTCACTGGGAAGACATTGATGAAGACATCAGTATAAAAGGACTATTGTTAGGAAAACCTTCCATGGAGAGTCAGACATCTTTACAGAAGTGGCTGGACAAGAGACAAAAGGATGGCTAATTGGAAAGAAAAACGCAGCGGCTATGCCCCCAAATAGATCTTCTTGACTGATTCGTCGTTCAACAGATTGGAAGCCGAGTCAACCAGAGTAATTTGGCCATTTTCCATAACGTAACCACGATGGGCAACCTTCAATGCAAGGTTGGCATTCTGTTCCACCAGAAAGATAGTTGTTTTTTGCTCCTGGTTAATTTTCTTGATGATGTCAAAAATCTGCCGAACAATGATAGGCGCTAATCCAAGAGAAGGCTCATCCAAAAGCAGCAGTTCTGGTCTGGCCATCAGCGCACGAGAAATTGCCAGCATCTGTTGTTCTCCTCCACTGAGAGAACCTCCCCGTTGACTTTGGCGTTCTTTGAGAATGGGGAACAGATTAAACATATACTCCAAATCTTTGCGAATTTCTAATTTGTCATTTCGCAAATAGGCTCCCATTTCCAGGTTTTCTTTAACGGTAAACTCCGGAAAAATTCTTCTTCCTTCAGGAATTTGAGAAATCCCCAAGGCGACAATTTTGTCAGCACTGAGTGTGTGGATGGGTTGGCCTTTGAATAGAATTTCTCCAGACCGGGGAGGAGTCAAACCACAAACGGACATGAGGGTTGTTGTTTTACCAGCCCCGTTGCTTCCGATGAGGGTTATAATTTCTCCCTGCTCAATCTCTAAACTCACCCCTTTGAGGGCCTGGATGTTTCCATAAAACGTGTGAATTTCCTTCAGTTTAAGCATCGTCAATATCTTCCCCCAGGTAAGCTTTGATCACATTTTCATTATTTTGAATTTCAGCAGGTGTGCCTTGTGCGATCTTTTTTCCATAATCGACAACAAAAATCCGATCTGAAATACTCATCACCAACCTCATGTCATGCTCGATCAGGAGGATAGAGACATTTTCCTCTTCACGAATTTGGGTAATGAATTGGTCCAGTTCCAACGTTTCCTGGGGATTCATGCCAGCCGCCGGTTCATCCAGCAAAAGCAAAAAAGGATCGGTTGCCAGTGCTCTGGCAATCTCCAATCGTCGCTGATTGGCGTATGGTAAATTTTTTGCGAGATAATGGGCATATTGATCCAGTCCTACTTTTTTGAGCAACATGTGGGAATAGTCAATCACCCTCCGTTCTTCCGCACGTACTCCCTTGCCCTTGAAAATTGAGCCCAAGATCCCTGTATGAGTCCGACAATGCTGTCCAATCATCACATTTTCCAACACCGTCATATTGGCAAACAAACGAATATTTTGAAAGGTGCGTGCTAAACCAGCAACGGTGATCTGATTGGGTTTCTTGCCATTGATTCTTTTGGGTTTCTCGTCAGGAGGAGCGATAAAAACATCGCCACCTGTGGGTTTATATATTCCAGTGATGCAATTAAAAAATGTTGTCTTACCGGCTCCATTTGGGCCAATCAAGGCAACAATTTCTCCTTGTTTAATATCTAAATCCACATGGTCAATGGCACGCAAGCCCCCAAAATCCATGGTTAACTGTTTGACATCTAAAATGGTTTGCATGATTCTTCAGTGTTTTTCTCCTTCATGGAGTTCATATTTACGCCGTACATTACTGATCAAACCTTCAGGACGGAATACCATCATGATGATCATAATTCCCCCAAAAATCAGCATACGATACTCGGAAAAAGCCCGCAGGTATTCAGGCAACAAGATCAAGATGAGAGCGGCCAGGATAGCACCAATGATGGAGCCCATTCCTCCTAAAACAACGATGCATAAAATCATCGCTGATTGGATAAAAGTAAAACTATGAGGATTGACAAAGCTATTTTTTGCCGCAAAAAAAACTCCCATCATTCCTGCCCAACAAGCCCCCAACCCAAATGCCGTTAGTTTTGTTTTGGTCGTATCAATTCCCATTGCTTGACAGGCTATTTCATCCTCTCGCAAAGCAATCCAGGCCCTTCCAATACGCGAATTGTTAAGACGCCGGACCACCACAATGGTAAAAATAGTCATCGCAAAAACAACAAAATACATATAAAGCGTGACTGTTTGAAAATCCATTTCCAGACCAAAAAAATTAGGTTTGGGAATATTCGGAATACCTTGAGGACCAAATGTTACGTCATCCCAGTTTTCTAAGACCAAACGGATGATTTCTCCAAAGCCAAGCGTCACAATAGCTAAATAATCTCCTCGCAAGCGCAATACTGGAACACCCAGAATGACCCCACAAAGGCCAGCAAGTACGGCACCAACCGGCAGAATTGCCCAAAACCCAAATCCGTAATAGTAATTGAAGAGTGCATAACTGTAAGCACCCACTGCATAAAAAGCAACGTATCCCAGATCCAGCAGCCCTGCTAATCCGACCACAATATTCAAACCCAATCCCAAAACAACATAGATCAAAGCAGTTGTCATGATGGTGGTTTGGTAAGGAGAAAATATAAATGGAAAAACGGAGGCAATACAAAATGCTGCAATTAAAACGGGACAGAATACTTTAGGATCGGAAAAAAGGCGATCTTTCCAGGTTTGTTGAATGAGATTTTTCTTCCCTGTGGTATCGCTCTTACTAAATTCTTTACGTTGCAGTAAATAACGCCATAACCAGGAAATAAAAAAACAGCCTACTCCCATGTAAAGCACATTATCCCAGCGCCAGGTTACTATATTCTCAAAGCTGTCTACTTTCATTGCGACAAAAGGAAAGGTCAGTACCATGAACCAGATTGCCACAATGAATGATTTTTTGAACTCCGCCATTTTTTACACTTTCTCAGAACTCACTTTTCCTAAAATTCCCGCAGGTCGGAAAACCAAAATAAACACTAATAACCCAAAGGCAAATACATCTTCATAATCACTGGAGACATATCCTGTGGCAAAACTTTCGGTCCAGCCTAAAATTAAACCTCCCAGGGCTGCACCTGGAATACTGCCAATGCCGCCAAGCACTGCTGCCGTGAATGCCTTGATACCAGCAATGAAACCAATATAAAAATTAATTTGACCAACATGAGACGCTACCAGAATTCCTCCCAATCCAGCCAACGCAGAGCCAATGATGAATGTTGCTGAAATCACATTATCGACATTGACCCCCAACAGCATAGCCATCTGTCGGTCCTGAGAAATGGCCCGCATGGCTTTTCCAATTTTTGTGAATTTAATCAGGAGAAATAAAGCAATCAACGTGACAACAGCAGCCAAAATAATCACCAGTTCTGTGGAGAGGATAATATGAGAGTAGGGCTCTAAAAATTCAAATTCAGGAACCAGTTGCGGAAATGCTTGGAAATCAGAGGACTGCGCCAAAAGAACATAGTTTTGCAAGAAAATGGACATCCCAATGGCACTGATTAATGGAGAAAGACGAGGCGCATGCCGTAATGGTTGATAAGCTACTTTCTCGATAGTAAAACCATAAGCCCCCGCAAATAGCATAGCCATCATCGTGGCAATCACCACAATGGCTAAAATTGGCCATCCGAGAACTGTCAAAAATCCTGATACAATCAAACCCACAAAGGCCCCAATCATGTAAACTTCACCATGAGCAAAGTTAATCAAACCCAACACCCCATAAACCATTGTGTATCCCAATGCAATCAGGGCATAGATACTCCCACGGGTGAGTCCACCTAAAAAAAGTTCCAGAAAATAGTCCATTATAGAAATCGTTGAAGAGGATTGGTTGAGGAATGTTTCCGGACATCAAGCCCGGAAACATAAGAGAGGTTAGAACGTGATAGGTGAATTTATTTAGCTTCTACAAATTTACCGCCCTGTACCTGGTACATCGCAAATCCTGCACCCAGCACATCACCACTTGCATCAAAATTAATGGTTCCCAAAGGAGTGCTTACTTTTTCGGAACGCAATGCTTTGACAACAGCATCATAATCTGTGGAACCTGCTGCTTCCATTGCACCTGCTAAGGCTTGTATTGCTGCATAGGCTTGCAGGCTGAAAGTTCCGACATCGGCACCAAATACCTTTTTATATTCATCGCTGACTGACTTCGCCATGGCTACTTGAGAAACATCTGTTGGTGCAGAAGCATAATACTTCTCTGCGTACTTACCAGCAACTTTCAGAAAAGATGGATCTTTCACACCATCTCCTGAAATAAACGTAGCATTGATTTTTTTCTGACGAGCTTGCTTGATGATTTTAGAGGCTTCTGGATGATATCCACCAAATACCACTGTATCCACTTTGGCACGGTTGATTTTACGAATCAATGCGGAATAATCGACGGCACCAGGGGTGATCCCTTCAAACAAGGCGACTTCGACATTGTTTTTTTGTAAACCATCGCGGGCCAAAGAGGCTAAACCTTTTCCATACGTTCCTTTGTCATGAACAACTGCCGCTTTTTTGGCTCCCAGTTTAAGGGCATAAGCCACCTGTAAGTCCGCTTGAGCCGCATCATGGGCAATCGTGCGGAAAAAATTGGGATATTTGCCAGACAAGGTCAAAGTTGGATTGGTCGATGCCGGTGACATGACAATTACTTTTGCATCTCGATAAGTCGGTAACGCTGCTTCAGTCGCACCACTGCACAGGTGACCAATGACAGCAACGACTTTTGCTGCTACTAATTTTGCAGCCACCGTTGTTGCAGTATTGGGCTCACATACATCATCTTCTGCCAACAGTTCAACTTGTTTTCCTAAAATTCCTCCTTTTTCATTGATTGCTTTTACTGCAATCTCCGCTGCGTTTTTTGCGGGAATACCATAGGAAGCCAAGTCTCCACTATAGGGAGAGGCCACACCAATTTTGATGGTATCGGCAATACTAACTCCGAATAAAAAACACAGAGTTACCGCTGAGGCAAGTAGACTTCCTGCCCATTTAACAGTTCTTTGTTTCATATTTACCTCCAAAGAGTCCAACAAATGAATGGGTTTGTGTTCAAAAAAATTAGAGACACTATAGAGAAAGGTAGACAACTTTTCAAGTAGAATGTCTTCTGTTAGCGGATTGGTCATCAATACCCTTTGCCAGGAGGCCAGAGGCTTTGACCCAGATCCAAGCGGTAGTAGCTACCAAGACAATGAATTTTCTGTATATTTTCGTAGACCAACTGAATCGCAGATTCCAATTGGTCGGAAAAAGCTGTCAAGTCGGCCAGACGGTGCCCCATGATAGGAACTTTATGATGGGCCGTATATAATTGTTGTTGGTGCTCTTCCACTTCATTCCACCATACATCACAAGTCATTGGGCCCGATTGAATGATTGGCAAACGTGGAGCATTGGGGATGATATAAGGATATCCATAACCGGCCAACGTCAATGAACATCCATAACGTCTTTCAGCATTCCAAACCAATTCGACAGAACGGTTTTCCACGACGGCCCGCATGGCTTCCAGCGGATTTTCCAGCATGCGTAAAATGATGGCTCCTGAAGTGACTCCCAAGCGGGTATTGTATTCAATCGCATGCCACTTTCCATTTTTCTGTATTGCGGTCACTTGCAATGGACCACGAAAATTCGTTTCTTTTAACCACGGCAACAAAGGATGGATCAATTCTTTGGCCAACCCATATTGATCTTCTGGATCTTGCTCAACAATCCCGCCCAATGGGGCACCTGCCACAGGGCCCATATTTCCGGTAAATGCCCGCTTGTATTCCTGATTGGTCACCAAACTGGTGATCTCTCCATCGCTGACAAATACAAAGTGTCCTGCCTCCGCAACTCCCAAATACTCCTGCAAGAACACGCCTTCTGCGTAATCAATACGATCCAGCCAGCCAATGGTTTCTTCGACGGTCTCACAGACAATGGTGTGGATGGGGCTAAACGGCGAGCAAAGTGGATTTTTGAGCACATAAGGACGAGGATTGTCCTTCATCAACTGCAATGCTTCGAGACGATTATTCACTGTGCAGGAAAAAGGAAACGCCACGTCAAAGCGTCGGCACAATTGCTCTGCGAACTGACGCCTGGCTTCGATTTGCAACGCATCGCCGGTTGGGCATAAGACAGGAACTTGTGTTGCCAGCAAATCGTCTATCCAGGGGGCTGTGTACCAGGAGATGGCCATCGGAATGATAAAATCAGGACAAAATTCCTGGATAATCGGAACCGGTGAGGGATGGTTGGAAAATAACCAGGTTTGATCGACAGAGGATGGGCCATAATGCCCATATTCCCTGGTCAGATAACAACCCACTTCGGCCCCTGCTTCCTGCAAAATCCCCATCATCGAGTGAGCAAAAGCTCCCACTCCTAAAATCATGACACGCATCTTATGTAAACCTTGTTAAATTGTCTTATTCCGAACATCCACTGAGACTTTCAGAGTATGTTTCTTGCCTCCACCAAACAGAATGCCTTTCAAGGGGGTGATATCGGCATAGTCCCGACCCCAGGCTAAAGTCATATGTTGATTTTGCGGCAGCAGGTTATTGGTCGGGTCAAAGTCGACCCATCCGTGTTCAGGACAATATACGGAAATCCAGGCATGTGACACATCAGAGCCCACTAATTTTGGTTTCCCCGGTGGAGGCAATGTTTCCAGGTAGCCACTGACATACCGGGCTGCTAAACCAATGGAACGCAAGCCACCAATTGCCAGATGAGCAAAATCCTGGCACACTCCCCTTTTTTTCTCAAAAACTGTCTGCACCGAAGTGGAAACATTGGTCGCTTCTGGATCAAAGGTAAACTCCTTATAAATCCGGGTGGTCCAGTCCATCACGCCTTCCAACAAGGGGCGTTTTGGGGGGAAAGAACGCAAGGTGTACTCTGTCAATGCCGGAAAGGTGTTGATCTTTGGAGAAGGAAAAGTGAAATAATTCACATCGATGAATTTTTCAGATGGATTTTCTTGCAGAAAGGTACGCACTTCTTCCCACGGCAATGACACTTGCAGCTTGGGAAGTGCTTTGTCCTGGATGCGAATTACACTGTGAGCGGTGATCTCCAAATGATGATGGGGCCGTTGCAGGGCAAAGTAAACGACACGATTGCCGAAGATGTCTTTTCTTTCTTCGTAAGCCTCCGGAGTGGGAACAATTTTTAAGGAGTCGCTGACGCATTGCTGGTGGGGGAGTTGACGGGGAGCAAGATGGGCTTCATTGTGGCACAGGGCGACGTCTTTCTCATAATGATAAACCGTTGAATGGGTGATTTCGTATTCTTTCATGCTCGGGCTTAAATCTGTTGGGGATTTTCGGATTGAGTCAAATAATCCTCATGTAGCGAATCAGATAAGTTTCTCAACAAGGTTCCTAACTCCAGCAAGAAACGATTCAACGAACCAAAGGAGGTTTGGTCCTGTTGGGAGTTGGCAAAAGACAAATTGACAATGCGCAAGCGGGTTAACAGTTCCAGAACCAGGCTTGTTTCGTTTTCCAGGGTGATTTTGGGGTTATTCTTTTGCAGTTGAGCCAGGTGTTCCTGGATCACATGTAGCTGAGTAATGACCGAATGGGGGCTGCTGACATCACGAAGAATCATTTCAATGACGTTTTGTGGTTTAGGTGTTCCCAAATATCGGTTATGGAAGATGACCTGGTTGTCATCCAGGACGATTAAAATTTGCCAAAAATCATCAGGAATGTCTTCATGGGCTACCACTGCCCAGAGTGCCACCACGATATTCAAAGCCCATTCAAGGCGACGGCCAATGTCCCAGAAAATCCAGCCATAGTCGATGGAATCCACACAAATCCCTCTGAAGGCTGCCAGATAGATCACCATTTGATTCATTTCAGCAACAGAGGGGTATTTGTCTGTACCCGATAAAATCTCATCCAGGTTTTTCAAAATGTTGGACAATTCTCCCGGAAGCTGTCTGTGGGCTGAAATCACAGCTTTTCTTAAAGCTGTCAAGTTGTAACGGACAGTTCCTGGAGTGTGCCGATTGTGGAATAGTTCCACCAGTTCCTGATCAATATTCTCCCGTGTTGCCGACTTTAGGAAGCCGGGGTAGGTCACCGTAGTATGAGTCAGCACATTCAATAAAATATCCAGACAACGGGATTTTTCTGAAAACTCCCAATCGACTTCGGCAAATGGAAATTCCATGTTTTGCCGAATCCATTCAATTTGCCGCAGAAGGCGAAGCATCATTTCGGTTCTCTTGGTATATCGTCCACTCCAGAATAAGTTTTCGGCCAGTTTCCTGGGAATCGAATGGATTCCTCTCACCCGGACAGGAGTCCCAGGCAGTGAAATCATGTTGAACGATGGCTCCTGGGTCACGACCCAGGTATCTTTGCTAAAACCTCCCTGTTGTGAAGAAATGACCAGAGAGTCTTTTTGAGGAGAGACGCGGGTGAGTCCTCCTGGCATGACACAATAACCCTTGTCTTGGTACACTAAAAAACTCCGCAGTCCGATATGCCTTGGCTCAATTCCTCCGTCATTGACAAAAGGTTGGGTTGATAAAATTTCTTTCTCCTGGGCTACATAGGCATAGGGATCGCTTTGGATAGCTGCGATCAGGGTCTCCTGTTCGTTTCTGTTGAGTTTATCGCCAAAAACGAAGTGGTTGCGATGGTCAGCATAGACACGTTTGATGACATAATCGTTGAGATGGTGGAAGATGTGCTGCTGGGATTTTGAGTCGCCACACCAGTGGGTGGTGACCGAAGGCAAGCGTAGCTCTTCCCCCAAATAGTATTGGCACAAATGGGGTAGGTAAGGCAGCCATGCGGGGCTTTCCAGGATTCCGCTTCCTAATGGATTGACCACAGTGACTGTATTGGCTCTTACACATTGTAGTAATCCTGGCACACCAAGCAAAGAATCGCCTCGCAGTTCCAAAGGGTCGCAATAGTTATCATCAACCCGTCTGACAATGACATCAACCCTTTGCAAACCATCCATTGCCCGGAACCAAACCTGCTGATCATTGACCACCAAATCGTTTGCTTCGACAAGAGGGTAGCCAAAATAATTTGCCAGGAACATGTGCTCAAAATAGGTTTCGCTGGCATCTCCAGGTGTCAAAACGACAACCAGCGGTTCTTCCGAATGAGAAGACAGATTTCTCAGTGTTTGTCGAAATACTCTAAAAAACGTCGTCAGCCGGTGGATATGAAAATCTTTGAATAAGGTGGGCAATACTCGGGATAATACCATTCGGTTCTCTAAGGCATATCCGATTCCTGAAGGGTTTTGTGTCCGATCTCCAATCACCTTGAAGGCACCATCTGGTGAGCGGATTAAATCGACAGCATAAAACATGAGGGCATGGTCACCAGAAATAGTTTGCTGGCAGGGGAGTAGAAAACCTGGATGAGAAAAGAGCAGTTCCGGGGGAATAATTCGTTCTTTGACCAGCTTACGCTCTTGGTAGATATCCTTCAACAGCTGATTTAGTAAATTTGCCCGTTGGGTCACTCCTTGCTCGATTTGTTTCCACTCCAGGTCGGATAGGATGAAAGGAATGGGGTCCAAAGGCAAAATATTAGAAGCCTCCGGTTTGGCTTCATAGACATTGTAAGTCACCCCTTCCTGAGACAATAATTCCCGGATGGCTTTGATGCGCTGTTGCAGTTCTAATGGACCCAGTTCTTCGATGTTTTTGACAACCGTATGCCAGTGTGGCCTGATTTCTCCAGTGGGGTTGAGTATCTCATTGTAAGCGAATGAATTGGAAGTGTATGATCCCCAGTCCTTAAACAAAGTTTGCATATGACTTTATGTTTGATCTCTTTTGGACATGACCAGAACCCATTGATGATTTTC
>JANQHV010000461.1 GCA_028282505.1 SAR324 cluster bacterium | reverse complement strand
ATTTGAAGCCTATCTCCATCTTGCCAAAGGATTTGTGCTTCCTCAAAATCGATTCCATGCTTTTTTTTGTTGGAGATACTTTTTTGTGGATCGTACCCAAACTCCATTATCAAACCCGTTTTTATATATTAATTGTATAATAATTATACTGGTAGTTTTGATAATGACAAGTGAGTTAAAAACAAAGGTGATGCTTTCAAAGAGAATTTATCTGGACAGCTATACCGACTAAAAAGGCAATGCCCCCAGTCCCGCTTCCTCCCACATGTTTTTGAGGGTGACTTGCGTGTTGGGATCGGCTTGGTTGTAAGTGATCTGAAAAGCATTGACGGTTTTCTGGGCTGACGCTGGATCATTGTATTTGGCAAACAGCAGCAATGCTTTGATCAGCCACTTTCCTGAGTCTTCAAAACGCTGTCGCAATCCTGCAAGAAGGCCCAATTGTCCGTAGGTAAGTGCCGCCCCGTATTCGTTGCCTTGCTTTTCTTTTATTTCTAAGGATTTTCGATACCATTTTTCCGCCGTTTCAAAATCCTGTCGATCTTCGGCGATGCTCCCCAATTGGTGATAGGTGGCTGCCGCCCCGTGTTTGTTGCCATACTTTTCATCAATTTTTAGTGCTTCTCGATACCATTTTTCCGCCACCTCAAAATCCCATCTCTCTTCGGCGATTCTCCCCAACTGGTGATAGGTCGTTGCCGCCCCGTCTTCAATGCCGTGCTTTTCTTTAATTTCCAGGGATTTTCGATACCATTTTTCCGCCGCCTCAAAATCCCGTCCTTCTTGGGCGATTCTCCCCAACTGGTGATAGGTGATGGCTGCCCCTTGTTCGTTGCCATGCTTTTCTTCTATCTCCAGGGATTGGTGATACCATTTTTCCGCCACCTCAAAATCCCGTCTCTCTTCGGCGATCATTCCCAATTGATGATAAGTATTTGCCGCCCCCTGTTCATTGCCCTGCTTTTCTTTAATTTCCAGGGATTTTTGATACCATTTTTCCGCCGTACTAAAATCCCGTCTCTCTTCGGCAATTATCCCCAACTGGTGATAGGCAGCGGCTTCACCTTCTACGTTCCCCGCCATTTTTCTTGCTTCCGCCAGTCGCGAAAACAAATCCTCAGCCTCTTTATAATTGTGGGTATTCTGAGCATAAAACGCCAATGACTGAAGAATCGCACGGAATGCCCAATCGGTCTCGATTTTCTCGGCCTCACGCATGGCATAATAAAAACTGGCTCCAAACAGATGAAAGGGAACTCGCTGTTCGTGAAGAAGTTTCGGTGCAAGGTCATTGGCCAGACGTGCCATCACATTGACAAATGCCTGTTTCCAAAGGTGGTTGGTTGGTTCGGATTTGACAACAAAAGTTCTCAGATAGCCGGTCAAGGCCGGATGCAGTTCATAGATATTCTGTCCACGGTCATCGAGCAAACCGGTATGAGAGAGCGAAGTGGCAAACCTTTGAATTTTATTGTCTGTCCAGTTTTGATCCACCTGTTGGGCCATCGCTGCAAAATAATAGAAATGCACATAGCGTTCATGCAGCCCCAATAAAATCAGCAACGGTTTCAGTTCATCAGGCAGGGCCTTTTGGGCCAATCCCAAGGTGGCATAAAGCTTTGCTGCCGTTTCATCGTTTTCCTCTTTCAGTTGCTCCAGATCGGTTTGCAGGGCCGTTATCAATGAGTTGGCACTCTGCTTTTCCAGCATGGGCAGGATCACACGCATGGCCAGAGGATGACCGTTGAGCATGTCCATCAACCTGACCAGATCGGGGTCATCCTGTTGGATGGGCAAACCAAGACTTTGAACAATCTCATGCAAAAACAACCAGCGTTCTTCACCGTCCAGGCCCGAAATATCAATCTTACGGCGTTCCGTTCTGATCCACTGCTCTTCGCTGCGGCTGGTGATGATGACCTTGGTCTGTCCGTTCCTGATTTTTCTCAAAAATGATGCTAACAATGCCTGCTGATCCTGATCCATCAGGGGGCTGATTTCGCTGCCAGTAATACCACACACCGATTCAAAGTTATCCCAGACGATGATAAATCGCTGTTCTTTGAACAGAGAAGTCAAAGCATTCAGCCGTTCTTCCAGGGGAGCCAGGGAAAAATTTCCGCCACACACAGCCTCGCCCATGCGATTGAGCACCGATTCGGCATTGTGGATGTCATTGAAGGTCAACCAGAAACACCCCTTTCCCAATCCCTGCGTCTGACTGAGCCATTTGACAAAGCCTTTGGCCAGGGTGGTTTTGCCAACTCCGCCCAGGCCATGAATGAGAACGGAGGGACTTTTTGAGCGCAGGGCACGTTCCAGTTCCAATATCGCTTTGTCCCTGCCGATAAAACTGTAAGGATTCTCGTCATCGGCAATTTCAGCAGGGAGAGATACCGGTTCCATTTTTGGTTTTGCCTGAGAGACAAAAGAAAAATCGAAAGATTCCTGCTGATAGAGAACGGGCACCAACCAGTCCTGAAGGGGAAATTTCCCCCGCACGCAAATGCGTTTCTGGTTGGCAAACATCTGATTTCTTCCAGCTCGCAGGGCTTTTTCCATGCTGCCAGTTTCAAAGAGCATGCGATAAAATTCTGGCAAAAACTGCTGGGCTCCACTGACATAAAGCGAATAGGCCATTGCTGCCACAGAACGCACTCCTGATTTGAGCAGTGATGCAGCAACCGAGGCAAACGGATCTTTGGCGTTCTGATCAACCATGCCGGATTGACAGGCATTGAGCACGACCACCGGAACTGCATGCTCTCGCAGCAACGCACTGAGTTGCTCTGTCAGAATTGGATCTTTTTGGCCTTCTGGGGTTTCAAAGATCAGACACCCCTCCTTGCCTTTGAAGGTAAAGCCGGACATACTGCTAGGGGACACATTCCCGTAGGCGCCATGTCCATCAAAGTGCAGGATGTGATAAAAATTTGGATGCTGGCGCAGGTGTTCCCGCAGACTGTCAAAGGTCGGGGGACGCAGCACATGAACCTGGGCAGGCAGATTCTGCGTTTCAATCAAATCGACCAGCAACCGGGAAATCGAACGGTAGCGGACATCGTTCTCAAAGGGTCTGGCAGTGACCAGGAGGATATTGACGCATTCATTGGGCAGTTTTTCAGAAAGGGACACCGGATCGAGCAACTGGTTCAGTTTCCGTTCAATCTGACAAAGGTGGGCAAAGGGCTCGGCCTTGGGATCACGCAAGGCTTCCCAGTTCCAGGCCAGCACACGGGGGTCGTCCGAGGAAATTTGCAGATGAAGGTTTTGATAGCCCTCTCGCAGAGCTTCGGACAAAAACACAGCGCCATCCCGATTGTCAAACAGCGCGTTGAAGGCCGTTTCTCCCCACTTTTTTAAACACTCCAGCACCCGTACTGCCACATCGGTATCTGGCTCAAAAGGATAATCGAGAAAGGATTCCAGGTACCAGTGCAGATCTCGGCTTAAGTTGCTATCGGGGCGTCCTTCGACTTGGAAGTCGGCAGGCGAAGGGATTTCAACTGGCGAGGTTCGCTTGTTGTCTTTGGCCCGCACCACCTCAAAACGGTCGGGGTCTGTGCCGATGTGTTGAATGATCAATGTGTGCATGAGATTTCTCCTCATCTAACCAAGCCAGAACCAAAAAATATTTGCCACAGAGTCACAGAGAACACAGAGATAAATTGTAAACTAAAATTGAAAGGTATCAAAAATCTAAATTTTTTAGTTAGTTAGCATTCTCAGTGAAAAACCTCAATAGAGAAAAATAGAGGAAGTGATACTAAAAGGAGAATGATGGGAGCATCTCATGAAAATAGTTTGATTCAAATCCGTTTATACCGTACATTTGTATTGACTTATGATCTATAAACAGAGAGACCATATGGACTTTTTCAAAAACAAAGTTGGTCGGGAAAATTTGGCAAATATACTGGACAATGGATACTCAGAAGATTTGGCATATCTTACAAAAAAACTGGGGCTAGAGATCGGTCATCTCAAGAAAGCAAAACGTCAGATCAACTGGTTAAAACAATGTCAAAATATTCAATCTACTGATTATTATATTTATCATCGCAGGTCTGTCCAGATTATGTACGACTCTACAGTTTATTCTTACTATGTTTCAGACAATATTGCTTTATGCTTTGAGTACGATGGTAAAGAGATTGGAAACATTGATTTTATGAGAATCGTTGGTGATTATCACCATGGGAATTTAGAAGAAATCGTTTAAAAGGAGGAACGATGCATTTGACAAATAGACCACCTCATCCAGGAGAATATCTCCAGGAAATACTAACAGAAGAAGGGTTGACGCAACAAGAGCTGGCCAATCGTTTGGGAGTGGAAAGAAAAACAGTGCATAACCTGCTCAAAGAAAAAAGTAGTTTAACCGTTGAGATGTCTGAAAGAATTGCCAAGTACACCCGTTCAGATCCGGCAGTCTGGTTAAGATTGCAAATTGCTGTGGATATCTATGATTTTGAAAACTCAGATCGCATTGAAGCAATTGAGCAAATACAACCTTCTCCCAAAGTAATGGTGGCATAGCGTTCAAACGGGATGTGGATTTTGCATCCTTCATTGTTTTATCGATGTAGAATGAGATTTTATCAAACAAAACGGAGCATGAACCATGAGTGACAGTTGGGACGACTATGCCGATGGTTGGGATAGCAATGAAGATGTACGGCTATACGCTGAAGAAGCTTTCAAGAGCTTAAGCGAGATAGTGACGTTGCAGGGAATCCGAGTGCTGGATTTTGGCTGCGGAACCGGATTACTGACAGAGAAAATATCAACACAGGCTAAGGAAATTGTGGCTTTGGATTCCTCAGAGAAAATGATCTCGGTGTTGAAAAAGAAAGCGTTGCACAAAGTCACGGCCATTGCGACGGAACTATCAGAGCGTACCGTCCAGCAAGAACAGGTGTTTCACAAAAAGTTTGACCTTGTTGTCGCCTCTTCGGTATGCGGATTCCTGTCTGATTACGAAAGCACGTTGAAGGTAATCAAATCAATGCTTGTGCCAGGCGGTGTGTTTGTGCAGTGGGATTGGTTAAAAGCCGATGAAAGTGCAGAATTTGGTTTCACAGAAAAAACGGTGGAAGCCGCTCTGATCCAGGCTCAATTTACTGACATTACCTTAAGCCAGCCTTTCAGTTTGACCAGTGCCCAAGGAACAATACCTGTGCTGATGGCCAGTGCTAGAAATGGAGCATGATCATAAGGTTAGTAAGGGTTGGTGCTATACTGACAACCTCCCCTAACCCGCTTCCGCGGACGGCCTCCTTAGTAAGGAGGGGAAAGTATTTTACAACTAGCCGAAAATATGACTAACCCCTAGAAATGAAATGTAAACCATTAAGAAGGAGTATTGATATGATCCTGCCATACCCTCCCTTTGCTAAAGTCCAAAAAATGATTATATCCTTTCTAATGATTGTTTTCCTCTGGATTCCCACGGTCCTGGCAACACAATATACGCTGGATGAGCAACAAAACATTGATATTTACAAAACAAAAGGACCGGGGGTGGTGAACATTACCAGTATCACCCTGAATTATGATTTTTTTCTGCGGCCTCTACCTTCTGAATCGGGTTCTGGCTCCGGCTTCATCATTGATCGCCAAGGACATATCTTAACCAACTACCATGTCATCGAAGGCGCACGAAAACTGACGGTCACTCTCTCAGACAATACGCAATGGCCCGCAAAAATAGTTGGTATTGATCCCAATAATGACTTAGCAGTGATCAAACTCGAAGGATACCGTGGAAAACTGACGATTTTAGAATTGGGTGATTCTTCTACAATTGTGGTGGGACAGAAAGTACTGGCCCTGGGCAATCCATTCGGCTTGAACCAGACATTGACCACCGGCATTATCAGTGCCCTGGGGAGAACCATTGCAGCACAAAATAATCGTAAAATTGATGGGGTAATCCAGTCGGATGCGGCGATCAACCCTGGCAATTCCGGAGGACCGCTCCTGGATACAGAAGGGAAAGTCATCGGCATCAATACGGCCATCATTGGTCCTGGCAATGTGGGCATTGGTTTTTCAGTCCCCAGTAATACGGCCCGCCGCATTGTGCCGGATTTGATTGCTTATGGGTATGTACGCCGTCCCTGGATTGGTGTGGAGAGCATTCCTACCAGTGATTTGCAACGACTAGGATTGGACGTCCCCGTGGGCATGTTGATCACAGCTCTGGTGGAAAACGCACCTGCCAACCTGGCAGGATTACGGGGAGCTACCCGCAATGTGCGTGTGGGGAATTATCGCATCCCCTGGGGAGGAGACATCATCACCAGTATTGATGGTTCCCCGGTTCGTAGTTTTGAAGAATTGGCCGATAAAATAGAGTCTTACTCGCCAGGAGATTCCATCACGGTGCGCTACATCCGTAATGACCGGTCACGCAGTGTTTCAGTCAAATTACAACAGCGCCCCCGTCCTCGTTAAAGTTGAAATTCGCTGTTTTATTCGTCACCAAGATGGTATATAATAAATCCTTTTATAAATAGTGGCACCTAATTTTAGAAATTGTAACTACTTAGCCACGAAATAACACGAAGAACACTAAAGAAATAGACTTTCAACATTTCCATGTAAGTCATTGATATCAATGACTTCACAGTGTATCACGTCGATGGTATGCCGAAGCGGCACCACTGCAACGCCGATGCGATGACACGTAAAATGTTCAAGGTCTAGTAATAAAAAATCTTTGTAGATTAAAAGATTATTCCTGAACTGATCAAACTGGAAGCAGTCCCAATCTTCAATTATTCAATGCACTCCATATTAGATGATTTGTCAACTGAGAGAGTCCAGAAAATCAGCAGAGGAATGGTATATTCATCTTGAATTTACATTTTAAGAGACAAAGAGAAATTAGCAAATAGAGTATTTTGGTTACTTCGTGTGGATTGGGCCTTCGGCTTAGTGGCTGAGTAATAACGAAAAATTCACAATAGGCAGGTCAAAACAATGCTCCAGACAAGTACTATCGAAAAATTTTCTTTTCCTATTCCTTCAGTACCTCATGCATCAGCCCTCCAGAACATTCCTGATTCTTATTATCAGTTAACTCCCAGTGAAGTGAGAGAGCGCTGTTTCGCAGCAAAAGAGGCACTAGGTGATTCAGTATTTATCCTGGCTCATCATTATCAACGTGATGAAACCTTTCAATTCAACGATGCTTCGGGAGATTCTCTCAATTTAGCCCAAGTGGCCAAACAGCAATCAGCCCGCTATATTGTTTTTTGTGGTGTGCATTTTATGGCGGAAAGCGCAGACATTTTGACATCTGATGAACAAGTCGTGATTTTGCCCAATATCACAGCAGGGTGTTCCATGGCAGACATGGCCGATGTTGATCTGGTCGAGGACTGTTGGGATGAATTAAACCGTGCTTGTGGCGAAAACAGCTTTATTCCAATAACTTACATCAACTCTGCTGCCAGCCTGAAAGCATTTTGTGGTCAAAATGGAGGGATTGTCTGTACCTCTTCTAATTCAGAAGCCATCCTCCAATGGGCATTGGATCAGGGAAAAAATGTATTGTTCTTTCCAGATCAGCATTTGGGCAGAAACACCGCCAACAAGCTGGGGGTTCCTAAAGACAACATCCGTCTATGGAACCGTCAAGAAGATGGCGGTTTGACGACTGAAGAGTTACAAAACACGAAAGTGCTTTTGTGGAATGGTTATTGTTCCGTGCATGTCCGTTTTAATATGGCACAAATCGAAGCAATCCGTTCCCGGCGTCCTGATGTTAAGGTGATTGTTCATCCTGAATGTCCAGAAGAGATAGTGGATGCTGCGGACTTTGACGGTTCTACCAACAAAATTATTCAAATTATTGAAAATGCAGAGCCTGGTACCAGTTGGGCAGTTGGTACAGAAATCAATATGGTTCATCGTCTCCACCAAGAATTATATCCCAAGGAAGGAAAGCACATTGAGTGCCTCAATCCTCATGTCTGTCCCTGCTCGACGATGTACTGTACAGATCCTGTCAATGTACTCTGGATTCTGGAAAATCTGCTTGAAGGGCGTGTTATCAATCAAATTAAAGTTCCCCGTGAAACAGCACGTTGGGCCAAGGTCGCTCTGGACAGGATGCTGGAGCTCAGCTAAGGGATCATGTGATGAAAAAATCACCACTGGTAGTAGTTGGCAGCGGTTTAGCAGGGTTACTGGTCGCACGTCTGACAGCGGAGTATCAACCTGTCACTTTGATCACAAAAAACACATTGTATGACAGCAACACGTGGTATTCCCAGGGGGGGATTGCTGCTGTCTGGAGTGATGAGGATTCTGTAGAGTTGCACAGTCGAGATACAGTTGTTGCAGGAGATGGTCTGTGTGACTTGAAAGCGGTCAAGGTTTTGTCGAACCACAGCCGAACCGCCATTGAACAATTGATGCAATTGGGTGTTCAATTCGATACGGATTCCACACAACAACCCAGTTTGGGTTTAGAAGGGGCCCATAGCATCCATCGAATCCTGCATGCGGGTGGTGATGCTACGGGTGAAGAAATCCAGCGAGCCCTGGTGGAAAGTGTGTCAGAACATCCCAATATTGAAATCCTGGAACACACCCTGGCCACGGAAATACAAACAAATGAGCTGGGAGTGACAGGAGTTCAGTGTTATCATTTTGCAGCACAGAATTCGACAACCCTTGCCAGTCAGCAAATCGTTCTTGCGACAGGAGGGGCTGGACAACTCTTTTGCCATACCAGCAATCCTGAAGGCGCCACGGGGGATGGTGTGATCCTGGCATATCAGGCAGGAGCCGAACTGGCGGATTTGGAATTTTATCAATTCCATCCGACAGCTTTGAACCTTCCTGATGCTCCTAATTTTCTGATTTCAGAAGCATTGCGGGGAGAAGGAGCCATTCTGCGAAATCAGGCAGGGGTGTCTTTCATGGAGGATATCCATCCTCAAAAGGATTTGGCTCCACGCAATATTGTTTCTCAGGCCATTGCCAATGAGATGTCCCACCAGGATGGAAAAAGTGTCTATTTGGATTGTACCAGCATTGCTGCCAATCAATTGACCCAACGGTTTCCTACAATTTTTAAAAACTGTCTGAAGTACGGAGTGGACATTTGCAATGAATGGATTCCTGTCACTCCTGTGGCCCACTATATGATTGGAGGCGTCGTTACGGATTTGTATGGCCGCACAAATGTGCCTGGATTGTATGCCTGTGGCGAAGTGGCTCGGACAGGGGTGCATGGTGCCAATCGGCTGGCCAGCAATTCGCTGCTGGAAGCTTCTGTATTTTCAATACGAGTCTCCCAAGTCCTCAAAAAAGACTTTTTATCCCACTTGCAGTGGCCCAATTCCTATGAACCCCTTGGACCAGAGATTACTTCCAAAAAAAGTAAAGTGCACATTGTCCAAAATCACCTGACTGAAGCTGAGTTTCGAAAACAGATGTGGGAACTGGTGGGGTTGATTCGCAACGAACAATCTCTGCTCAAGATGAATACTCTGTTGGGAGAGCCCAGCCTGCCTGATGCTTTCCCGTCCAGCAAACAAGAATTTGAATTGGATGTCATGAAGGTCCTCGGAAAATTGATTACGGAATCGGCTTTGGAACGTCGAGAAAGCCGAGGTGCTCATTTTCGAGAAGATTTTCCCCATGCCTTAACCAATCAAGTGAACTCCATTAAAAAACGCATTGATCACCCTTTCCTTTAGAAAGTTTCTGTATGGACTGGTACAACATTTCTCCTATTATCAAAATGGCAATTGAAGAAGACCTCTCCTGGGGCGATATCACCTCAGAAAGTTTGATTGATCCGACCTGGACCATTGAATTGGTACTTTATTTGAAACAGGATGGGGTCATTGCAGGACTGCCTGTTGCTGAACGGGTATTCCGGGAACTGGAACCGCAATTACAGTGGACAGCCCACCAAGAGGATGGAGAATTCCTGAAAGCAGGCACCACCCTGGCCTCTATCTCAGGTAAGGCCCAGTTTCTTCTCAAAGCAGAACGAGTTGCTTTGAATTTTTTGCAACGTCTGAGTGGTATTGCCACCTTAACCGAGCAATTTGTTGCTGAAGCTAGAAAAGGATCAGCGACCGTGAGAATTGTAGACACCCGCAAAACAACACCAGGATTACGGATTCTGGAAAAATATGCAGTACGCATGGGAGGAGGACACAATCATCGCCATAATTTATCAGACGGTGTGTTGATCAAAGACAATCACCTGGCCATTATTGCCAAGGCTGGCAAATCCGTGAAGGAGGCTCTGATTTCAGCCAAACAGAAAATCCCACACGTGATGCGGATGGAAATGGAAGTGGACTCGATCTCTCAGATTTCAGCGGCCTTGGAAGCCGGAATTGATGTGATTCTGCTGGACAACATGAGTTGTGAGGAAATGAAGCAGGCTGTTCAAGACGTAAAAGGACGTGCCCTTTTAGAAGCTTCCGGAGGCATTACCCTGGAGACCATTGCAAACATCGCAGCAACCGGAGTGGATATCATTTCTATTGGGGCCCTCACCCATTCGGCACCTGCTTTGGATATCAGCCTGGATTATTAATTGAAAAATAATTTATTTTCTTTGCTTTGAGCTCCTCCCCAAAATTAGAAACAATCAGAAAAATACTTGCCTTTTTCATGCCCTTGAATTAACTCCTGCATATAGGCTAACAATCAATGTTATAGAGTTCCAGAAAAAATTTTTCCTATGGTTCATTTTTTGTGGCTTGATGAAAAGTTGGCCTATAGTCATTAAAAAGACAAAACCACATTAAAAGATCTTTTTACTGTTGGTCTGAGAGAAACAAATTGCAGGAATCAGCACACAATAACTAAAACAAAAGGAGATGATCATGTTCAATCAAATTCGATTTATTGTAATCGGTCTGGCTGTGGGGAGCTTAACCCTGTTGTCATTGTTGATAGCACCATCCCAGGTGATGGCAAAGCGGTCCCCTTGTGCCGGCTCACTGGAGTATTTAGTGAAAACCTATGAGCAAGATCCTCGGACACAAAAAGCCTTTGACCTGGTTTATGCGGGATTGCAAAATCTTCCTGAAGGGTACTCTTACAATCATTCGAGAGTCAACCCCTGGAAAGAGGCCGGCAGTGGAGAAGGCTTGCTCCTCAAAATGATTGAGATGTTCAAGGAATGGTGTGTAGATCTACCCGAAATTCAAGGAACTGCCGATAACGGACTGGATGGAATTTTATATTTTGCTTGGCTTTATTACCAAAATCCCGCCGGACAAAATTTTGTTCAAGGGCGTGATCCTGCCGATCCTTCACTGCCTTTGGAAACCGGGACCACGTTCCTCGCCACGTTTAATGACGAGTATCGTCAATTCATGGATAGTCCGGATTCAGCAAAAGTCGTTCCTGAATGGGTTCGAGATCCTCGTATCGAAATCGACGAATACGTCAAAACCAAGGCATCCGAATATAAAAGCTGGAATGAATTTTTTTCACGGAATCTCAAATCGGCACCAGATGGTGCTTATCCCAGCCGTCCCGTCACCATGCCTGAACGGGACTATGTGATTGTTTCACCAACGGACTGCATCATGAACCCGTTGGTCCAGGTTCTCCAGAAGAAGGATGACCATTATGATCGTCAATACATTGAAAATCCGTTACAACTCGACACGGTGCTGGATGTGAAAAATATTCCAATCTCCGTCGGGGATATGTTGGGAAGCACTCCGCAGGAAATGAAAGAAAAGTTTGCAGGGGGAAGCGGATTATCATGTGTCCTGATGCCGAACACTTATCACCATTTTCATTCTCCTGTGGATGGGGTTGTGCGTCATGCGGAGATTGTCAAAACCGGATCTCCTGGCACGCCGGGCACCTTCGGCTATCCGGATTTCCCAAATTGGGTACCGCTCAGTGGAGATGTGGGACGTCCAGGGACTGATTTTAGCCAATTCCAGGCCTTTCAGCGCGGAGTGATTATCATCGAGGTAAAATATGCCAATTTACCGGGAAAAACACCAGAAATCCTCACAGGCTATGTCGCTTCGATTCCAGTGGGATTGGATACGGTCAGTTCTGTGGTTTTGAATACCTGTAACAGCAAGGACACCGACCATGTCAATTGTTTTGAAGTCGGCGGTAAAGTGAAGAAAGGCCAAACCAAGTTCGGCAATTTCTTTTATGGCGGTTCGTTGAACATCCTCTTGTTTTCAAAAGGCATGATTAGTCCAGCGATACAAACACGCATGGGCAACCAAATTGGGATTATCAATGTGGGAACTGCGCCTCCCTCTCCCTGGTCGATGGATTGAAATTTGAAAAAGGAGGGATTCCAATTGTTGCTTGCAGTTCTAGCTTTGCCAGGTTAGGGGCCTTCAATGTGTTTTTCGGCATTCAAAATCAGGGTTTGAAAATTCCCTAAACAACGCTTCATTTTTTCAATATCAAATCCTGATGCCGCAGAGTGTAATTCTCCTGCCCAGTCGATTAAAGGAGCATACTGATAGTTTGCTCCAAGTTTTTGGTTTTCCAGGGCAAAATTTTCTATTTCATGAATGACATTCCGTTGGGATAATTCTACACAATCCTCTTGTTTCACTCTCAAGATGTCCAACAATTCAGGGAGTTTTGCTAATGTTGCTGGTGTCAATTCCTGTGAAGTCCTGATCGGTTTGGCTTTTGGGATGTTGTCAATTTTTTCTTTTGTGATCGTGTGTGGTAAGAATTTCATGATTTCCAGCACAATGTCTGTTTTACTGACTGGCTTCATCAGGTAGGAATCGCATAGTTCTTGGAGAGTGTCTTCATCTTTTTTCATTGCCGATGCTGATATGGCAATGAGAGGGATGGTTTGCAAACTTTCTTCTTTTTTCAGCGCATCAGCTGCTGCCAATCCATCCATTTCTGGCATTTTGATGTCCAGTAAAATCAATTGAGGGTGGTGTTGTTTAGCCAGTTCAATGGCTTCTTTGCCATTTTCAGCCTCGATGAGAGTCAATTCATAGTCCTCCAGATAATTCTTAATCAAATCTCGGTTGAAATCAATATCATCAGCAATCAGAACCATGTTGGGGGCAAATCGAATGGAATGAAAATCAATATGTTTTTGTTGATTGCCTGTTAACGCACTCAGGGAAGTCACTTCTACATCTTTTAAGAGAATACGAAAGGTGCTGCCCTGGTCAAGAGTACTGTCAACATCAATTTCACCATTGAGCATCTCCACCAAACGTTTGGTGATGGTTAACCCCAATCCTGTGCCACCAAACTGAGAAACTTTCTGTCCTTTTACCTGAGTGAAGGATTCAAAGATCGATTGTTTTTGATCTTCTGGGATGCCTTTTCCTGTGTCTTCCACCGAAAAAGTCAGATCTAAACTGCTGTAGTGAGCATCATCGGGATAGTGATGATCAACCGAGAGTTTGATATAGCCGGATTCTGTAAATTTAACCGCGTTTCCAACCAAATTGGTCAAAATCTGCCGGAGACGGGTTTCATCCAGGAGTAAGGCTTTGGGAAGGTCTGAAGGAATGTCTATGATCAGTTCCAGTCCTTTATCTCTGATAACCTGCCCGAAAATAGTTTCCATTTCCCTAAAAAGATTCTGAGGAGAAGTGGCGGTATACTCCAATTTCAATTTGCCAGCTTCCACCCGAGAGAGGTCCAGAATGTCGTTAATCAAACTGAGCAACGATTTGCCACTGGAATGAATGAATTCCAGGTAGCGGGAAAGCTGGGGTTCTTTGACTTTTCTTTTCATAATTTCGGCAAAACCAAGAATCGCATTCATGGGGGTGCGTATTTCATGGCTCATATTAGCCAGAAATTCACTTTTGGCGTGGTTAGCCGCTTCCGCAGCGTTTTTTGCCTTGATTAACTGTTCATTGCTAATTTCTAATTGTTCAGTCCGCTCTTCCACCTTCTGCTCCAGTACCCGGTAAAACCGGGCATTTTCGATGGAAATTGCTGCTTGAGACGATAATAAATTCAAGATTTCCAGTCGTTCTGGAGTGAAGGCGCCAGTGGTCAAATTATTCTCCAGATATAAAATGCCAGTCAGGACTCCGTGATGAAGAATTGGTTCACATAGAATGGATTGGGGATCATTCTGGAGAATGTAAGCATCGTTGGCAAAACGCTTATCGGCATTTGCGATATCGAGCACTAAGGATTCTTGGGTTCTGGCAACATAGTGTATAATGGAAACAGGAGGGTACGGCCATACAGATTTCGGTGAGGGTGAATCAGGTTGCATGGGAAGACTTTGCAAGACATTGACTTCTTTTTGTCCGATGATCCCCTCTGCCTCAATGAACCATTTTCCATTTTTTTCTAAAAGAAGAATTCCTCGTTCTGCCCCAGCATTTTCAATAACAATGTTCATGAAGTTGGCCAACATTTTTTCTAAGGTGATTTCACTGGAGATCGATTGAGACGCTTTGATGACGGTTGCCAGGTCCATCATTTCAAAACCTGATTTGGAACTGCTCATTGACTGAGATGAGGTATCATGGAATACCTTCGTTTGATTTTCTGATCTGGATAACAATTGAGGGAATTTGTTTCGCAGCTCTTCAGCCTTGATAGGTGCTCCCCACTGGCCATAGAGGTAATAGGATTTCGTCATGTAGAGCTTGGCAATCTCTTCTCGGTTCTTGTGTAACCAAAATTTGGCGTACAGTTCATTAGCCAGAGCTTCGTATTGAAGGAAGTCGTGTTTTTGAGCAGAGGCAATGGCCCCTTCATATAAATTCATGACATCTTCTAAAGGGCATTCCAAAATATGACTTCTTTCTGCTTCAACCAGTAAATATTTATGGAGAAAATTGGCCTCACAATAAGTAGACCAGGTTTTCATCTGTTGTTGAATTGTGCTAATTTTCTCCAAATATTGCCTTTTTTCAGCCTCAGAAGCGGTAGGATAAGCCGCACAGTAAATCAGCGCACTCAAACAATAAGTTTCTGGAACTTTAACGGTTCCTACGATTGCTTGAGGCACCAATTCCATCGCTTTATCGGCATAAAATATCCACTGGTCTTGTTCTGCAAACAAGTAACTTTTGTGGAGTTTTCCCAGGTAGTACATGGCTTCAAAAATGGGAATGGTTTGGTAGGCATTGAGGTAAGCTCCATCATCAAACCCTTCGTCCAGTTCTCTCAAATGTATCATGGGTTGCATGCAGCATTTGGTAATATCATATATGGAAATATTGGTGCGTTCCAGGAAGGATGAATATTTTTTATAAGTTTCGGCAACTTCTGAAAGTGGGCTGCCTTGAAAGAAATGATCCGTGACAGCATAGTGTGCCGCATAACTGGCATAGGAAAGATCTCCAGAAGAAACTCCTTGTTCAAAGGCTATTTGACAATTGGCAATGGCTTCTTGTAACGGTACCGTATAACTATTAGGACCCACACCAAAAATAAAATTACATTTGCATCGAACCGCGAGATTATCGTAATTTGCGGAGAGTTCCAGCCCCATCTTTCCAATTTGCTGACAAACATCCCAATCTCCAACCAGTATACCTCTTAAAAAGGAGTAGACAACATAGCTGATGGAGGCAATTTCACTGTTTCCCCACTTCATCGATAAATTAGCCAGCTTGATGCTGACGCAAGCGAGTAAAAGCGGCAATCCTCCCACATAGCAGGGAGTCCACATTCCCATCAACAAGTTGAGAACTGCCAGTTGGTGAGGGTCTGTTATTTCTGCTGCATTCAGTAGATCATCAAGATCTTGGTGTTTTAGATTTTCAATACTTTCCTGGAGTTCTTGTTCCAGCAACTTTTGCAGTTCTGATTCATCATCTGGAAATGTGATGGCTAGGAGTTCCAGTCCATTTCTTAAGCATTGAACCCCCTCAACGAATTGCCCTTGCAACTCATACTGATTCATCTGAATGAAATAGATGCTCACTTTGTCTAAAACCGATTGAGCATTATTCAAGGCTACAGGGTAATACTTTTCCGCTTCTGCAAAGTTTCCACTTAAATACTCAGCTTCAGCTCTGAGCTTATGCAACTCAAATGTCAACGGATAGTGAGTGTGCCAACTATCGTTTGGTAATAGTTCCATCGCAATGCTGGCATGTCCCAACGCTGGTCCATAGGCCGTTGATTCCTTCGCTTTCATACCAGCTTGTAAATTCAATTCCGCTAATAAAATTTGTTCGGTCTCGTCTGAAATCAATGCTCTGGCTTGATTGAATTGTGCGGTAATGTAGAACAATTTTTCTTCACGATTAGTTTCTGAGTTATTTTCTAAGAGAAGCCTCCCTATTTTCAGATGCAGTGGGCGACGTTCCGCTTCTGGAATCATGGAGTATACAGCTTGTTGGACTCGATCATGCTGAAATTGATCAACGGGATTCAAAGAAAAAAAAGGGCTTTGATCGGAATAATCATCAATTTCTTTGATGAAAGAGTGGTCTTCATTTTTATGAAACAGCAACCCCTCCTCAATCGCAGGCCATAGATCTTTAGCGAGTCGAGGAAGTGACTTCTCACAAATCACAGACAGGGTTTTCAGGTCAAAATGACTTCCGATACAGGCACCAAAACGCAAGGCTCTTTGCGTGCAATCAGGGAGTTTATTGATCTTTTCAATCATTAAAACAATGACGTTGTCCGAAATCTCCAGGCCAGTGATCTTTTGTATATCCCATGTCCAGGTTCTTTGAGTAAAATCAAATTGTAACATTCGGTCTTGATAGAGTTTTCTCAGAATCTCAATGGTGAAAAAGGGATTACCTCCCGTTTTTTCCATGATGATTTCGGCAAGAGGCATGACATCGGAGAGAGGACTATGAATGGTTTCAGAGATAAGCTGAGCAACATGCGAATGATTCAAGGGTTGCAGGGTAAGCGTTTGAATGGTTGTTCCTGATTTTTTTAAAACATCGAGTGTTCCTATTAAAGGATGGGTTTCATGGACTTCATTGTCTCGATAAGCACCGATTAAAAATAGATAATTGAGATCAGGATCGAGCATCAGTACTTTAATGAGGTTCAATGATGCAGAGTCAGCCCACTGGAGATCATCGAGAAAAATGGTCAACGGGTGTTCTTTTTGAGTAAAGACACTGACAAATTTTTGGAAAGTACCATTGAAACGGTTTTGATTTTCAATCACCCCAAGGTAAGGGACGGGAGGTTGTTCACCAATGATCAATTCAATTTCAGGGATGACTTCTATGATGATTTTTCCGTTTTTCCCCAATGCATGCAGGATTTTTTTCTTCCAGGTCTGAAGGCTTTTCTCAGATTCTGTTAACAGTTGTCGGATCAGTTCCTGAAATGCGTGGATAATTGCCAAATAAGGATCATTGCGTTTGAATTGATCAAATTTTCCAGAAATAAAAATCCCTCGTTTTCCAGTAATGGGCTTATGCACTTCATTAATGACAGCAGACTTGCCAATTCCTGAAAATCCAGCAACCAGCATACATTCTTTGGCTCCCAGGCTTACCCGCTCAAAAGCCGTTAACAGGGCTTTTATTTCTTGCTCACGGCCATACAATTTTTGGAGAATCTGAAACTTGTCAGAAATATCATGCGTTCCTATTTCAAAAGATTGAATACTTCCATTTTTTTGGAGTTGATCCCAACAATTCTGCAAATCCATTTTGAGCCCAAACGTGGTTTGGTAGCGGTCTTCCGCATTCTTCGCCATCAATCTCTGAATTATATCAGAGAGTACTTTTGGGATCGTATGGGGGGGCAAGGAGGAAGATATAGGCTGTGAGTGATCTAAAGTGCGTTTCCCAAACTCATGGGCAGGAACAGGCATTTGAGCAATATGACAATGGACCAATTCTATGGGATCCTTGGATGGAAAAGGGCATTGCCCTGTCAACATTTCATAAAGCGTCACCCCCAACGAATATAGATCGGTGCGATAATCCATCGATCGATTCATGCGCCCCGTTTGTTCAGGAGACATATAGGCAAGTGTGCCTTCCAACACATTGGGGTGGCTGACCTCTGCATGCTCTTTCGGCAATTTTGTGGAAATGCCAAAATCAATCAATTTTACCTGGTCCGTTTCAGGATTCCATAAAATATTGGCCGGATTAATATCTTTGTGAATAATACTCTGCTGGTGAATTTCTTCCAGGATACTTGTGATTCGGATAGCCAGTGTGAAGAATTCATGTAAGTCCAATTGGCGAGAAGATAAAATGCTCTTTAATGATCGTCCTCCAAAGTCTTCAAAGACCAGAAACATACCATTCCCAAATTTTTCGAGATTGTATGCTCCGATGATTCCATCGCTGTTAGTATGACGAAGGATGTCATATTCTCTGCGGAATCGTCCTAATTCGGCTGGTGTCGGATATTCGCTCTTCAATAATTTGAGGATCACAGGATGCTGATCGGCAATACGGCGAGCACGATAAATCAGACAGTAGCGACTTTCATTGAACAGGTAGTCATCTGATTGTTTATGTATTTGGTACCCTGGGATCGTGATCATGTGTTACTCCAATGTCAAATAAATATTATATAAATGCAGAATTCTTTTTTCCTTCCATCGGCAAAACAATCTCAAAAGTGGTACCTTGATCGCCACTGAACACATTAATGGTTCCACGATGTTCCTGGATGATACCATAACTGATGGATAGTCCAAGCCCTGTTCCTTTGCCTTCCTCTTTTGTTGAAAAAAAAGGGTCAAATATCTTCTCTAAATGGTTTGGATCAATGCCACATCCATTGTCGATAAAACTCACAACTACTGCTTGAGCGTCATTGTCTTGTTGACCATTATCCGTTTGAATGGTGATACAGGCTTCTTTTTTGCCATCCAGGGCATCTCTGGCATTACTCAACATATTGATAAAGACTTGCTCCAATTGATGAGGATTGCCTTCTATCCTGGGAACCGATGGAGAATACTTTTTTTCAAGTTGAATGTTTCTGAGCTTTAACTGTTCATTGAGTAAAATTAAAGAATTTTCGATAATCTCATGCACATCAACCGACTGAAATTCGGTGTCTGTTTGGCGGGCAAAACTTCTCAAATGATTAATAATAAGCATCATGCGCTCAGTTCCCAATTCCACTAACTCCAGAGTTTCTTGAACTTCTTCCAGATCAAGTTCTTCAACACCACTCATCATTACAGTTTGGGCGCTATTACGAATGTAAGTTAAGGGTTGGTTGAGTTCATGGGCGATGCCAGTAGCCAATTCGCCAATTGAAGCCAGTTTGGTTGATTGTATCAATTGTGATTGGGTATCTTTGAGTTCTTTGTTGGCAGAAATTAACTCCTCATTGATCTGCTGGAGTTGATTTTCTGCCTGCTTGCGTTCTTTGATTTCTGTGGCCATGAGTCGGAGCAACCAAAGTAACAAACCAATCAGGGCAGCAATGGCAATGAATAGACTGGCTAAAAATAATTTAACCTGATTGAAATAATCTTTTAACAATTCCCGGTTTTTGACCAGTTTGTCAGCATCAAACTCATTAACACTTCGCACAAAACGATTGATCTTGGGCTCCAAACTATCGAACTTTTCAACAATCAACGAAATCGAACGGCGATTGCCTTGAGCCGCTTGTTCCATTTGTGGTTCGAGTCCTTCAATAGTCTTTGTCACCTGTTGCAGTAGTTGCCATGCTTCTGAATTTTGTATAATGCTGATGTGTAAAATTCCTACTTTGAAGAGATCTGTGCGGCTTAATAGAACTTCATAGCGGACGGAAATCTCAGACCATTCTACTGGGTTGTTGAGTTCTACAATTAAGGTTTCTTTGAGTTTTAAGTATTCGGCTTGTACCTGGTATGCTGCCCAAATTTCGTTTTCATTGGCCTTGAAAGGCTCAAAATTTTTTTCCTGTAGAAAAATCAAAGAAGAGACGATGAGATAAACCAATCCGCTAGCAGCAATGAGCAAAATGATCGTTCCCCACCAAAATATCCGTGGATATGGCTGGTGTCCCCACTGTTGCTTTTGGCCAAAAAATTTCATCATTTACTGCACATCAATGGATGTTAGTTGCCAAATGCACCGTTGGAAATAGGTTTCATTTTTTGTTTCAGGGCTCTCATCAAACGGATATATCACAAAGATCGGTCCTTTTTCTCGGATACTAAGCCGTTTTCCATTAACCTCTGTTGCAAAAACCACCGGGTATTTTTTGAAATCATCCAACGGAATACGGACTGAATAATCGTTTAAGGCGATGGCGAGAATACTTTTTCCAGTTGCTCCAACTTTTTCAAAAAGAGCCGATGCCAAAGGGCCCGAAAAAACAACAGGCCCTTCATACCAGGGAGTGGATGTTCGTATTTCTCCTTGAGGAAGGGCTTTTAACATATCCATATCAAATAGTGCTCTTTCACCATCGGTGGTGTGGGTGATTTTGCCAGTGATGGTCAGAATTGGACGGGTGGTTGGTTTAGCTAAGCGTTCTGCATGAAGAGGATATGCCATTCCAGCCAAAAACACGGACAGTATGCCAATAACAACATTTCGTTTTTCCATCTTGACCTCCGATATGTATTTAATTCATTTCTTCTTTGACCACAATATTCGGGATTTGGATGACAAATTGCGTATATGACGACAGAATCAATTGCAAAATTTTATGAATGTCAATTAGTATCTAATTCTTCAACGAGACGACAGCATCAAAGCCTATTCTACATAAGATATTATATGTTGATCGGTAATGATGGATAAAACAAGACCTTTCCGAAATTATCCATTATCCTCAGTATATCTCTTTCAAGGTATTTTTCTTGAATGTCTTCTATCCTTATGTTTGAACGTTGTCTAATCTTTTGGAAAATCGTTGGAACCATTCTTCCAATAACTTTGACACGAATCGATAAGCTCCATTTTCTTCAATGATTCATTGCTGATTTTCCAAGTTTTGAATATGTTCCCCACGAACGTCTTTCAAAGAGCTGTCACTTGCTATCATTGATAAAATTGTTTTTTCTTCGTCGTCTAATGATTGCAAACTCCATTGGAAAGCACTTGAAATCCTCTCCAAAATTTGAGGAAGAATTTTATTTACATCCTCTCTAGTAATTTTGTTTTTCATGTCTTGATAATTGCTCGATTTGCCCGCTCAATCTCTTTGGGGTCGCTAGCAACATCTCGTGTCTGTTCATACTCGTGTAGAAGTTTGTATTGACGTAGGATATTTTCCATCAAGTTGTTTTTACGAATTTCCAATAGGTTCATCGTCTGTTTCTTTCAACAATTGATATTATGACTACCAATAACATCTCTCTAATCTCTGATCCTAGTGGTCATTTAGGATAAAATGTTATGGATGACAGTCGTGATGCGTTTGAGCTAGGTGCACGAAACAGTTCATGTATTTTTACTGTGAGTATTGTATAAAATAATGATGGAAGAAAAGCAATAGTGAGTGGGGAATGTTTTAAGTTGTGAGAATTGACGGATAATTGTAATCGTTTTAATGGATTTTAGGGTGTATTCTCAACTTAAGAAGTAGCAATTTGACTATTGCTTTAAAAATCAATGCTTTACTGCTTATCATTAGGGGGGTGGTCATATTTTCGCCCACCTGAAATTGTTCCTCCCCTTGACAAGAAAGCGGGGCCGACCTTCGGTTAGGAGGGGTTGGTGCTATAACCAACAACCTCCCCTAACCCCTCCTTGCCAAGGAGGGGAAATCGTTTTTGTACAATTGGACGAAAATATGATCATACCCCGTCATTACGATAGGCGTAGCGATGTGGGAATCTATAATATTCCACGAGATTGCTCCGCTTTGTTAGCAATGACCAGTTTTGCTATTGCTTAAGGAATGTTCCAAAAATAACTTACACATTTACTTGTCTTTTATTCCGATTTCCTGCGTTGACGCATCGCCCACGTAGTTCGACTACGCAGACGATC
>JANQHV010000450.1 GCA_028282505.1 SAR324 cluster bacterium | reverse complement strand
CAGCGTTGGTCTACCTTGGCATGCAAGGGGGCCTCAGTAAACCAGGTCGCTACAAGAGAGCAGAATTATCTTGGGTATGGGAAGATAATGCCTCGTCTGTCAAATTAATCGAAAGCTCTGGTGGTATCCGCTACAAAACCTACCGTATTTATCAAAAAACATTATAATGATTTCTAGCAATTCCTCTGAACACCAAACTATATCGGGAACCTTGGTTCCTTTCGTTGTTCCTATAGCAAACTCAGGTATTACTTCTCCATAATTGACAAGTTTGATAAGAGTTTTGATTATCTTTGCTTGATATCCCGAATGGATCAACTTTGCGGGACTCATGAGACGGTGGGGCCGCCATCGGACCCAGAAAACGTTTGTAGGCTCCTAGATTCCGGGTCAAGCCCGGAATGACAAAAAAAGTCGCACATGACGTTAAGATAAGTTCAATTTAGCAGATCTTGAGTTATTACTAAAGTCGCCTTTACTAAAGCTAATGACATATTTTCATACAAGAATAAGAAAAAAGTAATGCAGGTTTGCTGTTTTTTGAAATTTCTTTTAAATTACAGTACTTTTCAATATGTGTGTCGTTTTAAACTGGAACAACGGAGTAGCAATGAAATTTAGAGCAGCCATCAGCAATTTAGGAGATTCCCCATTTAATCGATATGCTTACTGCATGGAAACAGAATTTCACACAGACTTTTTAGATGAGACAGTAGGATGGTTTGATAGTTTTGAAGAAGGAATCAAAGCAGCAGAAGCAAGATTAGAAGGTTACAAACAAAAGGCAGAAGCGGAAGCAAGTTGACTGGTTATAGTGCCTGATATTATCAATTGACAGAGTAGAATCCACCTGGTAGAAAACTTGTAATGCCTCCAAAACAGTGAAGGTCGAATTTTCCCCTCAGAAATTGAGAAAAATTAATGGATCCATGTTCATTCTCTTCCATAATAGATGGAATAATTGTTCCTCTTGTGGATTTAAAAAGCATTATCTGTTTAGCACTACTAAATTAGAAAATACATGACTGCAAAAAAAGAAGAGGCGGAGCTTGTCTACTCAACAGAGCAGGGTAGGATGTGTCCTGGATGTGGCCAGTCCGTTGCTAAATGCATTTGCCATCAAAAACAAGAGATACCGAAGGGGGATGGAATTGTCAGAGTGGGACGAATCACAAAAGGGCGTAAAGGCAAAGGAGTGACCACTGTTGCTGGAGTTCCTCTCTCACAGCGGGATTTACAAAAATTAGCAAAACAGCTCAAACAAAAATGTGGCAGTGGAGGAACTCTCAAAGACGGTATTATTGAAATTCAAGGAGATCACAGGGATATCGTGATAGCACAATTAAAAAAACAGGGGTATGTTGTCAAACGTACTGGTGGATAGATTTGACCAGACAATCGTTGACTACATTTTTTTTAAAGTTTCCATTCCTTCAATAGCGGCGTTCGCATCTATATTAAAATTGTTGAATCGTACAATTCCTTTCTTGTCAATGATAACAACCCAGGGAGTCCCTCCGGTTCGATAATTACGCATCATGACAGAAGGAGCCTCTTTACTCCCACTCTGTCCGATAGGCATTTTTAAACCATATCTGGCTGCAACGAGTTTGGCACCTCCAAACGTATTGACCATGAATCCTTCGAAAGTTGTTTGTATAGCAACAATGGCAACTTCAGGATCATTTTGAAAATGTTCCTGGATTTTTTGCAAGGTGGGGAATCCATGGGCATGGCAACCCGGTCACCAATTCTGGAAGGCATATAAATAAATAACCTTCCCTCTCAATTCACTGATATTCAATGAAGTTTTCCCTTCAGGAAGGTTCATCCATTCAGTCACACCAAGCGGAGGAGCCGGGAGGTTCAATATACCCAGGTTTCGATGCTGGGCAACAGTAGGATGGGCTCCCACCATTCCGCACAAACCTATTAGACACAATACCAACCATTTCATCTGATTCATTACTTTTCTCCATTTGTATTGCCAGATAAGAAGTAGCAAAAGTCTCGATTTTCTTACAAAATTTTCGAGATTAGGAGGCCCCATACATAATTTTGACAAAAAACAGTCCCTATGTTACTGTCACGACCCGGCAATACTATATAAAAGCATCCCCCACTCATTTCATGAGCAATCCAGTCATTCCAATTTAGAAGAATATTGATTCAAGTAGCGTATAAACCATTTTAATTGAGGCTATGAGCGAACGTAACAAGCTACTCATCTATCCGCTTTTGATCATGTTTGCCGTCGCGTTGGTCGTCAGTGGTGTGACCATCCTTCTCTTATACCAAACTGCCTTTAAAGAGGAAAAAGCACGATTAGTAGAGACAGCCCAGAGTCAAGCACGATTAATTGAAGCCGTTGCCCGGTTTGATCAAAAGTACAGTCAACACGATCATCCCCAGGGAGCCGCCGCTGCCACCCTGAGCCAGATTATTGATGCACATAAAAGCTATCAAGAATTTGGTCAGACGGGGGAGTTCACTTTAGCCCGGCGGGAAGGGGATCAGATTGTTTTTGTCTTCATTCACCGACACTATGATGTGGCTAAGATGGAACCAGTTCCTTTTCATTCTGAACTGGCAGAACCGATGAGAAGGGCTCTTTCTGGGAAATCAGGAACGGTCGTCGGATTGGATTATCGTGGAGTTGTGGTATTGGCTGCCTATGAACCCGTTGCTGTGTTGAACATGGGTATTGTTGCTAAAATCGACTTATCTGAGATTCGAGCTCCTTTTTTCAGGACGGGTCTGGTCGTAGGTGGATGCGCCTTCATCATCATTCTCATTGGAGCATTTTTGTTTCTGCGAATCAGCGGTCCACTGCTCAAACGTCTCGAAGAAAGTGAGGCCAGAACCCGAACTATTCTAAAAACGGCTGTTGAGGGGGTTATTACAATTGATGAGAAAGGAATCGTCGATAGTTTCAATTCTGCTGCTGAAAAAATGTTTGGTTATTCGGCAAACGAGGTGCTGGGACAATCCGTGAATATGTTGATGCCGTCTCCCTATCGTGAAGAGCATGATGGTTATCTTAGAAATTATTTAAATACAAGAACGAAAAAAATAATTGGGGTTGGGCGCGAAATCATGGCACAACACAAAGAGGGCACGACTTTTCCAATATATCTAGCCGTCAGTGAAATTCAGCTAAAAGAACGATACATATTTACGGCTTTCATTCGCGATATTACAAAAGCAAAACAGGCAGAATCAGAACTAAAAGCAGCAAAGGAAGCAGCAGAAGTTGCCAATCGAATAAAGAGTGAATTTCTAGCCAACATGAGTCATGAAATCCGAACGCCTATGAATGCCATTCTCGGCTTTGCCGAAATTTTAAATGGTTTGATATCTGACCCACATCACAAAGAGTATTTATCCTCAATTCTGTCTGGTGGAAAATCCTTATTGGGGCTCATCAACGGTGTTCTGGATCTTTCCAAAATCGAAGCAGGAAAAATGGATCTTGAGCCCTCTATTGTGAACCCAAGTTCCATTTTCCAAGAAATGGAACAAATTTTTTCTCTAAAAGCGGCTGAGAAAGACTTAGAATTTCAAATTGAAATTGCTCCTGATTTGCCCAAAGCGCTATTGCTCGATGAAATACGACTTCGCCAAATTTTGTTGAATTTGATTGGCAATGCCATCAAGTTCACAAATACTGGCTATGTTAAATTATCTGCACGCAAACTGGATCTTGATGAGATTCAGAGCAAAATAGATTTGATTTTCTCTGTTGAAGACACAGGCATTGGAATTCCACAAGAGCAGGTGAATTCCTCCTTTGAAGCATTTGAACAATTTTCTGCTCACAAATCTGTCAAATATCATGGAACGGGGTTGGGCTTGACCATTACAAAACGCCTGGTTGAAATGATGAATGGTGAAATATCAGTTGTTAGTCAAGAACGGCAAGGAAGCACCTTTAGTGTGATTCTCAAAAGAATTGATGTTTCTGTATTTGGCAAGACAAACCTTGGTAGCCAACAGGTGAACACTTTCACACCAGAGAAGGTAAAATTCGAAAAAGCATCTATTTTAATTGTCGATGATATCAAGAGCAATCAAGACTTGTTGAAAGGGTACCTCCGGGGATATGGCTTTAGCTTATTTACTGCCAATAATGGGCAAGAGGCCATCGAAATAGTAAAACAGTCTCATCCTGATGTTATCTTGATGGATATGAAAATGCCAATCATGAATGGAAGACAAGCCACAGAAATGGTCAAAGCTGACAAAAATCTAAAGAAAATCCCGGTCATTGCGGTCACCGCATCTGCTCTGCAACATGATGAAGATGAAATTCGTTTGCTGTGTGACAGCTATTTAAGGAAGCCAGTGAATAAAACTCAATTTATATCAGAATTGATGAAATTTTTACCACATACATTGGAAAACAATAATCAGTCACTTGCTGCTGGGGGTGTCAAAAAAACATCAGAGATCCGTCTGTCTTCTGAGACGCTGTCCCAACTTCCAGAACTGAGGGATATCATGGAAGGTCAATTGAAAAAATCCTGGGAAGAGGTTAGCGATTCTGCCAGCATCGATGGATATAAAAAATTTGCCAATCAAGCCAAAGAAATTGGCGAAAAATATGGCTACCCACCTTTAATTGCATGGAGTAATACGCTGCTTGTCCAAGTGCTGGCATTTGACATAGGGGCGCTCTCAAAAACCTTAAAACAATTCCCAGAAATCTTGAAAACTCTGCATAATTTTTCTTAATTATTCCTGATCAGGTAGACAATATTCAAAGCCCAGAATAGTCAAATCATCCGCACATTCCACGCCTTCACTAAAATGTTCCACTCTATCCAACACATCTTGAAACAGATTTTCCATAGAAGAGTGATCTTTTGTCAATAAACACTCTAGCAACCGTTTCATGCTAAATATTTCCTCCTGTGGATTCTCCCACTCATAGATGCCATCAGTGAACATGAAGAGGCGGTCCCCATGTTGGAGCTGATGTGTCTCTGTTGCATACAAAGAGTTATTGTTGAACATCCCCAAAGGAAATCCTTTGACTTCAAACAGGCGATGAGGTTCGTGATTTGCCGGAACAACGAGCAAAGAAGGGTGTCCTGCATTGGTGGTGGTCAGTAGTCCATCAGGGGTGACACGTACATACAGTCCCGTCATGAATCGTCCTGTATATCGGACATTCATCAAATCATTGAGATAACACATGGTTTCCAGAGTGGAGGAATCAGGTGGTGTGCTGTCCAATCCCATCACCACCATCATCGTGATAAATGCGGCTGAAACTCCATGCCCGGCTGCATCACCAAGAAAAATATTGACCGATCCATCTGGCTGTGTGGCAATATCGTAAATGTCACCAGACACGCCATCTCGAAAAGGTCGGTAAATCATAGTCGATTTGAGAAAAGGTTTTGAGAGAAGGGGTGGTGTGATTGCCTGTTGGACTTTTTTTGCCAAAACAAGATCATCTTCCAATTCTGCGTTCCGTCTGGAAATTTCTTCTTCCAGTTGTTTTTGTTTCGTAATATCGGTACGAATGGCCACATACCGGTAAGGTTTTCCCAATTCGTTTAGAAAGGGAACGATGGTCGTTTGAACCCAATAGAACAAGCCATCTTTTGCTTTGTTTTTGATAGTGCCTCTCCAGATTTTTCCATGTGCGATGGTGGACCACAAATCTTTCATAAAAGATTTTGGGTGATAGCCTGAGTTGATAATCCGATGATCTTGTCCTAACAACTCTTCTCTAGAATACTTGGATAACTCACAAAATTTATCATTCACATAAGTGATCAATCCCTGTTGATTGGTGATAGCAACAATAGAATGTTCGTCAAGGGTGAGGTTAATATCTTCATTTTCTTTGACAAGCAAACGCAACTTTTTTTCGATTCGTTCTTGTTCAGCAACCTGTTCCTGCAGTAAGATATTTTGTTCCTCCAGTTTTTTTTTCTGCTGGTCCAGTTTGACAAAGACTTTGACTTTATTGAGCAAAATTTTAGACTCTAATGGTTTGATCATGTAATCAACAGCACCATGCTCATATCCTTCAAAAATGGAGTTGGAGCTGGGATAATTCGCAGTTAAAAAAATAATAGGAATGGTTGCCGTATCTTCATTCTCTCGCATGATTTCTGCCAGTTCATAACCGTCCATTTCTGGCATTTTAACGTCAAGCACTGCCAGCGCAAAATGATGCTCCCTCAGTATTGTCAGGGCCTCTTTACCGTTAGCAGCCTGGAAAATTTGTACATCAAGGTTGTCCAATACCTTGATCACGATATCTCGATATTCTTTCAGATCATCAACAATCAGTATTTTTGATTTTTCATTCATTTGGATGTGTGACACATGATTCTTAATTTCTCTCCCTCTTTGAGTGAAAACTCTCGACTTTTATGCAATATTTCTTTTTTGTCAAAAATATACACGTAACACGAGTTAATTCTACTAACTTGAGTGAGAATCTGGTATTTAACTTATCTTTTAAAACCCATTTGAAGGAAATGCCCTATGAAAACATTAGAATGGTATTTTGATGTTATCTCACCATTTGCATACCTGCAAATCGAAAAGTTTGACCAACTCCCCAATGATCGGGAGATCATTTTCAAACCAGTTCTTTTCGCCGGTTTATTGGGACATTGGGAACACAAAGGTCCTGCAGAAATACCAGAAAAACGAAAATTCACCTACCGTTATTCACAATGGTTGGCGAACCAAATGAAAATTGATTTCAAGATGCCTGTTGCTCATCCTTTCAATCCTTTGAAAGGACTGCGCCTGGCCATCCTATGTAACAATTATGAAGGAATCCGAGAAATTTTTCGTTATGTCTGGAAACATGGGCATTTGTTTGATGAAGCAGACAATTGGAAGGATTTGATCATCCGCTTGAATCTCCCGGATGCAGATCTCCAAATTGCTCAACCTGAAGTCAAAAATCAACTTCAAAAAAATGGAGAAGAAGCCATTGCCAGGGGCGTTTTTGGAGTTCCCACCTTTGTTGCAGATCAAGAAATATTCTGGGGGGTTGATGCCACTAATTTTCTACTGGATTATCTCAATAATCCCCAATTATTCGAGGAAGGAGAAATGGCACGTATCAGCCAGTTGCCAGCCGCCCAACATCGGCAAAAAAATAAAAAATATTGAACAATTAGACAAAGAGGAAGTTCATATAACCTATGTATGATTTTTTCTATAAACTTAGCCTTGCCGGCTTGATACTGGGCATGATTTGTTGCTTTTATGGAGGGACACTGTCTGCAGCCGATGAAAGCCATCGACCATTTGGCCTTTCTCTTGCTGTGTCTGAAGAATTCCTACAGACATTCCTGAGTGCAGAGTATCATGGACAGGATGTTTCCACCGAGAAAGATCAATCCTTTGGTTTTGATCAAGTACGTATCCAAATTAAAAGGGGAAAAGTCACTGTCAGTACTGATTTTTGGTATAAAAAATTTTTGACAAAAGCCAAAAAGACAGCGTTGATCGATGTGGCAGGTTTTCTGAAAGCATCTTTTTCTACCAGATACATCTCCAAGAAAAAGCGGATCATGTTGGCAAATTCTGTCATCGAACAGCTTGATCTCACAAAAGGAGCCCCACTCAAGCCACTATTGATTCCACTGCTCAACCAAGCTGTGAACCGTGTGATTGTATGGAAGAAAATCCATAATATTTCTTTGGGAGAATATGCGGAAATTCCTGTAGATCAAGTCAAAGTTGACCTTCGAAAAAAAAGTGTAATTGTGCACTTGAATCAACCCTCTCTTGTTCCAGAGGAGTTGATTCAGGAGATGTTTGTCATTTCTATCAATGAATCCATGGCCAACACTGCTCTGGAAGCAATCACCCCTCACATTTTTCCACATTTTCAAGGGACAATCGAAGATTATCAAGTGCAATTGGCAAAAGTGCCTTTTTTAGATATTTTTCCAGGTCCGTCTGTCCAACCAGGAGAAATGAAACTCCATCTTTCTTTGCTCCTCACTCCTGGAGCAGATCAGAAAAATGAAGAACCCATTTCTTTGACGATCATACTGGGAGTGATTCCTCATTTGGAAGGGCAGGGAAAACAGGTCAGTATGCGTTTGGAGCTGAACACTGATTTTCAATTTGCAGAAGCAGGTTCTTTCTCCTCTCAACAAGCATCAATTCGTCAAGTATTGCAAGAATATGTGTTGCAGGCACAAGACCTGCTTTCTCAACTCAAACTGGAAATCCCTCCAATCCAGTTCATTCGAGAGAAGCAAGTACTGCAACTCTCGAAAATGGTGCTGGACAATGATCAGCTTGGACTTGGTGCAACTTTGGTCGATATAGAGTGAATATGTCAAAAATCCTGGAAAATCCATTATTCAGAAAATTTCTTCGCTTCTTGAGTGGAGGTGGTTTAATCTGGGGATTGCGTGCTATCCTGACAGCAGTGATGACAGAAGTGTTCAAGATTGATCCTGTGATTGCTTATCGAATTGGACTGGCCATCAGTTTTGTCCTGTATTTTTTTATGAATTTGCACTTTATTTTTCAAGTGAAAGACCGCTTACTGTGGCGTATGGTGAAATATTCCTGTGTTTCCATAACATTCTTGACAACAGACGGTTTGCTCATGCAACTGCTCCATCAGGGTTTAGCATGGCACTATTTTTTGGCCCTCAGTACTTCCACAGCCACTTTGTTGGTCATTAAATTCCTGATCTACGATCAGCTTGTTTTTCAAAAAACAAAAACTCCTAACACTCAAACTTTTTAATAGTGCCCATGACTACTGCTCCTCTTCCTCATGAAATAACCATCATCATTCCTACCTACAAAGAGGCAACCTCTGTTGTAGAAGAAACGATAGGAGCTATTGAGAAAGCCTTTTTAGAAACCCAATGGCAATATGAAATCATCATCATCAATGATGGTTCTGGAATTGGCTTTGACTACAATATTTTGACTGAGAAAGAGCATGTGCACCTTCTGGAACACTCACACAATAAAGGTTATGGTGCCGCAATTAAGACAGGGATTCAACATTCCAGTGCGCCATGGATTGGAATTACGGATGCCGATGGTACTTATCCCAACTGGGCATTTCCTGAATTGCTGGCACACACCGACGAAGCGGACATGATTGTGGGTATCAGAAAGTTGAGTGATGTGCCGTGGATGCGTCAATTGCCAAAGTTTTTGCTCAATCGCTATGCCTCGTTTTTAGCAAATGAAACCATTGTGGATTTAAATTCTGGTATGCGTTTGTTCAAACGAGAATTAGCCATGAGATTCTGGTCTCTGTATCCGGATGGTTTTTCCTTAACTTCAACACTGACCATGGCCGCTATTGGAAATGGATACACAACGGTGGGTGTTCCTATTGAATATTATAAAAGGCAGGGAAAATCGTCGATCCATCCCATTGCGGATACGTATCGTTTCTTTAAAATTGTAGGACGGTTGGGGTTGTATTTCAATCCACTGCGTATCTTTGTGCCCATTGCAGGCACATGTATGACCGTGGGAATTGTAAAAGGTTTCCGTGATTATATGGTCGTTGATCACATTGGAAACCTTTCCATCAGTTTGATGTTGGCAGGATTGCAGATTTATTTGCTGGGGTTGTTGGCTGAACTCATCTCTAAACGATATTGAACCATCTTAGGAATGTTCCAAAAATAACTTACACATTTACTTGTCTTTTATTCCGATTTCCTGCGTTGACGCATCGCCCACGTAGTTCGACTACGCAGACGATC
>JANQHV010000434.1 GCA_028282505.1 SAR324 cluster bacterium | reverse complement strand
AAAAAGTGACATTCCAGAGTATTTTGTCATTCTGAGCTTGCGAAGAATCTCAATCATTTCAAAGAGATCTTTCGACAAGCCGCTTCGGCGTACCGTCAGGATAACATATTGTATACTTTTAAACGCAACTTCGTATTAATTACATAGTGTTTCATTCGGTTGTTATAGATCCCTTATCGAATGAGGGGAGCAATGTAAAGGAAGAAATCGTTAGAGAAGCAAAAAGATTATCTTCTTTGTATTAGAGCGCATATTTCCATCAGTCTTTCTGATCCACTGGACGGATCAGAAAAAAGGCCACCAGAGCGCTGAGCAAGGCCAACCCTGCATTGATGGTCATGATCCAGCGGAATCCATATAGAAAGGCGGAGTGGATGAATTCTTGTGCCTGTTGATGGTCTTGGGGATTAAAGGTGGGAGGGATTGCGATTTCTCCCAATCGATGCACCTGTTCTAAGATTATCCGAATTTTTGATGTGGAAATACTGGACTGTTGTAAGGAAGCTTGCAATTGCTCTGTAAAGAGAAAGAGCATCAATGTTCCCAGGATGGCAATGGCCATCAAGGCAGCAATCCGAGAAGTGGTGTTGTTGATGGCTGAAGCAATCCCGGAATATTGCTGTTCCACGGCGAGTGCAGATTTGGTCAGGGCAGGAATCACCAGAGCCATTCCACCACCAAAACAAATCAGCCCAGGCAAGTATTCCCAGTAGCGGGCTTGCAAGTCAGGAACGATCAATAAAACCATGCCGAGCATCACCATCAAAGGTCCCAGAATCATGGGGATTCTTGGGCCAATTTTATCAGCCAAACGTCCAGAAAAACCCGAAAAGATACTGATCAATAACATGGGAGGAATCAGGCTGGCACCAGCGGCGATGGGCGAGTATTCCTGAAATTGTTGTAGATTGATGACCAGGAAGAACAGGAGTCCATACAAGGCAAAATACAAGAAGAAAGTGACTAGATTGGCACCAGTCACCAGAGGATTTTTGAACAGGGCTTTTGGGATGATGGGAGAGGTGGTATGGCATTCAATCCAGAAAAAAAAACCGATGGCCATTATTCCACCAGCCATGCTGCTCAAAATGAGAGGATGCTGCAAACCCATGTGAGGCGATTGAATCAAGCCAAAACAAATCCCAAACAATCCAACAATCAACCAAATGGTTCCATGCCAGTCAATCTGGTTGGCCTGGGAGTTGCGACTTTCTGGAACGAAAGAGAAGATCAACCAGAGCGTGAGAATCCCAATCGGCAGGTTGATATAAAAAATGGACTGCCAATCATACATTGCCACCAACCACCCTCCCAAAAATGGACCCAAGGTGGCAACTGCCGCAGACATTCCCGACCAGAGCCCAATGGCGGTGCCTCTTTCACTTTCCAGAATAGAAGCATTGATCAAGGCCAGGCTGCCTGGAATCATCAATGCGGCTCCCACTCCCACTCCCACTTGAATCACAATGAGTTGATACACCGTTTGTGCTTGGGCCGCCAGCAAAGATCCTGCTAGAAACAAAACAATGCCCAGGCTTAGAATGCGCTTCCGGCCAAAGCGGTCTCCCAACACACCACTGGTCAACAACAAAGCAGCCAGTGTCAAGGCTTCTGCATTGACCACCCACTGCAATTCACTCAAATCAGCGACAAATCCGGCCTGAATGGCTGGCAGGGCAATGGTAATGGAGGAACTCAATAAGAAAATCATGCTGCTGGCCAAAATGGCCGCAACCACAACCATCCTTCCTTGCATGGATTTGATCGAATATTGGGGAGATTCCACCATTGTAATACTCTCACTTTTCGCTCAGTTGAATGGAACCATCCCAGTCTTCTTCAACTCCAGATTTGATCAGTTGTTGACACCGATCCACATAGATTTTTACAACTTGATCATTGGGGCATTTTTTCAGTATCCGCCTAAACTGTCTTCGCGCTTCTCGAAACTCCTGTTGCTGATAATAATTCCAGGCTTGCTCAAACTTGATCCGAGTGGCGTGTTTCTGTTCTCGCAACCATTCGGGATCAGTATCAAAAACCTCAAACAGGTTGATGGTTTGTGCCTTTCCCTTGACCCGCACCCGATCAATGAAACGGATACAATAACGGGAGACATCCTGTAACGCCAGTAAAGTTTTCTCCGTAATCAGCAGAGGGGTGTCATACAGTTTCGTCAAGCTTTCCACCCGTGATGCCAGATTGACAACATCTCCAATGACCGTACTTTCCATGCGATGTGTCTCTCCGATTGTTCCCAGCATGACTGATCCAGAGTGGATGCCCAGGCCAATTTCGATTTTTGGGAAACCCAGTTGCATTTGGAATGTATTATAACTGGTCAACTGCTGCAGCATCGCAATTGCTGCCTGAACCGCATCATCGGCACAACGATCAAACAGGGCCATGATGGCATCTCCAATATATTTATCGATCAAACCATGATGTTGGCGAACAACGGGCCCCATTTGTTCAAAGTAGGCATTGAGAAAATTGAAATTATCCTGGGGGCTCATCCCCTCAGAAAGCGTGGTGAAGGAGCGGATATCAGAAAACAAGATGGACATTTCTTGCTGAATCTGGTTTCCCAACTGCACTTCCATGATATTCTTTTTTTTCAAAAAGCCTAGAAATTCATGGGGAACAAAGTTGCCATAGGCCTGATACAGGTTGGCATTTTCTAAAGAAATCGCCGCTTGCGCTGTTAGAAGATTGGCAATTTCTAGACGTGCCGGAGTGAAAGCTCCTGTTGTGAGGTTGTTTTCCAGGTAGATGATTCCGACCACCTCTCCTTTTTGCAAAATAGGAGAGCATAAAATCGATTTGGTTTGATTTTTGACGATATAAGGAATTCTGATAAATCGCCCTTCCTGTGCGGCATCATTCAACAACACGGCCTCTTTGGTTTTGGCCACATATTGGATCAATTTGACGGGCACGGGTGGAATCTTCCCTGAAATTTCAGGATGTTCCAAAGGAGTGGGATCTAAGTTGATGATGGTTTCTTTGCCGACTTCTCCCGATGCTTCAATGCAATAGCGCCCATCTCTGATCAAGATCAATGCACCTCGTTGTGCGCCTGCATTCTCAATCAAAATGCGCAGGAGGGATTCCAATAATCGATCCAGAACTATTTCTTCGGAGATGGATTGAGATGCCTTCATGATGGCAGTGACGTCCAAGCCTTGCAATCTTTCGTTATTTCCAGAAGCATCATTTGAGAATGCCACATGACTGTCTTGATCCAAGTACAGACGGTATTGTTTTTCCAATTCCTTCACTTTTCCCAGGGCTCCCCATTGATGATAAAAACGGCGTGCTTCGGTAAAATGAAGCCGGGCATAACTATCAAACCCTTGCTCCCGGTGAAACCGGGCTGCCATTTCATGAGCCAGGGCCAGATTTTTCCAAAAGTGATGTTTCTTGGCAGATTCAATGGCCTGTAAATAATAATCCAGGGCCTCC
>JANQHV010000397.1 GCA_028282505.1 SAR324 cluster bacterium | reverse complement strand
AGCAGGAATTTGCCCTGATAGAGGATGTGCCAACCAATAACAGGGAAGATTGTCTCTATTTGGAACGCGGTTATGCAGAAACTAAAGCGGCACCGATTGAGATGTCAGCGATTATCTACAAAGTCAAAACATTTTCATCAGAAGAAAAATGAGACATTCCCCAGCAACCCCTTTTATATTCTACCCGTAATAGCCATTGAAGCTAATTTTATTTGCATTTTTTTATATTTTTGTGTATTTATACAGTTTCGCAGTTTAAATTATATTTGATATCACTTTTCAGAAGTGGAACTGCTGTCCGGGTCAACACTTGAGATACTGATCTCGGATATATAAAATGCTATAGTAACGTGACTAAGGTATGTCTTGATGTCTTATCTTAATCATAATCTTAGCAAAGGTTGCCCCCTCTAATCTTACTCAAAAATCAGGATTAAGATTAGGATTAAGATTAGGATTAAGATAATTTATACACAGGGCAAAGATAATACCAAGACAAACCAAAATCACACCATTATATAAGTTTAATACAGCCGAATAGTAATATACTGTAATCAAAGCAGTGGTAACCCCCTCTCACATAGTAACGCAAGTACTCGCTGTTCTTTAGATCAATAGACAGGAAACACTTTCTTGCGACATGTTCCCCCTGCCCAAACTACCAAACCCTTTAAATTTGGGTATCCACTGTCTAGTCGATTAATTCGGGGTCTCATATAACGTAAGTTCAAACCAATTATATCAGGTAGTATTTTCTGGGGATTGGGATAGTTTATCTGTACGGACAACTACGCTACCTCGATTGGTCATACTCAGTATGGAATGGAGAAAGTATTATGAAAACAAATTATCCAGAAAAACAAGGATTATACGATCCACAATTCGAACATGATAGCTGTGGAGTAGGATTTGTTGTCAATATTAAAAATCAACCTTCCCATGACATTGTACAAAAGGGCTTAGAGTTACTATGTAATCTAACTCATCGTGGAGCACTGGGTGCAGATCCAAACTCGGGAGATGGGGCAGGTATTTTACTGCAAATCCCCCACCAATTCTATGCAGAGCAATGCCAAAAAATCGGATTTACCCTACCGGGGCCAGGAGAATATGGGGTGGGCATGATATTCCTGCCTCAAGACCAGGAACATCAGCATCGTTGTGGTGAAATCATTGAAGTCCTCATTCTTGAAGAGGGCTTGACCCTAATCGGATGGCGTGACGTACCACTGGATACACGATATGTGGGTGCACAAGCAGCAGAAGTACAACCAGTCATTCGTCAGTTGTTCATAGGCAAAAGTGATGCTGAGATGACTCAAGATGATTTTGAAAGGCAGTTGTATGCGATCCGCAGAGAGATTTTTAATTCGATCCATTTTGAAGAATTTACTATTCCCAGTATATCTTCCCGTACCATTGTCTACAAAGGGATGTTGACAGCAGGCCAACTGGGGAAATTTTATACAGATTTGGCAAATCCACAACTGGAAAGTGCGTTAGCCTTATCACACACACGATTTCCTACAAATACGTTTCCAAGATGGGATCTGGCACAACCTTTCCGACTTTTGGCCCATAATGGGGAAATCAACACACTGCGAGGAAATGTCAACTGGATGACTGCTCGACAAACAACACTTTCCTCTCCATTATACGACAACATTCATAAATTAATGCCGTTGATTGTACCACGAGGCAGTGATTCTGCCTGTTTTGATAACGCATTGGAGTTCTTAATCCGCTCTGGTTATTCTCTTGCCCACGCCATGATGATGATGGTGCCTGAAGCCTGGGAAAACAATCCGGATATGGATCCGGAAAAACAAGCGTTTTATGAATACCATGAGCACTTCATGGAGCCTTGGGACGGTCCTGCCGCCCTTGCTTTTACAGACGGTGTGCAAATTGGGGCAACCCTGGATCGAAATGGTCTGCGTCCTGCGCGGTATATTGTGACTAAAGATGATCTGGTCATCATGGCTTCTGAAGTTGGTGCCATCAAAATGGATCCGGAGCGAGTGGCTTACAAAGGCCGATTGCAACCAGGAAAAATGTTCTTAATTGACACCAGAGAAGGCAGAATTATTGATGATGCTGAACTCAAAGCAAAAATTTGCAAAACGCATCCTTATCAACAATGGCTGGATCAAAAAATGGTCAAGCTCAAGAATCTACCAGCTCCGAAAAAGGTCCAGCAAACCAATTTTGAAACTCTGATAGAACGGCAAAAAGTCTTTGGCTACACCACAGAAGATATATACATCTTGCTTCAGCCTCTGCTTGTCGATGGCACAGAACCCACAGGAGCTATGGGAAATGACACCCCTCTTGCGGTTTTGTCAGATCGCCCTCAGCTTCTCTATAACTACTTCAAACAGATCTTTGCCCAAGTGAGCAATCCCGCAATTGACTCAATCCGTGAAGAATTGGTGATGTCACTTACCAGCCACTTGGGACCAGAATTAAACATACTGGAGCAAACTCCAGAACATGCGCGTCTGCTGGAAGTAGAACATCCTGTCATTACCAACGAACAGCTCGAGCAAATCAAAGCATTGGATCAAGATGGCTTTCGCAGTATAACTTTACCAATCCTGTTTGAAGTCAGTGATGGTCCTGAAGGACTGGCAACGGCCTTACAGTCCTTGTGTCAGCAAGCAGAAGAAGCCGTTAAAAACGGATATGGATTGATCCTGCTCAGTGACCGAGGCGTGAATCGAGGCATGGTTCCAATTCCTGCTTTGTTAGCAGTAGGAGCGGTTCATCATCACCTCATTCGTAAACGGATGCGAACTTCCACTGGTATTGCCGTGGAAACAGGAGAAGCGCGAGAAATTGCTCATTTTTGCTTACTGATTGGATATGGTGCCGGAGTCATCAATCCTTACTTAGCCTTTGAAACCTTTGCACAAATGCTTCGTGAAGGCTCCCTGCCTCAGGGATTCACCTATCAAAAGGCAATCAATAACTACCTCAAAGGTGTGAAAAAAGGGTTGTTCAAAGTTTTTGCCAAGATGGGGATTTCTACTATCCAAAGCTATCGCGGCGCTCAAATATTTGAAGCCATTGGGTTGGATGAAAATTTGGTACGAGATCACTTTGCAGGAACGCCATCCCGAATCAAGGGTATTGGCCTTGATGTGCTGGCAAAAGAATCGCTCATGCGTCATTACGATGCCTACCACAATACACCAGATATTCAACAAACCTTAGATGTTGGTGGTCAATATGCCTGGCGTCGTCGGGGAGAATATCATCAAATCAACCCAACGACTATACAAACCCTGCAAAATGCTGCTCGGAACAATCGTTTTGAGTCTTACCAGGAGTTTGCCCAACTCGTCAATGACCAAAACAAAAAGAAAGCGACTTTACGAGGCCTTCTTGATTTTAAAAAGGGTACCCCCATTCCTTTGGAAGAAGTGGAACCTGCTGAAAATATTGTAACTCGGTTCGCCACAGGTGCCATGTCATTTGGATCGATCAGTAAAGAAGCCCATGAAACCCTGGCAATCGCCATGAATCGAATTGGAGGGAAAAGCAACAGTGGTGAAGGAGGAGAAGATTCAGAAAGATTCCACCGTCGCCCTAACGGAGACTGGCCCATCAGTTCTGTCAAGCAGGTCGCTTCCGGTCGATTTGGAGTCACCATTGAATATCTGGTGAATTGTAATGAAATTCAAATCAAAATTGCGCAAGGCGCAAAACCTGGTGAAGGAGGACAATTGCCAGGAAAAAAAGTCAGTACTGATATTGCCAAGGTACGAAATTCCACACCAGGCGTGACACTCATTTCTCCTCCACCCCATCATGATATTTACTCGATTGAGGATCTGGCACAACTGATTTTTGATCTGAAAAATGCCAACTCTAAGGCACGAATTACCGTAAAATTGGTAGCAGAAGCTGGCGTGGGTACGATTGCTTCTGGTGTCGCGAAGGCCCATGCTGATATGATCTTGATCAGCGGACATGATGGAGGCACAGGAGCCTCCCCACTGACCTCGATTAAGCATGCCGGCGTTCCCTGGGAGCTTGGCATTTCAGAAACTCACCAGACATTGCTGCTCAATCGACTCCGGGGAAGGGTTCGCTTACAAACAGATGGGCAGATGAAAACCGGAAGAGATGTGGCAATTGCAGCACTGTTGGGAGCAGAAGAATTTGGTTTTTCAACCGCTCCGTTGATCGCAATAGGGTGTATCATGATGCGAAAATGCCACTTGAACACCTGTCCTGTCGGAATTGCAACCCAACACCCCAACCTGCGACAAAAATTTACAGGAATGCCTGAGCATGTGGTCAATTACTTCTTTTTTGTTGCAGAAGAAATTCGCCAAATCATGGCTCAATTGGGCTTCCGAAAATTTGATGATATGATTGGGCGTAACGACATGTTGGTGCAACGAACCGATGAAAATCACTGGAAAGCAAAACATGTGGACTTGTCACAAATTTTACATCAAGTTCCTGTATCAGATAGTGACACACGGTATTGCACACAACAACAAGATCATGGTTTGGAAAACCAGTTGGATTACAAACTAATCGAACTCTCTCATGATGCAATTGAATATAAAAAACCGGTGACGATCACCATGGATGTACAAAACACCAACCGAACCATCGGAACTATCTTGAGTGCCGAAATTGCTAAAAAATATGGTTTGCAAGGATTACCTGACAATACCATCCATTGTAAGTTCAAGGGTTCTGCCGGACAAAGCTTTGGAGCCTTTGCCGCATCCGGGGTTACTTTAGAACTCGAAGGAGATGCCAATGATTATACAGGGAAAGGGTTAAGTGGAGGACGCTTGATCGTTTATCACCCCAAAGAAGCAACGTACAAGGCCGATGAAAACATTCTCATTGGCAATACTGTGCTTTATGGGGCAACAGGCGGTGAGGCTTTCTTTAGCGGTGTGGCAGGAGAACGGTTTGCTGTCAGAAACAGTGGCGCCGTCACTGTAGTCGAAGGTGTCGGGGACCACGGTTGTGAATACATGACAGGTGGACGAGCTATTATCCTGGGTGAAACCGGACGTAATTTTGCGGCAGGCATGAGTGGTGGAATTGCTTATGTCCTGGATGAAGGGAGCAAATTCAGAATCCGCTGCAATATGAGTATGGTTGATTTAGAAGAGTTCACTGATGTCAATGAGCAACAATGGGTCCGGGAACAAATTGAACAGCACTACCAATATACTGGCAGTGCGAAAGCCCAATCTCTGCTCAATCATTGGGAAAAAACGGTGAAACGATTTATTAAAGTTATGCCAACTGAGTATCGTTTGGTATTGGAAAAAATGAAATCGAAAGCAGCATAGAAGTCATTACACAGCAGATATATTTAATTAAAGAGCGTGAAAAAATTATTTTCTTATTTTTAAACACTCTCTCAGCAATCAGGAGTTTTCATGGGGAAAGACACAGGTTTTTTAGAATTTGAAAAAGTAAACCCGTCTCGTCGTCCTGTTGCCCAGCGCATCTTGGATTATGAAGAATATGAGATCCATTATACAGAATCTGATATTCGCCAACAAGCATCCCGTTGTATGAATTGTGGTATTCCTTTTTGCCACACCGGTTGTCCTTTGGGAAACATGATTCCCGACTGGAATGACCTAGTCTACCGTGGGCAATGGAAAGAAGCCTTGGATGCAATGCATAGCACTAACAATTTCCCAGAATTTACAGGAAGGGCTTGTCCAGCCCCTTGTGAAAACACTTGTGTTTTGAACGATTATTACACTTTGGATCCCAAAGAAAAAATTGCCAAAAAAAACGCTATTACGATTGAACAAATTGAAAAGCACATTGCTGATCGCGGCTGGCAGGAAGGGTGGATCAAACCCATTCCTCCTCAAAAATTGACTGGCAAAAAAGTTGCCATTATCGGTTCTGGGCCTGCAGGATTAGCAGCGGCACAACAGTTACGAAGAGTCGGACACGATATCACAGTTTTTGAAAAAGATGACCGGCCTGGAGGATTACTGAATTATGGCATTCCTGATTTTAAATTGGACAAGTTTCTTGTCAGAAGACGAGTCGAGCAAATTGAGGCAGAGGGGGTTGTCTTTAAAACCAATGTGGATGTTGGCAAAGATGTCACAATTGATGAACTTCTGAAAGGATACGATGCCATTCTTGTGGCAACAGGAGCACAGCATGCACGAAAATTAAAAATAGAGGGCAGCGATCTGAAAGGAGTGCATTATGCGATGGACTATTTGCCTCAACAAAATAAAATTGTTGCTGGAGACACAATTGATCCTTCAATTCATATCTCTGCCGCTAATAAAACGGCAACGATATTAGGTGGTGGTTTCACAGGTGCCGACTGTCTGGGGACAATCACCCGGCAAAAAGGTAAAAATAAAGTCTATCAATTTGAACTGGTGGATATGGTTCCACGACCGACTCCTGCTCATGAAGAAATTGAAACCGATTGTCGCGCTGGAATTTTAACAGAGAAACTGGTAGGAGACACAGAAGGCAATGTCAAAGAACTCCACGCGGTTCGTATCAAATGGAAACAAACCAATGGAAACATGGTGATGGAAAAAATTCCTGGGTCTGAATTTACTATCCAAACGGACGCTGTCTTCCTGGCAATGGGCTTTTTAGGTCCCAGTCTGGAGGGGTTGGTCAAAGGATTGAACTTGAATTTAAGTGTCCGAGGACAAGAACAACTCGAAACCGCTCAAAACTTGCTGAAACAGCTTGAGGAAAAGGATATCACGTTTGCAATTCATACTAACAAAAACTTCATGACCAACCGTGAAGGCGTATTTGCTGCTGGAGACTCCAGAAGAGGAGCATCCTTACTGGTTTGGGCTATTTGGGAAGGTAGAGAGGCAGCACGATGCATTGATCAGTATCTGATGGGATCTACAGAGTTACCCTCATCCCCTGAAGCTAGTGAGATTACATAAGATCAACAGAACCGATAAAGGAATTTATTATGCTAAAAAATGATACTTTTTTAAATAGCCCACTGAAACGATTTGAAAATGAAAATGAGAATCTTCTACAGGCAGGAGACTTTGGAGCTGTACTCGCCCGAGCAGGCGAAGGTAAAACAGAGTTACTGGTACAAATTGCTCTGACCCGTTTATTAGATGGAATCAATGTGCTCCACGTCAGTCTACAGGATCCCATTCAGAAGGTGTTTGTCTGGTACGGAGAGGTGTTCCGTGAGATGACCAACCATGACATGGAGGAAGTTTACAAACATTGGGAAGATATCTTACAACACCGATACATCATGACATTCAAAGCAATCAATTTCAAAGTGGAGAAATTTGAAGAGCGTCTCACTGAATTGAGGGAACAAAATGTTTTTACACCGGATTTGATTGTATTTGATGGATTTCCGTTTGACGAAATACATAGAGATGCATTAGGTGAGTTAAAGCAATTAGTACAAAACCACGGGATGCACGCCTGGTTTTCCATCACCACCCACCGCCACGAAGAGTTACTGCCAGATGGTTTTCCTCCTCAACTATCTCCTGTTTCCGATCTTTTTAAAGCCGCATTACAAGTTGAATCGAATGGGCAAGAAATTTACATCAAAGCATTAAAAGGAGAGAATTAACAACTCACTAAGTTGCATTTAAAACTTATAGACCATCGCCACATTCCAACCTTGAGGGGAGACTCCGAACCGATAATCAAGCGACGATATATATTTTTTGATTCTTCCCTCTGCCTGTAGGGCATTTACTTTATTGCGATTCTGAAAAAAGCGATAACCGGCATAACCCGCGGCCGCACCAGCACCAATAACCGCAATCTGGTGAAAACTTTCTCCTAAATCAATTCTTTTGGATAAAAGAACTACTGTCCCAACACCAGCACCAATACCAATATACATCCATTTGTTTCTTTCCGATATGGCCTGGGCCAAACGTTGCTGCCATTGTTGCTTGTCCCTATCGATGGGTTCACCCGTGATATCATCAATCACTTCTGGTTTAAGTTCTATAGGACGAGGACGCCGAGTCAAACGTTTTCGCGTATCTAATTCACGACGAGCATCTGCGACCAGCTTTACTTGTTTGCGACGATTGAGGTATGTTTTAAAGAAATCTCCCGCTTCTGGGGCTGCATAACGATACCAAATCAGAGCATCTGCTGACATATCATTCAGGCGATTGATTTCAGCAACAGCAATATTTTTCTGCTCCAGCCCTAAAGTGTCTCCCTCTAAATTTGTCGTCGATGATTGGGTATATATGACAATCCGGTCACCTATCTTCAACCCATGTGCTCTACCTAAATCAATCACCACACTTCTTCTATCGGCTGAAAGGACATGGCCACGAATACGTGTATTTTGAGAAATACGGGCAGCCAATGCAAAGAGTTCATCCTGCATCGTATCATCCGTAAACTGAATTTCATCTGAATAATCCATCGTATTCGTTAAGACATCCAGCAGACGAATGGACAACAAAAAACCAGGAACCTCTTCCGCATTTTCATCGAGAATATTCTCGACACGCAACTTGCTCACCATTACTTTGTCAGCACCGAACTGTTTTCCTATTTGAATACCACAGGCAATATCATGGCAATCTGCCAGGTTGGGATCGTCTTGAAGGTGAGCACTCAATTCTTCTGGGCCCACGACTGTAAAATGGTTGGTATTGGATAAATTACGCTGGATGGCTTTGACAAATTCCTCTGCCGATGTTTCTGTAATTGCTCCAATGGGTGCCAATTTCAGCAATAGAACTTTGATACGTCCATCTTCACTGAATCCGCTTAAAAAATCATCACCAAACGTATTAAACTGGGCTAAGGCAATTGCGGCAGAAACGAAGAAGCATACACTAGCTAAGGTAAGAGTACGAAATATATTCTGGATCATTATTAAAAGTCCACGCTTTTGAGATCTTTGACAAAAATTTCTAATTGGCCAAAGTCTGTATCCGCATAAACTTTTGTAGTACGATCAACGGCAAGTTTGATAGTTTTCCCTGTTTTCAGTTGAATCTCTGTTAAAATTGCGTTGGACTGCATATCTTTTCCTGGAAACAATCGAACCTGCTGAATTTTAGCAAATGGAACAGTGACTTTGGCATTACCATATTTTCCCTGGAGGTAATTTTTACCTTCCCAACTCATACGAGTTGTTTGTGTCTTGACCCCCTGATTATCTGTCAGAACCACAGGAAAATTTTTTTCAGGCAATGGTAAATTGACTTCAGCCGAACTATTACCATCCCCTCCTCCCATGCCAAGCAAGAAAAACACCAAACTGAAAAAAATGACAAGCTGGACAACGGGGTGCTTGTATCGTACTTTCATGGTTTTTCTTCTCCATTTTTCCATATTACTCTTTCAATGATTCAAGAATCAGTTCAGAAATATCTTTACTCTGCATCTTCTCTTCATTTCCAGTGGCAACAATTCCGTCACTGATCATGGTCATACAAAAGGGGCATCCTGTTGCAACAGTGCTGGCTCCAGTTTCTGCGGCCTGCATCACCCTTTCTTCATTGACCCGGGTGCCAATTGTTTCTTCCAGCCACATCCGTGCTCCTCCAGCCCCACAACAAAAGCCTTCCTGACGACTCCTGGTCATTTCTACATTCTGTTCTTTTGTCGCAGCATCCACTAATTTGCGAGGAGCATTATATTCTTTATTGTAACGTCCCAAATAACAGGGATCATGAAACGTGACTTTCCCTTCTATTTCGGGCTTCACTTCTATCTTCTTGTCCGTCAGTAGCTGAGAAATGAACTGTGAATGATGATACACTTCATAATGCCCATCCAGTTGAGGATATTCATTCTTCAAGGCATTCAGACAATGAGGACATTGTGTGACAATCTTTTTCACTTTGTAGTTATTCAAGGTTTCAACATTTTCAGTTGCCAGCATTTGGAAAAGCATTTCATTACCAGATCTTCGCGCCAGATCACCTGTACATTTTTCTTCACTACCCAGAATTGCAAATTTGACTCCAGCTTTCTGCAAAATTTGCGCAGTCGCTCTGGCTACTTTTTGGTTACGATCATCAAAGGAGCCGGCACAACCAACCCACATCAATATATCAACTTCTTCCTCATCCATATCCACCATCAAAGGGATATTCAAATCTTTGGCCCAATCGGCACGCTTATCATAACCAATTCCCCAGGGATTGGCATTACGTTCCAGTCCCTTATAAGCCGTATTGATTTCTGCGGGTTGTGCTTCATACAACAGGGTCTGGGCCTGTCGCATTGCAATAATTCGCGGGACATGTTCAATACTGACAGGACACACTTGCTCGCACGCACGACAGGTCGTGCAAGCCCATAAAGTATCTGGATGAATAACATCACCAACCAATTGTTTATTATCACTACTTTTTCCATGTTTCCTGAGATGATGCACTTCTTCTTCCAGATAGTGCTTCAAACTGTCATTCATGTCCTTGAGGGTTAACGGTTTGTAGGTCACATACGTCGGACAAATATCTTTACAGCGTCCACATTCAGTACAGGTGTATAAATCAAGGACTTGTTTCCAGGAAAGGTGCTCAATCCGAGTAGCCCCCAGACTTTCGTTTTCCCAGGCTTCTTCATTTTCACAATCCAATAGAGCTACTGGAGTATGAGGATAGCCAAGTGATCCTAAAAATACATTCGGCAATGCACTGATGACATGCATATGCTTGGAACCAGGCAGAAATGGTAAAAATATCAACAAAATGCCAATGTGGATCCAATACCCAAAGAAAAAGAAACCCCAATTGGCAGTCTCACCAAAACCACTGATCAACAAAGCAGTCAGGGCGGCCAGAGGAGCCCAATCCATTTCTGTACCATAAACGTCACTGTGCAAATAGGCCAGATCGTGCTGATAGATCGTGATCAGATTGAACTTTGCCCCATCATACAACAAGTCCGTCACCATCAAAGAACCAATGAAGAACAGAACTAAAAAAGCTTCAAAACTATTATGCAAACGCCCTGGTTTGACAACGAGTCGGCGATAGAAGGCAAAAAGGACCATACATAGGACAATCCCTTCAAACACATCTTTCAAGAGAGTATAAAGATACCCTCCTAATGAATCAGAATGCAGGAAAGGAAGATACTCCTGAAATCCATGCACAAATCCTTCGCCAATCAAAATCGTAGAACGCAATCCAAGCACAAGAAAACCCCAAAAAATGAAACTGTGCATTGCCCCTGAAGAACGCTCATGCTTTCTTCCAATCAGTTTTTTTTGCTTGAATCCAATATTGATTAACTGCTTGATCCTTTCAGGAATCTGGTCCAGGCGATTCTCTGGACCCGCTAAACGTAAAATCATTACTTTCATATAAGCAAAGTAAGAAAATGCTCCCAGAGACAGGATTAACATCAAACTAATCAAAATCGGATTCATAATTGCTTCTTATTTTTTTTAAGTTCTAAATTATCCTTTAATTTTTTGGACTTCTTCAATCAAAATAGGAACTACTTTAAACAAATCTCCAACAATCCCATAGTCAGCAACTTTAAAAATGGGGGCATCCGGATCTTTGTTCACAGCAACAATCAATTTAGATCCTGACATTCCTGCCAGATGCTGAATGGCTCCTGAAATACCAATGGCAAAATAGACAGCAGGCGCAACCACTTTTCCAGTTTGGCCCACTTGTGTACTATGTGGCATCCATCCTGCGTCACACACAGCTCTTGATGCGCCAAATCCTGCCCCCATTGCCTGGGCTAATGGTCTGACCTGTTCTACACCTTCGGGCCCTTTGACACCACGGCCAACCGAGACAATAATGTCTGCTTCGTTTAAATCAATCTCCCCACTGGCTTCTGAAACCACTTCTTTGATGACCGCCCGTAAATCTTTTTCTGGGACAGACAAATTGACCACATCGGCTGACGCAGAGTCTGCGGGTGTCACATCCAATGCACCTCCACGAATACTCAATACTTTAATTCCATCTTTTGTGAAAGAACATTCCTGGATCACTTTAGTGGCCATTGCAGGACGATACGCTTTGACGTCATCTCCATTCACTTCCAATTTAGTAATATCTGTAATGGCACCCACCCCAAGCCGTGCTGCAACTCTAGGGGTTAAATCTTTACCAGTTTCTGAAGCTGTCAACCATATTTGAGTTGCTGCTGCTTGAGAAGCCGCCTCCTGGACAAGCGCCGTATACACAGAAGTACTGTATAAACCAAGTGAGGCATCATCAGCCACATATACCTTTTTTGCACCATGCCCCGCCAATACATCAGCCTGACCACTAACACCATCTCCAATCAATACCGCATCTGTCTCTATATTCACACTATTTGCATACGAAAGCAGTTCTAACGTGGGCTTTTTAATTTCAGAGTCCTTGACTTCAGCAACCACAAGTATCTTTGTCATAAGTTTTACTCCATAACTTTTGAATAATATTTGAAATTGAATAATTCAGGGTGAATCATAAAAAATTAAGCAAAGATCTTTGCTTCATTGACCAGAAGATCCAAGACCTGTTTTGTAGTTTCTTCTTCATCTCCTTCAAATTTTTGTCCAGCCTGACGGGCGTCTGGTTCAAGCAATTGGTTGATGGTAGTTTGTCTGCCTTCTGTTCCAACTGCACTTGCATCAACACCACTGCCTGCTAAATCTAACGTTTCCAATGGTTTTTTCTTGGCCTGCATGATCCCACGCAGTGATGCCAGACGGGCTTCATATAAACTATCATTCACCGTCAAAACGGCTGGTAAAGACAACTCAATGACTTCATTGCCATTATCACCCCCACGATACAGCGTCAGTTTATCTGCAGCAATTTGATCGAGTTTGGTGACATTGGTCACTTGTGGTAAATCCAAAAATTCTGCCAGCATACCAGCAGTCAAACCAGCATCCGTATCTTGGGCTTGTTTGCCAGCAATGATGAGATCATAGCTCTGATTCTCCAGAATCTTCGCAAATGCTTTGGCATACGCAAATGAGTCAGATCCATCAAATCCAGCATCAGAAACATGAATGGCTTTGTGGGCTCCCATCGCCAGACCTTTACGCAATGCTTCTGCTGATTGATCTGGGCCAATTGTCACAAGTGTGATCTCTCCATTACCAACCGATTCAACAATTTGAAGTGCGGTTTCAATGGCAATTTCATCCCAATTACTGATGACGTAAGTTAGTCCATCTTCAACAAGTGCTCCATCCTTCACTTTAATATTTAGCTCAACATCAACCACTTGTTTCATTAATACAATAATGTTCAAAATAACCTCCTGCAAATACAATAAATATTGTAACGTGATGTGCTATTTTTGTCATTCCTGCGGTCCGTCCAGTAAGTTTTCCTGGAAGCGGTTTGACTGATGCGTCAGCCTGGCAGGAATCCAGGCTGTTCGTCGGAGCGGGCTTATAGACGTTTTCTGGATACTGGACGAGCAGTGGCTGCTGCAGTCCGTATGACATACGTTGTGATAACGAGATCGATGATTCGCAAGAAAAGCTGAACACCACATGATGTGTGTTCACATTTCCTACAAAAATCGGCAATTTACTCCACGCTGAATACGACATCTGTATAACATTATCAAGATAATTTAAGGTAGGTTTTACAATCCAACTCATTCCAAAACCTTACAATTCCCCATGATGTCATGCCCTCAGACAAGAAGAACTCTTTTTGAAATAGAAGCCTTGGAAATTGTGATACCTTTCAGAATATAGTAAACATTTACCAGTTTCTCACACCCGCCCGCTTGAGTCCACCGGAATAGAGAAAATCCAAAATTTTTGTAATTGTCAGGTTGCAAAAAATTAGGTTAAGAGTTTTTTTATAAAATCTATTTTTTAATATATTTTATAAAAAATTATATTGTGGATTAAAAAATATAATGTTATATATTTTTTTTAACATGGACCTTAAATTTTTGTAAAAAAGAGGAAAAGCTTGAAGCAAGGCGTTTGTAAATTAAGTTGCTACACAAATTATATAGGAGTTTGTTATGTTTTCTCTTTCCTAAAAAACTAAATTTTCATTGCGATCCTGAGGTAACGAATAGCGGAGGCCACCTTGAAAAATTCAGAGAGAATTGTCCTCGTGAGATCAGTCCCACTACGTAGAATTACGGATTTACAAGGTTTTTCCCATTTGGTAAGGCTTTTATTTACCTTGATATAATCATTAAAATTCTTTCTAAGAACGCAAATCAGAGATGCCCAATCTTCAACCAAAAATTTTACGGAGTGAGTAATGAAACTAACATTAACAAACGATGAGGTGCAAAGTTTTCACGACCAATTAGCAGAAGCCAATAAACAACTTGGCATACACTACCAAGAAGAGATTTTTGAACGACAACCCGTTCATACGGTTTACGGCGGAGCAAATTTGTTCAAAGCAGAATTCATGAGTAAACTGGGAGGAATTGGGCTACGCACTCTCAACACGTATGCACCCAATTTTGCTGTCTTTGCTCAAGTTCTCGAATTACCTGGTTCCGAAAGCTTACCCGAAACCTCTGCAGAATTAGTCGATTTAACAGCAGCTTTGGATGCAGATGCAGATGCAGTCCGCAAAGTCTTTCCCGCCGCATGGCTGGCATATACTGTCTATCAAAGAGTCGTTCACAAATTACAAACAGAGCCGATTGAAGACAACCGGATTGATTTTGAAGACGGGTATGGAAACCGTCCTGATGATGAAGAAGATGGCCATGCCATCAGTTCAGCAGACGAAGTGGCTAAAGGGATGGAAGCAGGCATCCTTTCTCCATTCATTGGTATTCGCATCAAGTCCTTCACTGATGAATGTAAGACACGCTCAATCCGCACACTTGATTTATTTTTAACCCGTCTGGCCGAAAAAGCGAATGGCAAACTTCCTGACAACTTTGTGATCACGCTTCCCAAAGTCACTACAGAGGAGCAAGTTGCCACTCTTGCAAAAATCTTAGATAAAATAGAGGATAAGCTGGGGTATGCCAAGAAATCATTGAAGCTGGAAATCATGATTGAAACCACCCAGTCGATCATCAATGAGCGTGGTGAAAATACGGTGCCTTTACTGGTTGCTGCCGGTGATGGACGTTGTCGTTCTGCAATTTTTGGAACCTATGATTATACAGCAGCCTGTCATATTACTGCAGCCCATCAAAGTCACACCCATCCTGCTTCTGATTTTGCTAGACACGTTCTCCAGGCTAGTTCGGCGGCCTCGAATATCACCATCTCTGACGGTGCCACGACGATCATGCCTATTGGTCCCCACAAAGCCCCAAAAGATGGCCAACTGAGCACACTCCAGATTAAAGAAAATCGCCTCGTGGTCAATTCTGCCTGGAAGCTGCATTATGACAACATCATGCACTCTCTGCGCCACGCCTATTATCAAGGGTGGGATCTCAATCCAGGTCAATTGCCTATACGCTATGCAGCTGTCGATACATTCTTCTTGACAGGACTGAAAGATGCCTCCGCACGACTGAATGCTTTTCTGAATAAAGCGGCCCAGGCAACTCTGGTGGGCAATACCTTTGATGATGCGGCAACAGGACAGGGGTTGTTGAACTTCTTCCTAAGAGGTATGGCCTGTAGTGCTATTACAGAAGAAGAAGTCCTGGCCACTGGCATTACCATGGACGAATTGAAATCCAGATCATTTGTACAAATCGTGGCAAATCGTACTCAATAGTTAAATCAGTTGCTTTCCTCTTTCACTTTTTTAAAAGGTTTTTATGTCTACCCAACAATTATTACAGCAAGCTCAATCAGCTCTGGAAGAGACTCAAGCGGTATTGAGTCAGTCCCTGAAATGGATTAAAGAGCAATGTACTGCCAATGATCGTGTTTCTGCCTCTAAATTGGATGAGCACCAATTGGTTTCTTATGATCTTGCCTGGTCCAGTGCTGAAACCGCCGGTGCACGTTTTGCGCTGGATTACGCTAAAGCAGCTCGTGAACAGGACACTACTGGCAAAGAAATGCTCCTGGAAGAACAAATGACGTTGTTGTTTGTCGCAGAAAGTGTGCAGAATATCAAAGCCCGACTGGGAGGAAGACTGAATAATTTCGGTTTAACACTGGAAAGCCTCAATGCATTGAATGCTGAAAATATTCAAAGCTTCTGTGACCAACAAATGGACGCCAAAAATCTGGCTGATTTAGGACAAAAAATCATCGAGCAAGACGGGCGTTCTGGAGTGTACCTTTTGGAAGAGGAAGCAACCATGATGCAGGAGGAATTCCGTAAGTTCGCCAACGAAACGGTCATGCCTCTTGCAGAAGAAGTTCATCGCAAAGATTTACTGATTCCCAATGAAATTCTGGAGCCTCTGGTAGAATTAGGCTGTTTTGGTATTTCCATTCCTGAACGATATGGAGGAATTCAGCGTGACGACCGTGAAGACAATATGGGAATGATTGTCGTCACAGAAGAATTGTCACGTGGTTCACTGGGAGCAGCAGGAAGTTTGATCACTCGTCCTGAAATTTTAGCTCGTGCTCTATTGACAGGAGGTACTGAGGAACAAAAACAAGAATGGCTACCTAAACTGGCCATGGCCGATCCTCTGTGTGCCGTTGCTGTCACCGAGCCCGATGCTGGTTCTGACGTGGCAGCCATGAAACTGAAGGCCACTAAAACCGAGGGGGGTTGGCTTCTCAATGGAGTTAAAAGCTGGTGTACCTTTGGAGCCAAAGCTGGAGTGATGCTAGTACTTGCCAGAACCAATCCGGATATGTCATTAGGACATAAAGGCTTGAGTATGTTTCTGGCAGAAAAAGAAGCATTTGACGGCCACGATTTTGAGTACACCCAGCCAGAAGGTGGTACGATGAGTGGGCGTGCTATCGCGACTATCGGTTACCGAGGCATGCATTCCTACGAAGTTTTTTATGACAATTATTTTGTGCCAGATAAAAATTTGATTGGCGGCCCTGAAGGAGAGGGTAAAGGTTTTTATTTCACTATGGCCGGTTTTTCTGGTGGTCGCATCCAGACGGCAGCTCGTGCCATTGGACTGATGCAAGCAGCATTTGAGCGTGCAGTCAGTTATTCCCAAGAACGAAATGTCTTTGGCAAGCCCATTGGTGCCTACCAATTAACACAGGTCAAACTGGCACGAATGGCCACTTTACTCACCATCTCCCGTCAATTTACCTATGCCGTTGGCCGGTTGATGGATGGAGGAAAAGGACAGATGGAAGCCAGTATGGTTAAGTTCTTTACCTGCAAGACCGCCGAATGGTTAACCCGAGAAGCGATGCAAATCCACGGTGGTATGGGATATGCCGAAGAAACGGCAGCCAGTCGATACTTTGTGGATGCCCGTGTTCTTTCCATCTTCGAAGGGGCCGAAGAAATTCTGGCATTAAAAGTCATTTTACCCACATTGGTGAAAGGTGCTTAAAAACAGGGTGGGAATACTTCCACCCCTATTGATCAAAAAACGTTAGGAAGGCGACAGAAATAACTTACCCGAATTTGTGTAGAATTTTTTTTACTCATCAAGCGGTCCGCCGATCCGGCAATGAAGCGTTTGCGTAGCTGAACTACGTGGGCGTTTTATCAAGCGGATGGCCGCCCCCTTGAGGAATGAAAAAAAGACAAACAAATGGAAAAGTTATTTTTGGAGCATTCCTTAGCAATAAAAAGGATGAGTATATGGAAAATGCAGCACAAACAATCAAAAAGGACCGGCCTTGGCTGATGCGGACCTATTCAGGTCACAGCTCTGCAAAAGCTTCCAATGAGCTCTACCGCACCAACCTGGCTAAAGGACAAACAGGGTTATCCGTAGCATTCGATCTTCCAACCCAAACAGGCTATGATTCTGACCATCCTCTTGCTTATGGAGAGGTCGGTAAAGTTGGGGTCCCCATCTCTCATATTGAGGACATGGATCAACTATTTGAGGAAATTCCCTTAGACAAAATGAATACATCCATGACAATCAATGCTCCCACGGCTTGGTTAATGGCTCTGTATTTTGGTTTAGCAGAAAGAAGAGGAGTGGACCTGAAACTGCTCAGTGGAACTACTCAAAATGACATTGTCAAAGAATATTTATCCCGTGGCACTTATATTTTTCCACCAGGACCTTCCATGAGACTGACGGCGGATACCATCAATTACACTGTCCAAAATGTTCCAAAATGGAATCCCACCAACGTTTGCAGCTATCACCTCCAGGAAGCAGGAGCCACTCCTGTCCAAGAACTCGCTTATGCGTTATCGACAGGGATTGCTGTTCTGGATAAAGTCAAAGAAACTGGACAAATTCCTTCAGAAGATTTTCCACAAGTGGTTGGACGTATTTCCTTCTTTGTCAATGCTGGCATTCGATTTGTGGAAGAGATTTGCAAATTGCGGGCATTCACAGAACTGTGGGATGAGATTACCCAAAAACGCTATGGTGTGGAAGATTCTAAATTACGACGTTTTCGCTATGGGGTTCAGGTCAATTCTCTGGGATTGACAGAAACTCAGCCGGAGAATAACGTACAGCGCATTGTACTGGAAATGTTGGCCGTCGTCCTTTCCAAAAATGCTCGTGCCCGTGCAGTGCAGTTGCCAGCCTGGAATGAAGCGATGGGACTTCCTCGGCCCTGGGATCAACAATGGTCACTCCGTATTCAGCAAATACTCGCTTATGAAACCGATCTGTTGGAATATGGTGATGTTTTTGATGGTTCTCCAGTCATTCAGGCCAAAGTGGATACATTGATTGCCGGAGCCAGAGAAGAGATGGCCAAAGTGGAATCTCAGGGAGGAATCATCAATGCCATTGAATCTGGCTACATCAAACGAGAATTGGTCAACAGTCACATGCAACGACTGAGATCCATCGAATCAGGAGACTTAAAAATCATTGGTATCAACTGCTTTGAAGAAACTGCAGATTCTCCTTTGACACAAGGCAGCGATGGAGGAATCATGAAGGTGGACCCACAGGCAGAACGAGATCAAGTCGAAAGGCTTCGGACCCATAAAGCCAACCGCAACCAACAAGAAGTGGAAGCCGCTTTGAAGGGCTTAGAAGATACAGCCAAAACCGATACCAATATCATGTCGGCTGCTATTCGCTGTGCCAAGGCAGGTGTGACCACCGGTGAATGGGGGGATTGTCTACGCCAGGTATTTGGAGAATTTCGTCCACCTACCGGAATTGACATTTCTATCCAGGCAAAAGGAAATGCAGAAAAAATTGAACAACTTCGCTCTCGTGTGCAAAAAACCGTCGAATCAATTGGGCGCCCTCTCAAACTGCTAGTTGGCAAACCAGGGTTGGATGGTCATTCCAATGGTGCAGAGCAGATTGCAGTCAAAGCACGAGATGTGGGATTTGAAGTTGTCTATGATGGCATTCGATTAACCCCTCAGCAAATTGCTCAAGCCGCTCAGGAAGAAGGAGTGCATATGGTGGGTTTATCTATTCTATCAGGCAGTCATCTGGAATTGGTGAAAACCGTTATAGATGAAATGCAAAGCCGGGATATGAAATCGACCCCCGTCATTACAGGTGGCATCATTCCTCCTGAAGACGAAGAAACCCTAGCTGGTTTTGGTGTGGAAGCGGTATATACCCCTAAAAATTTCGACATGAATGCCATCATGGGGGACATGGTGGATATCATCCGTAAGAACCACGGCCTTGATCCTTATGGAAATATGACATGATTGCTTTGGAATTACCGGACCCTCTGCAATTGGCAGAATCCGTTGCCCAGGGAAACCGGTCTGCAGTAGCCAATGCACTCAATATTATTGATAATAAACGGCCCGAAGCCAAAGAATGCGCGGCTCAATTATTATCAGCATTGCCTCAAAAAAAATTATTAGAAGGCGGCCATATCATTGGTATCACTGGCCCGCCAGGTGCTGGAAAATCCTCTTTGGTTTCAGCACTTATTCATGTCTGGAGGGAAGCTGGAATCACCGTTGGTGTCCTTGCAGTTGACCCCTCCAGCCGAATCAGCGGAGGCGCTCTTTTGGGAGATCGGCTCCGTATCAAGCTTCCTCAATTTGACGAAGGACTGTTCATTCGGTCTCTTGCCAGTCGAGGACATTTAGGAGGTCTCGCTTCCGAAGTATGGCCAATGGGCTTGGTGTTGTCAGCCTGCTTTGATTTGGTCATCATTGAAACAATTGGTGTCGGGCAAACAGAAATTGATATCGCCAATGTCAGCGATACCGTTTGCTACATCGCCCAACCAGCCTCCGGAGATAGCATTCAATATCTCAAATCAGGAATTATGGAAATTCCTGATATTCTGGTTGTCAACAAAGCTGATTTAGGGGACCCAGCCAAAAAGACAGCCCGCGAATTAAGACGTTGTCTGGCTCCAGTGGAATCAGAACAAGATTGGACTATTCCTGTCAGTCTGGTCAGTGCATCCGAAGGATCAGGAATAGAAAAATTAGTCCAAATTTTTGCAGAACATCGTACCTGGTTATCCCAAGCAAATAAATTAACATCCTCCCGTGTTGAACATCAAGCCGCCTGGGGAATCAAGTTGCTGCGAGAAGAATTTGGAAGACATGGACTGGAGCTTGTGGGAGGAGAATCAACTTTATTGCAGCAGTGGACATCTCATGTTGCTTCACCGCTGGAAATTTTTGAAGTATTTCGAAAAAAAATACTAAATCATTGGAAAAAAATTTAACCCAAATACAGTAAAAATTCATGGAAACATCAATCCTTGATTTTTTCTGTAAACACCACAATTGATAAGGAGCAAAAATGTCAAAAGAACTATACGATATCGGTGATGCACCTCCTCTTGGCGTCGTCCCCCCAAAAATGAATGCTTGGTTAATACGGCCAGAACGATTTGGAGAACCTATGAAAGGTTTCCAAAAAGAAGTAGTCGATGTTCCTGCAATTAAGGATGATGAAGTGCTTGTCTATATCATGGCAGCGGGCATTAACTACAATAATGTTTGGGCATCACTGGGTATTCCAGTGAATGTGATCAAAGCACGTAATAAACAGGGCGAACCTGAAGAATTCCATATTGGTGGATCCGATGCGTCTGGTATCGTTTATAAAGTCGGAAAAGATGTGACCGACTGGAAAGTAGGAGATGAAGTAGTCGCTCACTGTGGTATATGGGATAGAAATTGTCCTCATGTTGCTGCAGGACACGACCCTATGTATTCTCCCACTTTTAGAATCTGGGGATATGAAACCAATTATGGGAGTTTTGCCCAATTTACAAAATTGCAGTCACATCAATTGGTTAAACGCCCACAGCATTTAAGCTGGGAAGAATCAGCAGCCTATATGCTCGTTGGAGCAACAGCCTACCGAATGTTATTGGGCTGGGGAGAAAGCAATGTCCAAAAGAATGATGTTGTGCTGGTTTGGGGAGCCTCTGGTGGTCTCGGCTCTATGGCAATTCAAATTGTCAAAGCATTGGGTGGTATCCCTATTGCTGTTGTTTCCAGTGAAGATAAATTTGATTATTGTATGAAATTGGGAGCAAAAGGCTGCATTAACCGAAAAGATTTTGACCATTGGGGCATGTTGCCTCATTGGAAAGATCATGTGGGATACAATGAGTGGCTGAAAGGCGTTCGAAAATTTGGAAAAGCTATTTGGGATATATTAGGTGAAAAACGCGGACCTCGTGTCGTATTTGAGCATCCTGGAGAAGCGACAATTCCAACATCCATTTTTGTTTGTGAAACCGGTGGTATGGTCACTATTTGTGCAGGAACTTCTGGCTACAACGCAACCGTTGACCTTCGTTATCTTTGGATGCGTCAAAAACGCCTGCAAGGATCTCACTTTGCTAACGATGAACAGTCCTACGGATTCAATGAACTCGTTCTTTCTGGACATGTCAATCCATGTCTTTCCAAAGCCTATACTTATGATGAAATACCACACGTGCATCAATTAATGTATGAAAACAAACACCCCCATGGAAACATGGCAGTTCTGGTTGGTGCCACTGAATTTGATACAGGCATCAATGATCCAGAGCATCGTTCTAAAATTGATACAGCAGTACTGGCCGCTGATGATGTTCGTGATACACCTCATGTGCCAGTTTTGGATCCTGATGCTGAATTCACCGATGAAGGTGATGCAAAAGTCGCCATTCCTGTCACAGAACTGATGCACAAAGGGCTAATTTCTTGTTCAACAGACGAAAATGCGAGCGGTGTGATTAAGAAGATGCTGGATGATCACATTCACGCAATTGTCGTGGTTGACTCCAATAACCGTCCGATTGGTGTGATCTCACAAACCGATATCATTCTGGCCAGTCAAGGCAAAACAAAAGAGGAATTGCATCAAATCACTGCACAAACTCTGATGACTCCGGGATGTATCACCTGTGATTCCAACAAGACGGTTTCTGAAGCAATCACATTAATGACACGAAATCGTATTCACCGTTTGGTTATTGTTGATAATTCAGGAGACGCTCCTGTTGCAATCGGGGTATTGTCAATGACTGATATTATTGCCCATAGCCTTGCATAACCTGGTTGCATGTTGGTTTCTGAGCAAGGAACCAACACATATCAATCAGCATGGGACAGGGACCTGCTTATGAAATAAGTGTCCTTGTCCATCTCTTTCCAATGCATATACAGAAGAAATTCCCTGCTTCTCCAAAAATTGAAAAACCTTCTCATAATTCAGTCCCACCTCCTCTGGTCGATGCGAATCATCCCCCAAGGTGACTTTTCCTCCTAAGGTAACAAGCAACTGCAGAATTTCGTGTTGTGGATACGGTTCATCCAGTTTTTTCTTGAATGCTCTGGCATTGATCTCAAACAAAGCATCATTTGCAATCGCACAAGTGAGATTCCGTTCAATCCGTTCCCAGATTTTTTTTGATAAAGAAAACTGTGGCCGGAAAAGACGAATCAAATCAAAATGCCCGACGACTTGAGGACGAATACGCTGAAATAACTCAAACTGTGCATCATAATAAGCACAAAACACCGCCTCTGTATCCCCCAATAAGCGTTCCAACTTCTCAAACTCATTTTCCCCATAATCGAAAGGAATTCGATGGACATAATGGACCGAACCGACTAAATAGTCAGGAGTGTATTTATGACAAAAATACTCTATTTCATCAAAATTATTACCAATCAATTCGGTCTCCATTCCAACAAGTATGTGGAGTTGTTCCTTGTATTTGTATTGTAATTGACGGCCTTCCCGGATATACATTGCAAACATGTGTTCCAGTTGCTCAGGACTGCGGCCACGTTTATATTCCTCTGGATAAAGATATTCACTTTGAGTGCGTGGCATATGCTCTGACAAGCCATAGTGAGTAAAACCCTGTTCAATTGCTTGACAAATAACATCTTCCAATTTTCCTTCAGCGTGATCACAATAGTTACCGCTATGGCCTCCATGGAATGAAATAGGCATAATTACTCCAAATTGAGAATGGATTTGTTTTGTTCAACTGTGCAACAAACGATCTGTTTTTTGTTGACATAGACATTTCTAATTGGAAAGTAGATTGATTTTGCGTAAACACACCATTAGTCAAATAATTTATATTAGAATTTTGCTGGCTTGTTTTCTCGTCATACCAACCCAAGGAATTGCACAAAACTTTATTGTTCAACAAGGCAGCGCTACTGTTCCGATTGTCAATGAAAACTTGGTGCAAGCAGAGAACAAAGCCATGTTCAAAGCCAAACAAACGATCATTCAAAAAGTGCTGCCTCAGTTTCTGGATACTAAGGTATTGACTCAAGTTCAGAAACAGATTAATGCCAGGATGTTAAAACAACCTGATCAATTTATTGAATCGATTCGTATCCTCGAAACATCCGAATCAGAAGATTTAAAAAAATTTTCTCTCTTGCTAGAAGCTCGTATTTTTAAGGATAAAATTATATCTCATCTCAAGCAGTTAAATTTATCATTACTCGATGATCCAACCCGGCAAGTGACTTTATTTTATGACCCTAAAGACACGGTTTGGGGCAATACCCAAAAAAAGAAAACGATCCGTACTTTAAATCAGCTTTTCAAACCATATAAACTACATATTCAAACAGCAAAGCCGTTAACTTCTAAGTGGGTAAAAAACCTCACGGCGAACCCTAAACAATCATTATCACAACAAATAATCTCAAATTCGAAAAATCAAACACTCCTTTTCCTTAATCTCCAACTCAGGCAGTTGTCATCAAAAAAAGCAAAAAAAGCTCTATCGGCAAAGTTACAATTGACATTGTATGATGCTTCTAATGGAAAATACCTGAGTCAGGTCCAAACAACAAAAACATTCAACAACTGGAATGCCAAACAAGACTTTGCCCGATTGCTAAAGCCTCTCTCACTCAAGTGGGATCCATTGATTGCCACATTGATATCTACAGAAAAAACCAGTGGCACTCCGGTCAATATTAAATTATCTGGACTGGCAACACCTCAGCAAGAAACTATTTTTCTCCAAAATATTCTAAACCAGCAAGGATTTTGGGATCATATTCAATTGTATACCTTGACAAAGGACTCTACGATTTATTATGCCGTTTATTCAGGAAACCGCAAAACATTGATATCACATTTAAAAAAAACCAATTTTCCTTCTTACAAAATACAACAGGCTGTTTGGAATAGTGACCAATTAGAAATCAAGGTTCAATGGCAAGAGACCGTTACTCCATTAGAATCCTATTACTCCATTGACAGGGTCGAACAATGGGTGCAACGACATAAAACACAACCTCCACAAAAAAGAGTTCCTCCAGAAAAATTGAAAACTCTTTACGTTCTGCCTTCGGGAATTGGTGTTTATGATTTGCTTCGCAGTCGAGGAGACAGCACTTTTTTTAAAGTCGAATCTAAAAACCCAGGACAGACGATGACTGGGAAATGGCAAAGAATTGGAAACACAAATCTATCCCCTTTGCTTTCTGTTTATGATGCCCAACACCATTTGGTTGAGCGATATACTCCCAAACGTAATGGGGTGATTGAATTTCAATACAAATTACCCAAAGACCATTCCCATTTTTATATTCGAATCAATGACCAAATCGGTTATTTGGAAGAGGAAGCAGGAAGTTATCTCTTTGTGCACTACATATTGCAAATATCATCTTCCTAACGCAGCGATACCTTCTGCACAGCTTCTAAAAACAAAAAGCAAATGATCGATTCCTGCAATTTTTAATAGTTGATAATTATTATTGGATAAATTAAACAGTCCCAGTTTGATGTGGATTTCGTCTAAATTTTTACAAAGAGATACGATAATGCTCAAAGTAGTTGAAGTGATCAGGCCGAGATCATCAGTATCCAGCAAAACTGCGGATATCTTGGATTGTTCAACTTGCTCTATAATGTCATGGACATCATCCAAAGTGAAAGGGGAAACGATGGTAGCAATATAAATATCTTTTTTTATTTTGCTTTCTAGCATAGCATTTGTTTATTGTATTGGTTCACTAGCTCTATCAAACAAGACAGTTCAGCCTCAAGAAAAAATATGTCACAGAAAACCGTTTACGTCAGAGACATTCCCATCTCCAATCAACACCCTTTTGTTCTATTTGGTGGAATGAATGTTCTGGAATCACGTGATTTAGCACTTCATATTGCAGAAACCTATCTTACCATCACAGAGGAATTGGGCATTCCTTATGTGTTTAAAGCATCGTTTGACAAAGCAAATCGCTCTTCCCTCCATTCGTTTAGAGGTCCTGGCATGGAAGAAGGATTAAAAATCTTTGAAGCCATTAAAACAACATTTGATATTCCCATCTTAACAGATGTTCATGAGCCAGATCAAGCTGCTCCTGTAGCAGAAATCGTGGATATTCTCCAATTGCCAGCATTTTTATCACGTCAAACGGATCTTGTTTTAGCCATGGCAAATACCCAAGCGGTGATTAATATCAAAAAAGCCCAATTTTTAGCGCCTGAAGAGATGAAACACATTCTGGAAAAATTTGAATCGGCAGGCAATGATCGCTTGATTCTTTGTGAACGGGGAAGTTCTTTTGGTTATGGTAATTTAGTGGTAGACATGTTGGCTTTTCCCATCATGAAATCCTTCCATTACCCTATATTTTTTGATGTGACGCATTCACTGCAAAAACCTGGAGGACGCCCTACTTCAGCGGGTGGACGCCGACAGTTTACTCAGCAACTCGCTTTAGCTGGAATGTCCCAAGCCATTGCAGGCTTGTTTCTGGAGGCACATCCGAATCCAGATAAAGCTCTGTGTGATGGGCCATGTGCTCTCCCACTCCAGCAACTCAAACCATTTTTGAGCCAAATAAAAGCATTGGATGATTTGGTAAAATCATTCCCCCCGCTGGAAACTGCATAAAATCATGGCCCTATTTTTAGTTCCAACGAAGGAATAATTGTATTCAAACTCTGGTCTTGAAGAGTCTCGATAACTGGCTGATGCGGTGTGATGGTGACTGAACAGGGAAAGAATACTATAACTGCTTGACAGTCATCCTCCACAGCATGTATCTATTTGAAGAAGGAAAATTCTCGTGAGTATCTTCTCCCCTCCAAAGAAATGCCTCGACCAATCATAAGAGGAGATGTATTCTTAAGAGATAGGCAGCCGTTGAGGGGCATTAATATGGTGACTCACACCCTCTACACCCCTCATAGACATTGACTTGGAGAGATGGCCGAGTGGTCGAAGGCGGTTGACTCGAAATCAATTGATCATACTAATGATCCGGGGGTTCGAATCCCTCTCTCTCCGCCATTTGGTAGAACATATGCTAAAAAAACATCCACTTCTTTCCAGCACGATTATCTTGATCGTCTTGCTTCTAGTCTTCTCGACTTTGCTGAATCTCACTCAGGTACAGCGATTTTCGCTTCTGCAGGAGGGAGTGATAGGAGTGGTTAAAATCAAAGGAATGATTCTCAATCCAGATCCTGTGGTGGCTCAGATTAGGAAGATGGAGCAAACAGAAAGTGTGCGGGGAGTTATTGTTCGCCTGGATAGTCCCGGAGGAGGGGTCGCAGCATCTCAAGAAATTTATGAAGCACTCAACGAATTGAAAAAAGTAAAACCAGTGTATGCTTCAATGGGGGCCGTAGCTGCTTCAGGTGCTTATTATATTGCATGTGCCTCAGACCGCATTTTTGCCAATCCAGGAACGATTACAGGCAGCATTGGTGTTTTGCTGCAATGGTTCAATTTAGAAGAGTTAGGGAAAAAGATTGGTGCAGAGGCCGTCACCATTACCAGCGTTCCCAACAAGGATTTGATGTCCATGTTCCATGGTGTGGAAAATTCGCAGCGTGAAATCCTTCAGCAACTGGTGGATGATACTCATGAACAATTCGTTCAGGCGATCCTAAAAGGAAGAGAACAATTAAAGGAAGACCAGATACGGACTTTCGCAGACGGTCGGGTTGTTGTGGGGAACCGTGCAGTGGCAATCGGGCTGGTTGATGAATTAGGCAGTTTTTCCCAGGTAATTTCATCTCTTGGGCAAGAATTAGATTTACAAGAGCCGATTCAAACCATAGAATTTGATTCAGCCTCTTTTTCACTAATCTCTTTGTTAGGATTGGCACCACTCAAAGAAATCCTGCCCGATCCCACAGGAATCCGTTTGAATTACCTTTTACAATAGATGTAATTATGCGCTATTTTTGGTTACTTTTTGCTTCTGCTTTTCTTGGCTTTGGTGTTTTATTTGCTGATCAAAATAAAGATTTGGTGACAGTCCGATTTAGCCTGGAATGGCTTAATGTTCATTTAACATCTGGTCAACATCCTATTTTTATCTCTGTTTTTGCTGCTCTTGCTTTTGGTATTTTCTTTACAACACTGTATTTCCTTTTTTATCATTCTTATCTTCGGATTCGGATCAAATCCCAGGAAAGTGAAATTTACCGATTGAAAAAGTTGGTTTTGTTGGAGCGGGAAAAGAATCGAAAAACGCAAAGCCGTGTAGAACTGCCTCAGGGGGATTCAGAATCTTCTTCGAAAAACTCATTTGCTCAGAATAATGAGGTTTCTGAATCCAATAACACTTCTTCTGCAAACAAAGAAATTCCTGAGAAAAGTATGTCTGAGTGAAAAGTTTATTTTTGTAAAGACCTGACACAACTGAGCAATTCATGGATGTCGCTGTCTGCCACTTCCTTTCTAATCCGTCCGGTTTCTTTTTGCAAGTCTTTGGTAATATAAAGCAGTCCTTCAATGGTATTCAGCACCATCCGGCTTCCTGCCTGAGTATTTTGGAAGGCCGTTGTGGTCAATAGATCATTTTTGCTCAGTTCTTTCGCATAATTGTTGCACAATTCCTGTGTTTGTTCTGCCAATTGAGAAATTTCTTCAGCAACCACTTTAAATCCTTTTCCCATTTCTCCAGATTTTGATGCTTCAATGCTGGCATTTAATGATAGAGTGATGGTTTGACTGCCAACAGATTTGAATTCTTCATTCAGCTTGTGCATTAACTGATTATTGGCTCTTAATTCAACCAGACCTTCATGCCACTGCTTGAAGGTAGTAACTAAGTCTTGTAGCTGATCCACTTCTATTCTCAGTTTTTCTAATTCTGATTCAAGAAAATTCAATTTATCTGGAGACAATAAGTTCTTTTCACATTTGAGTGCAACATCTTCAATTTCTGAAACCTGCTCTAGTATTTCCGAAACTTGTGCTTCGTTTTCTGTTTTTAGTGTTTCAAGCTGGTGCTCATACTCTTGCTGTTGATGCTTCATCTGCATTTTTAATTCATCGAGTTGCTGTTGAGTATGAGTGGCTGTCTGGTTTTTTATTTTTTCCTGGTATGATTGCTCTATGTTTTTTTGCCGAAACAACATGACGATGAACATCAAAACTCCACCGGCAATAAAATAAAGGACAGGCATCATAATTTCTCTTTATTATTTGAATTTGAAGTTTTTCTGAAGAATGTTTAGACCATTAGAAAATCCTATTTATTCGTCAGCATAATGTCAATGCCTATCACATATCGGTGAACAAATCCTTCTTTTTGTGATCTCAAAATTTAATTGAATTCCAGCAAGCCTGGACTAAAGAAGACTGCAATTTTTTTTTCTGAATACAGACTCCCACTTTAAATTCTGGGAGCTTGGGAGTGATCTGTAAAATACGAACTTCTGATTGCAGAGGACTCTTTTCGAGTACCAGTTGTGGTACAATGCCAACCCCACATCCCATACTGGCCAATGCGAGAATGGCTTCGTGTCCAACAACTTCACTATAAACTTTAGGAGTTAGATCTTGCTCTTGAAACCATTTATTGACATAACTTCTTGCCAGGCCGGTTTGAGGTAAAATCATGGGGACATGAGACCAATCAATGGTTGGACCATCGATTTGGGTACTAACACTACAAGGTGCAGTCGGAGCAACAAATACTAAAGGAGTGATAGTAAGAACATAAGAAATCAGATCACTGGAAATAGAATCAGGAAGTGTGGCAATGATCAGGTCTACTGAGTTGTCTTTAATTTTTTGCAAGGCATTGACCGAATTGCCAATCTCTAGTTTAAGATGAATATCCGGGTATAATTGTCGAAAATTATTTAAAGTTTTTGGCAGGATACTGTAACAAGCGGTCACGGAACAATAAAGGCTGATTTCTCCTTGTAATACTTTTGCATCTTCATTGAGTTGTCCCTGTAAACATTCCCATTTGGCTAAAACATCAACAGCATATTGCCGGAATTGTATGCCTTGAGGAGTTAAGGTCACTTGTCGATTATTCCTAATAAACAGAGCATGCCCGAGATCTTCTTCAAGCCTTTTAATGATTCGACTCAGAGTAGATGGACTGAGGTAACAATCCTGGCTTGTTTTTCCAAAATGTAAGGTACGTGACAGGTGTAAAAAAAGCCGTAGTGTATCTAGATCCACAAAATTTTCCTTAGGACAAATACGAAGTAGAGTCCGTTACTGTTATCCGGATGTTTGGGTAGTTTTTTTTGTAGGTATTATTCATATAGAATTTTCTGTTTGAACGCAACCTACTTTATAGTAGCGCTCCATCGAAAAAATGGGGACTTGTATCAATTCTCAATTTTTAAAAATACAATGGAATATTTATACATCTTATTGCTTTTTGTAGTCGGAACCATTGCCGGTTTTACCAATGTTATGGCTGGGGGAGGATCGGCACTCTCATTACCAGTTTTGATTTTTATGGGCCTGGACAGTGCTTTGGCTAATGGTACCAACCGCGTCGCAATTTGTATTCAAAACATAATTGCTATCTGGGGATTTCGTCAACAGGAAGTTTCCCAGTTTAAGGAGAGCTTCAAGCTTGCCGTATTCACCCTTCCAGGAGGCGCATTAGGCGCCTGGGCTGCTGTTCAAATGAACGATGTCTGGTTTCAGCGGGTACTTGCTATTGTGATGGTTGGCATTGTGGTTTCCATGCTGTTGCCTAAATACCAACAAAAAGAGGCGATTGCTTTAACCCAACAGCGGGTTTGGTGGAGTTATCTGGCCATGTTTGGTATTGGTTTTTACGGAGGCTTTATCCAGGTAGGTGTAGGGTTTTTATTGATGGCCGTTTTGTACCACATTCTCAACTTGAGTTTAGTGCATGTAAATATGCACAAAGTATTCATCGTCTTCATTTATACGCTTCCGGCAATTACTGTCTTTATTGCAACCGGAAATGTCAACTGGTCACTTGGCCTCAGCCTAGCTGCTGGGAATGCTGTCGGAGGATGGATTGGAAGTTACACTACCGTCAAAGGAGGAGAAAAGATCATTCGGTATGTATTGGTTATTGGGATCGCATTGATGGCGGTAAAATTACTGAATATTTTTTGAGTAAAATCCAATCTTCTCCATTTCAGCCAATGAAAATCGTGCTCAAACCCACAAAAAGCTTGAAAAAGCTTGAATATGGAAAGACGCTATACATTATAGACAACGAAAAGAATCATGACACAAGTGTTGGAGTGGTGCGAAAAAATACCTTTATAGGAAAAACATGTTTAATCAAAAGCGATTACAAACAGCTGATCCTGACCAGGATCTCAACTTGAAAGAGCACACAGTTTTAGTGGTAGATGATGAAGAGCATAATTTGATCACTCTTTCGGATTTGTTGAAGCAGGAATACAATATTTTGACGGCAACAGGAGGCGCAGAGGCGTTGGAAATGATCAAACAGTATAAATATCCAGACCGTATTCATTTGATTATCAGTGATCAACGAATGCCAGGGATGTTGGGAGTGGATTTTTTAGAACAAACGATTCCATTACTGCCTCGTGCAATTCGCATGATCTTGACCGGTTTTACTGATATTGAAGTGATGATTGCCTCCATCAATCAGGCCCATATTTACAAGTTCATTTTGAAGCCTTTTAATCAGGAAGAAATACAGCTCACCATCAAAAGAGCTTTAGAAGCATACACACTGGAGGCTCACAATCTGGAACTGGTAGAAGAGTTGACAAAACTGAACATGGAGTTAGATCAAAAAGTTCAGAGCCGTACTTTACAATTGGAAGAGGCTTTAGAGGAACTAAAAGCATTGAATGCTGCCAAAGATAAGTTTTATTCTATCGTTGCCCATGACATATCTAATGCTTTCACCAGCCTGTTATTGTCAGGAGAGTTATTGTCAACTCAATTGGCTGTTTATGACCCTCCCACAACTCAAAAGATGGTAGATCAAATTTTCGATGCAACAAAACGGTTGTTTCGTCTCTTCGAAAATCTGTTGGACTGGGCAAAGATACAGATGGGAAGAATAGAAAGCCATCCTGATTTTCATGATCTGTATCCATTAGCAGAGGAAGTCATCGGAATTTTATCAGACAATGCCAAGCAGAAAGACATTGCCCTATGTAATGAAATCCCTGAGCAAACCATGGTCTACGCTGACCATAATATCACGAATACGGTGATGCGAAATTTACTGTCCAACGCTATTAAGTTCACTCATCCCAATGGTAAAATTCGAATCTTTAGCGAAGACATGGATAACATGGTGGCACTTTCAGTTCAGGACGATGGAGTCGGGATTGATGCAGAAAGTCTGGAATTCCTCTTTCGGATTGATAAGAGTGTTTCCACACCTGGTACAAAAAAAGAAAGGGGCACTGGCCTTGGCTTGATTCTGTGCAAGGAACTTGTCGAAAAAAATGGAGGAAAGATTTGGGTAGAGAGTCAGCCAAACCAAGGCTCCAAGTTCAGTTTCACTTTACCTAAGGACAAGCAAAACTAAGTATTTCTATTCATACAATTTTGCAGAAAAAAGCCTGTCCTTCCACTGGGCATAAATCGTAATGACTAAAAAGACCAGAAAAATTCCAGCTAGCAGCCACTCTCTGTATTCACGGTAAATAGAAAAATATTGTTGCAGGAGAATGGTTTTTGAAAGACTTCCTTGTTCGAACAACTCCAGTTTTTTCCCCACTTTTTCTCCTAAAGCGTTGATGAACATAGTTTCCCCATTATTAGAGATGTAAAGGAAAGGAACTCTGTTTTCGATAGCTTTCCAACGAATCATCATTTCCATTTGACGGGTAGCATTGGTTTTGCCAAACCAGGCTAAATTGCTAAGATTGATCACGAATTGTGCACCGTTGCGTACCATGTTGCGAATAATTTTAGGAGAAAACACATCAAAACAAATACTACCTGAAAATGGCAAATTATCAGCAAGCTGAAACACCGTGAAATCATCTCCTCGTTTGAATTCTGAAATATTCGGGACCAGTTGCTTCAACCACTGGCGGTATGCTGGAAAAACAGCTCCCCCTGGGATATATTCTCCAAAAGGAATTAAGAATATTTTGTTATATCTCCCTTTTATTTCTCCATCGCTTCCAATCAAAAGCGATATACCATAAAACTGGTAGCCTGTGGGAGTTTCCTCCCAGTCAATGGTTGCGAATAATAACGCCGTTTGGTACCTTTTGACAAATCGCTGAATTCTTTTTTGTTCAGCAGGGTCTTTTAAATAAGCAAACGGATAGACGGATTCTGGCCATACTAATAGTTTAGGAATAGTGGAATCATCAGGGAGTGCTTCAAGTGCTTGTTGTGAATCATAAAGCAAGGCCCTGATATTTGTTTCACGCTTTGAATAAGCCAAATCAGGGTTAGAGGCTAACTGCTGCAAGGAAAAATTAGGCTGGATTGCCACAATATGCAACGGTTCTCCTTCTGCTAAGAAAGACTCTAGTTGTGTAGTGCGCCATCCTCCATAAGCAATTCCTGCAACCAGTAAAAAAAAGTAGACTCCTGTAAAGCCAATGGCAACCGATTTGTTAAATGATGCAGGTAAGAGCGCTTTACGCCAAAATAGAAGAAGGAGAAAATGGAATCCAATGCTATAAAACCCTAATCCCCAGTCTCCTACTAAATCTGCAATTTGGGCAATCCAGACGGTTTCTGTAAAGACAAATCCTCCAAAAGACCATTGAAATAGTCTGGGATATAAGGGATCAGCCAATAAAAAAAAACAAAAACGGAAAGGAATGTCCCATCCTTCCAGCCTTTTAATAAATATCATCGGAAAACCAAAGCACACCCAAAGAACCAAGGTGATCTCGAAGCCATAAACAAGACCTGTAATGAGAACTGCAATGCCCCAAGGCATGTGCCCAAATACATGAATGCTATGAATCATCCAGGGATTTGCAATGGTAGCTCCAATGGCTCCAACACCCCAGCAGGCTAACAATGTGTAGAAGATTTTCCGTTTCCATGTGTACTCCTGACTCTGGTAGATACGGTCCAATACCAATAATAAGGGAAAATAAGCCACCAATCCTAAATATTGGAAAGAAGAAACCATGCTGGCCAGACCAGCCCCTACTCCAGAAATAAAGACCAGAACCAGGGAAGACAATGGATTTGATTTGCCCATGTATAGTAAAAAAGTTTTTTCCAATGATCTGGCCTTTGCTACAAAATGCATTCCTGAGCAAATCCGTGGTCTGGAAATGAGTTTTGAGATGTGAGATATGAGGTTTTGTAAAGTTCCTTTCTCATTTCTCATCACTCACTTCTCATTTCTTCTCCGTGTATTTGTGCAATCACTTATTTTGCGCAAAATTTATTCCATTGGAAAGTATTTATCGAGATATCTACAGATGAGATTTTGATATTTTGACGGCATTGTGGAAAAGGTGAAATTATACTTCCACCTTGCTAAATTTACAGTTTTTTATATTATATTTTCCAGTCTCACCTTTACTCTCACATGATTATTGGGCAATTCCTCTGGCTATAGACTAACCATTTTGTTCACAAACATCCTCAAGGGTCTGTAATAAAACAGGAGCAGAAACGTCTATTGCAGGGAGCAGATTTGCAATGAGATACTACGCATTCCCTGGTTTTATTGTTATTCCACGAAAAATTATTCAAAGGACGAGGAGGTGATTATGAAATTTTTTAAAGCGTGTCTACTCTTTTTTTGTACTGGACTCCTGGTTTCTGTTGCTGTAGCCGATCAGCATAAATCAAAAGAGACAAAGATCGAGGCAGGGCAGTATACCAGCAACCCTGTTATTGCCAGAGTGGATGGCAAGGCAGTACATCTGAATGATATCATGAATAAATCGATTCATGATTTACTTGAAAATCTTTATGAAGAAATAGCGGCAGAACTCCCACAGGTCGCCTTGACAGAACTGGCGAAAAAGCATAAAGAAATCACTCTGGCCCCTTCCTCAAAGGTGACTGACAAGGAAGTAGAAACATTTTATAAGCAAAATAATCTTCAGCAGCGTGGAACGTTGGAACAATTAGGAGGTCAAATTGAACAATACCTTGTGGAACGTAACAACAGGGTCCATTTAGCCCATCAATTTGCGATGGCTGTTGAAAAAGGCTGGATACAAAACTATCTGGAGCCTCCCGCTGAGTTTCTAGTCACAGCTTCAGTAGGAACTGCTGTGATTCGGACCAGTCCCAATGCATCTGTCATGTTGCTTGAATTCTCTGATTATCAATGCCCTTTTTGTGGCAGAATTCAGCCAACTCTCAGTAATTTAATGAAAAAGTACCAAGAAAAAGTGGCTTTTGCATACCGTCATTTTCCTTTATCCTTTCATACAGAAGCCGATGAAGCCGCAATTGCAGCAGAATGCGCCAGAGAGCAGGGAAAATTTGAAGAAATGCATAAGATACTTTATCAAAATCAACGTAAACAGTATCTAACTGATTTGAAAGGTTATGCTAAAACGATTAAGGTGAAAAATCTAAAAAAGTTTAATCAGTGCCTGGATCAAGAAAAATATCGGGAGTTGGTACAAAATGATATTCGTGAGGGCTCTGCCATTGGTATCAGTGGCACCCCTGGTTTTATGATAGGAACCTATGACTCCAAAACAAAAAAAATAACAGGAGAAGTCCTTTCTGGAGCACTCCCTCAAACGGTTTTTGAAAAGACCATTCAAAAATATTTGAATAAAAAATCATAAATACAAATAACAGTGATAAGCAAACAAGAACTCCAATATTCTTTGGAGCAAGTACAATCCCCTTCCATTTTAGTAATTGGTGATTTGATGCTGGATCGGTATACCTGGGGAAGTGTGGAGAGGATTTCTCCAGAAGCCCCAATTCCAGTACTTCGTGTTTCACGAGAAGAGAATCGCTTGGGAGGTGCTGCCAATGCCATGAATAATTTAGTAGCACTTGGAACAAAAGTGTTTGCCTGTGGAATAGTTGGGAAAGATGCCAATGCTGATGGAGTATATCAACTTTTCGAAGAAGCAGGTATTGATACAACAGGTGTGTTGAAACAGGAAGGTTTTACAACCATCTTGAAACACCGCATGCTTGCAGGGCATCATCATCTACTCAGGATGGATTTTGATCCTCCTAGAGAATGGAAACTGCCGTGTGAGCCAGAAATTATTGAGTATTTGGAAAGAATTATCCCACATGTGGATCTGATCTTAATTTCTGACTATGGAAAAGGGATGTTAACAGCACCCATTTTGGAGACAATTCGATCCCTGTCAGGAAAATATAAAATCGATACAGTCGTAGATCCTGCACTTGGGGCGAATTATCAAATTTATCATGATTTTACACTCATCAAACCGAATCGTCGAGAAATCTCTTTAGCAGCAGAATATGCCGTTGAGAATATGAATGATGCCCTAAAGGCCGCTGCACAAATCCAAAAAAAATTTAATTTCAAATACGTTATTGTCAGTCTAGACCGAGACGGTTTGTTGCTCTTTGAAAATTCGGATAATTATTTTTGTTTCGAATCAGAAACACAAGAGGTGTTTGATGTAGTTGGAGCAGGAGATATGGTTGTGAGTATGCTGGCATTTTTGATGTCGGCCAATATTCCCATTGAGCATGCTGCAGCATGGGCAAATTTAGCAGCAGGCATGGAAATCATGCACGTGGGAGTCACTTCCTTTACCAAGTCAGAACTATTGCAAAAATTGGAAATGGGACATGGTTCAGATAAAGTCGTTTCTCTGGATCATTTACTTTCCTCCCTGGAACATCAAAAACTTCCTTTGATTTTCACTAATGGGTATTTTGATAATATTTCAGCAGCTCATTTGAAATTTTTAAAACAAATGCAAAAGTTCAAGGGAATTCGAGTCGTCGCCATCAATAGTGATCATTCTATTGAACAACAAAAAGGAACACCCCCACTGCTCAATGAAAAAGATCGTGCTTCTTTACTGGCATCTATTGAAGGTATTGATTGGGTGATCATTTTTGATGATACTAATGCCAACCATTTGCTAGAGCAATTGAAACCCTCTATCGTCGTGAAAGGTGAACCACACCACCAGCAACCACTAGCTGAGCAGACCGTGATTGATGCCATTGGGGCAACGGTGCATTATTTACCAGAATATTAATAAATTGATGTTGAGAAAAAGCAGTACACCAATCTATGTATGTTTCTCATGCAACAATAGAATTCAAACAACATTGTCATTATGGAGAAAAAAATATGAGTGTCGAAATTTCAGATGTCTTGAAAATTGTTGAACAACAGAATGTTTGGAGAGGACAGGAAGCCATCAATTTGATTGCCAGTGAGAATACACAATCTCCTGCTGTACGGAGTATTGAATGTAATGATTTTATGGGCCGTTATGCAGAAGGGCATCCTAATACATCTGAGTCGATCAATCGGTATTATGAGGGAACAGATTATATTGATGAAATTGAGATGTTGGCAACACAAGAAATAATAGATTTAGCCAACTGTACTCATGCAGATGTGCGCCCCATTAGTGGAAATGCTGCCAATACGGCAATTGCTCTTGCTTTATTGCGTGGAGGGGACACTGTCATTGTCAACTCCATTGATGCCGGGGGACACATTAGTCACAATCCGATTGGAGTTTTTGGAAGACGTATTCAAGTACGCGGACAAGCACTCGCCCTCAATAAAGAAAATTCAATTTCCCTACATTTTTGGCCCACTACTGAAGATGGTTATCATATTGATACTGCCAAAAGTGTGGCCTTGATTGAACAATCTTCTCCCAGGATGGTGGTCTTAGGGAAAAGTTTATTTTTATTTCCTGAACCCGTCAAAGAGATTGCGGAAGTGTGTCGTACAAAAAATATTCCTGTTTTATATGATGGTGCCCATGTACTGGGTTTAATTTTGGGAGGACAGTTTCAAAATCCATTCGAGGAAGGAGCACATTTCATTAGCGGCAGTACTCACAAAACCTTTCCAGGTCCCCAACGAGGAGTGATCTTAGGTAAACTGCAGGCAGAAAACGAGTTGAAATGGTGGGCCAATATTGACCGGGGAATTATGCCGGGCTCCTCCAGCAATCATCACTTGCACACGATTCCTGGGTTACTTGTCACGATTCGAGAGATGAAAGAGTTTGGACAGGAATATGCTGCCCAGACTGTAAAAAATGCGAAAGCTTTGGGACAAGCATTGGAAGACGAAGGAGTTCGTGTAGAAGCAAAAGATTTTGGTTTCACGGAAAGTCATCAAATTGCCATCAACGTTGCTGCTTATGGAGCTGCTAAGGATTTGGCAAAACAACTGGCTGCTAATAATATTATTCTCAATTATAACATGCTGCCTGGTGATCAAGATGCACGCAATCCATCCGGTTTCCGCATTGGAGTTCAGGAAATGACACGCTTTGGGATGAAAGAACCAGAAATGGGAGAGCTTGCAACTCTGATGGCAGCAGCTCTGCATGGAAAAAATGTGAAAAGTGCTGTGACAAAACTACGAGGCCGCTTTACGGAAATCCATTATGCCTGAATCATTGAAGCAAGGCATTTCGTTCGTTGGAGCTAACAGAGTCAGAAGCTTTTGGCATGTCAGGAGACATTTTTGGTTTAGACGCCATAGACGATTGCTCAGTTGAGGGAGGGGCACTTTGAGTATTTGTTTGCTGTGTTTGTTTCTGAGTACGGAATATGAATTTTTTGATTTTCAACCGCTCTAATTCCCTGGTACGGAAAAATTGCATGTGAATGTCATATTCTGACCCTCTGGGATTGATTTTCAGCACACGAGCTTTCATATCTTCACGTAAGTTTGCCCCTTGAATATGGAAAATGAGAAGGTCGCCTTCCTCAAAATTTTTGGGAAGTTTCTCGACTTCCGCCTTCAAACCTCCTACACTCATGTCAACGATTTGACCATTGACAGATTCCAAAGCAATGTCGGATTTGGTGATACTCACACCAGTCCCCAGTGAATTTAATTTTTCTTCTGTCATGGCATAGAAGGTGGTGAAAATATCGACTTTTACCCGCTCTGATTCGCGGATAAACATTTTTTTGATGTTATTGGTATGCCCTAGTACAATCGCGTTGGGTTTACCAAAAATTTGATTAAGAATAGGCAGTTGAAATTCGTAATCAGCTTCCTCTCCTCTGCGAATTCGGCAGACTAGATGGGGATATCTTTTTAAATTAACCGGTTTTTTCTTCACAGTTGGAGGTTTGAGCAAAATTCCATTTTCTGATACAGTCAGAATTGTAGAAACAAATAAAACCTGTTTGGTGGGATGAGGGATTTGACATTCCAACTTTATGCCGCCTGCGAGCATTTGGGTTGAAATGAAGTTAGCACGTTTATTATTGACATCAAAGCCCAACTTATGGCGCAAATTGTAAATACTTTTCAAAACCTTGGCATCCGGTTTTGTTTTTTTGAATTCTGTCACCTTGCCCTCAAAATCTTCTACAGATTCAACTAACGGTAAAATATCATCAGGGTGCGAAGCACCATTGGCCAGTGCTTCCAGTAATTTTCTCTCAGGCAGGATAATGTTTAATTTAGAAAGAATGACATCCAGGCGCAAATGAGCTTTTTCTTCGGCAACTTTTTTTCGCTGCATCTCTTCCTGGTATTTTTTAAATCGAATCAGAAAAACAAAACCAAGAGCCACAGCCAATAATCCTCCTCCAGTAGCCCAATAAACCCACTCTGGAGTGGAAACGGCGACTTTGGGTTGTTTGAATTTAAACACGCTTAAATTCCCACCATCCAAGGCTTGCGGCCGTCCTTCGTAGCTTTTTCGAAACTGGCCAGAGAGCATGAACCATAATACGAATGGAATAGTGAGCAACGTCAAGCGTTCAATGACCTTTGCACCGTATCGGATGATGCGTTGAAATACGGATTTAGAATATCCCATCATGATTGCATTTGAATTAATAAAAATAAAGTGCTATCCAAATTATTGAGTGTATCTAATGTTACCACATTATGCAATATTTGGAGGAAGCTTCAATCCTATTCACCTTGGACATATTGCTGTTGTAGAGCAACTTCTCCAATTGGAAGTAGAGAAAGTTTTCGTGATCCCAACCAGTTGCTCTCCCTTTAAGCAACATCAGGATTTGTTACCTAATGAATTGCGTTTGGAAATGGTGACTCGCACTTTTCAGGGTTGGAATATGGTTGTGGTGTCTGATCTCGAAATGAAAAATGATCAGATCCAATACACTTATCATACCCTGAAACGTCTTTATTTACAATATCCTGACGTCATATGGCATCTTGTTGTCGGGTGGGATGCCTATCAAGATTTTCCTCGATGGAAAGAAGCTAAAAAAATTTTAACTTCTACTTCCCTTTGGGTTGTGCAACGTCCAGGCCTTTTGTTAGGAAATAACAAATCACTCTCTGATTTTATCATAACTCCAACCCTTACCAATTGGTTTGAAGAAACTACCTGGGATCATCAGCAGCAAACA
>JANQHV010000390.1 GCA_028282505.1 SAR324 cluster bacterium | reverse complement strand
TTAGATTTCCCCTGCTCAAGCAATGGCAAGATCGATAAAGGATTCTTGCCAAAAATTTTGTACAGTCCCTCCACTTGGATTAAGGTATCACGCATTTTCAATCCTGTCATATATTGTCTATCTTGAAACCATGTTTTTCCTGCATCACCCTAACTAATTTTTCACCTTGATTGCAAGGATTAAATTTCTAGGGTTCAGGATTGCTCCATTTGAATCAAACCCTGGTTGACTTTTTCCAGGTGCTTGTCCAATCGTTTTTTGGAAATGGGCATGGCTGTTCGTAATTCTGGTGCAAAGAGAGAAACTTTGAACTCTTCCAACATCCAATAAAACTCATCCAAATACACTTGTTGTTCTTCTGTCAGATTGGTTTGTTGCTTCAGAAATTGGCATGTTTTTAAATAGTGTGTCAGAGCTTCTGCCTTCTCTTGATCTTTCATCACATTCAAGGCCAGTCGTTCGGCACGAATACTCATGGCTTTCAAGTAGCGAATCACATGCTGCCATTTTGCATAAGAGATGGTTTTCACAAAATCAGAGGGAAGTAATCTGGACAAATCAGCAGACAATTCTTCATATTGTTCAAAAAAGAGAGGGTCCGCCAGTTGCTTATATAAAGCATTTTTAGTCTCTGTGTATTGTTCTAAGAGCAGCTGTAACTGTTTTTTAAAGCGAAGCCATAAACCTTTGATTTTCTGTTGGGCTTCTGTCAATACTTTTTCAAATTCTGTTCGATTCTCCACCCAGGGCGTATCAAACAGATAATCATACAAGTTGATTTTCGCATGTTTTTTCAACTGAGAAATGGTGCCAAAAGGAGAATAGAGGTGCTCTAACTCTCTCAATTCTCTCAAGTCTCGCTCCAACCAGGCAATTTCGGTGCCCATATTCAATCCCAGTAGCTGAATCATCCCCTTTTTTGTTTCCCGACGGGCTTCCTGTCTTTGCAGAAATAGACAGCGATGAATTCCGTCTGCATCGACTGTTAATCCGGGATAAGCATAGAGTGGAATTCCATGAGGTGCTGCAATTTCAATTTGTGGCGGGAGTGCTTCAAAAGTCCATCCGGTGAGATTTTTAATTTCCCATTTTTTAACCGCTGCCTGCCACTGGGGAAGTTCCTGGATCAATTTTTTAGTCTGTTGTTTGGTATCAAACTCCCCTTGCCTTTCTTGCAAAAGAGACTCGATATCTCTTCCTGAGGTAATCAACTGTTCCTGATCATCATAAATTTCCAACCGAATTTTCAAATATTCGGGAAGGCTTTCTGGTTTCCAGTCATCAGGAACTGTATGAATCCCATAGGTTTGTCGAAGATGGACAGCCAGAGTATCGACAAATTTCTGGGAGGAAGGCTTTAAACAATCCGCTATCTCCTGTGCTGTCTGGGAAAGGGGAACTAGCTGTTTACGCAACTTTTTAGGTAGAGATTTCAACAAATAATATATTCTTTCTTTCCGTTGTCCTGGAATCAACCATTCCAGAGTGTTAGCATCCAGGTACGGCAGCATATTTTCCTGAACACGCAGAGTTGCTCCGTCTTTTTCCTTATCAGGCACAAATTGGTATTCCAATTCCAAATGCTGGTTACCAACAGTCCAATGATCTGGAAATTCTTCTACAGAGGCTGAATCAAAATGATCTGGTGTCAAATCATCTTCACTCATAAACAAGAAACGGGATTCATTTTCTTTCTTTTTTTGTTTGATCAGACCATTCAAATCATGAATAGAGCAAATATTATAAAGCTGCTGGGCATAAAAATCTTCCATGGCCGCTTCTACTTCAAATTCATAGTTTCGCCGAATTTTTGCGCCGTTCTCGATCACTTGTGCTTTCAATGCATGATTGTGTTGAAAAAATGGATGATGTGTGCGTAATTTGCCTTCTACCAGCCCCTCTCGAATAAAGACAGCCGTTGCTTCAGCAGGGTTGATTTTTCCATACAACACACGGCGTTTTGGCACAATCACCAGTCCATGCAGGGTTACTTTTTCGTAGGCCATCACACTACCCGATTTTTTGTCAAAGTATGCTTCTGAATAAGTACGTCGACACAAATTCCTCCCAATGGCTTCTAGCCATTCTTCTTCAATATTAGCCACCTTGCGGGCAAACAAGCGCGATGTTTCTACCAACTCGGCAGCAACAATCCAGGTTTTTCCACGCTGATACACCATCGAGCCGGGAAAAATCATCATCTCTTTATCGCCAGCCGTCTGGTACAGATTTTTTTGTTTCTTCAGTCCAATTTGATCGAGGTATCCGGCAAGAATGGAAGTATGGATTTCCTGGTAATCGGCAGGAATCTCATTGAGTTGAAAATCAGGCAGTTCGCTAAGAATGGTTTTTAACTGTTGGTAGATATCTCGCCACTCCCGCATGCGGACGAACGAAAGAAAATGCCGTTTACAGAATTTACGCATTTTGTTTTCGCTGCGTCGGCTGTCCCATTCTTCGTGATATTTGTTCCAGAGATTCAACAGTGTCAAAAAGTCTGAATTACGGTCGACAAAGACACTATGCATTTGTCGGGCATGGGTTTCTTTTTCCAAAGGATATTCCCTGGGGTCCTGGATCGAGATGCCGGCAGCAATGACGAGTAATTCTCTCAGACAATTTTGTTGGCGTCCCTCAAGCAGCATCCGGGCTGTTCGTGGTTCGACAGGAAGGCGTGCCATTTCTCGCCCCACACTGGTTAACTGATTTTCATCGTCCAATGCGCCCAATTCTTTCAACAGCTTGAGACTCCCACGGATTGCCGCAGCAGAAGGTGGATCGATGAATGGAAATTCATCAATTTCCCCTAAACGCAATACCTTCATTTGCAAAATCACGCCAGCAAGAGAGGATCGTAAAATTTCAGGTTCTGTAAATTCACGGCGCTTCTTAAACGATTCTTCTGAATAAAGACGGATGCACACTCCAGATTGGACTCGTCCAGCCCGTCCTTTACGCTGGTTGGCACTGCTCTGGGAAATCAACTCTACGGGCAATCTTTGGGTATGAGAACGATGGCTGTAACGACTGATCCTTGCTAAACCAGTATCGATCACATAGCGTATTCCGGGAATGGTGAGGGAAGTTTCTGCAATGTTGGTAGCTACAATCACTTTACGCTGAGAAGATTTTTGGAAAATTCGATTTTGTTCCTGATTACTCAAACGACCATATAGGGGTAAAATTTCCACATCTTGTTTGCTATTTTCTAAACGACCAATCACTTCCCGGATTTCCTGTTCTCCAGGCATGAAGATCAAGAGATTGCCCTGCCATGTCGTTTCCATGATTTCTCGGACAGTATTCACGACGGCATCATTCATCGTTAACTCCCCTGCCTCTTCTAATTCCTCATCCAAAGGTCGAAAAAACTCTTCAACCGGATACATCCGTCCAGAGACTTCAATGAGTGGGGCATTGTCAAACGCTGATGTGAAACGTGGAATATCCAGGTTGGCCGAGGAAATAATCAACTTCAGATCAGAGCGCTTTTTCAACAAGCGTTTACAATATCCCAACAAAAAATCAATATTCAGTGAACGTTCATGGGCCTCATCAATCATGATCGTATCATATCCATTCAAAAAACGATCATGCTGCATTTCCGACAGTAAAATACCGTCCGTCATCATTTGAACATAAGTTTTTTCGGAAGCTTGCTCTGAAAATCGGATTTTATACCCTACAGCATTTCCCAAGTCCGTAGACAATTCTTTGCTAATCTGTCGAGCAACTGAAGTTGCCGCAATACGTCGTGGTTGGGTACAACCAATTTTGGCTGCAATACCACGACCTGCTTCCAGGCACATTTTGGGAATCTGTGTGGTTTTTCCAGAACCTGTTTCTCCAGCAATAATCAAAACCTGATGCTGATGAATCGCATCGATGATCGTTTCACGGTATTCGGTGATAGGAAGATTGGGAGGATAAGAAATCTCTGGTCGGTTTTCTAAACGCTTTTGCCGTAATTGGGAGGACAATTCAACCTCTTTCAGAAGCTGCTCATAGCCTTTTTCCCAGCTTTTTTTTTGTCTCTTGCGTTTGAGGATTCTCCGATAACGAGACTGAAATGTCCAATGATCCTGTTGCATTACATGGGAGATTTGCTCTCTGAACTCTTCCATGCTCCATGCATTCTTTTGATAATCCTTTTGTACTTTTTCCATCTTTCAAATCAATTGTTATCTGCATGACTGCTAGCGCGGTCACTT
>JANQHV010000360.1 GCA_028282505.1 SAR324 cluster bacterium | reverse complement strand
TCATATAGGTAATCACGCTGTAGCTGGTTTCAAAAGCATATGCGCATTAAGAATCTGTTTGAAAAACCTGATTCTGCTGCAAAACCACCCTCATTCTGGACGATTTTTCGCTTCGGAAATAATTTCGGGAAACCCTCTAAGAAAAACATTGGCATATCAGAAAAATACTGTAAAGATCTAAAGAACCGAGTGCTATATGAATATTCTAAAGCTAACCGGACGTCACAGATGAAAAAACTTGTATGGATTTTCAGTGTCATTCTTCTGCTCCAAACCTTGCTGCATACGAATGCGGCAGGAGATAACGAACGAATTGTCATCGATACCATAAAGGCGCCTTTGACCAACTATTTATGGGATATGCGGGCAGATCTCATTGAACCGTATCTCCGGACCCAGCTCAAACTACACGGTCTGGTTGCCATTTATGTCAAAGACGCATTAATCAATAAAAAATATGCGGCCTGGGTGGAAAATGGAAGCGTCTATTATCATCAGACAGCGCTTCCCGTTTTTATCACGTCGGCAGAAAATTTAACAATGAAAACTGTGCCACTGTTCATAGGCAACAAAGAAATTGGCTCTCTGGCCATCTATACCAAACCAAGGGAGCCTTTCATCTCCTTAACCAAAGAAGAAAAGGCATACATCAAGGCACATCCAGTTATCCGCGTTGTAGAGTTTTTTGAAGAACCGCCGTTCACGATCAACACGCCTGATGGCCATCAGGGATATCTTTACGAATTGTTGGAGCAGTTGCTAGCACCACTCGGCCTTAAGGCCGAATATGTTGGTGGGTACAACACATATGATGCGATGCTACAGTCACTGGAACGAAATCAAGTAGACATCCTAACGTCTGTTGAAAACACCTATCCATTACCGGCCAATTCGCACATAATCAAATCCAACCCGGTTCTGGTGTCACCCTATGTGTTGGTAGGCCGAATTGGAGCGGTACCGGTTGGTGGTACAGAGGAACTTTTTGGTCAAAAAGTGGCTGTCGTCAAGGGGTATGCCCAGGATAAACTGTTGGATCGTTTTCCTGAGATCGAAAAGGTGCATGTCAGGGACAACAAAGCAGGATTTGAAGCGGTACGACGAAACGAAGCCGTCTATTTTCTTAATAACCGGGCCAATGCCGAATATGTGATCCACAAAGAGTTTGCAACCGACCTTTCGATCAAGGGTGAGCTCCCCTATTCCAATTTTCCATCGTTGACCCTCTCCTATGGTCTTAATCGCACACAACCGGAACTGATCTCCATCATCGAAAAATCACTGGATCAGATGGACATCAGTACACTCCAATCGCTCAAAACCAAATGGCTTGAATCGAAGCAGAAAATAGAACCTGCAGAGGTAACACTGAGCGAAGAAGAACAGGCCTGGCTGGAGAAGCATCCCGAAGCGACAGTCGCTATGGTTAATTTTTCACCGCTGTTTTCCTACATGGAAAATGGAGAACGCAAAGGATTTGAGCAAGATCTTCTCTCTCTGCTTTCCAGGAAAATAGGATTGAAATTCAAGCCAGTTTACAATACCTGGGGCCGCAATCTTGATCAATTTAAAGCCCAAAAGATAGATCTGGTATTGCGGTTGTCCTATAAAAAGGAGCGGGAGTCTTTCGCGCTTTTTACAAAGCCCTATTATGAGATGCCTACTGTGATCTATGTTCGTGACGACTTTGGAGAGTATAAAGGGTTAGATAGTCTGAAAGGGAAAAGAGTTGGTACTCTCAAAGGCATCTACTATAGCAAGGAGCTTAAGGAATACGGGAACCTAGAGTTGACCGAATATGAGAGTCATGAAGAAACGGTTAAAGCTCTGGTATATGGCAGAATCGACGCGCTTGTCCATTCGCTGAGTAGTGTCAAATACGCCATTCAAAAAAACGCCTATGTTAATTTGAGATTGGTGGATGAGCTAAGAATGCCCGGCATTGGAAAAGAGGATATGCGTATTGGCGTTAATCCAGACAAACCGATACTCCAATCAATCCTACAAAAAGGACTGGATGCCATTACAGATAAGGAACGGTTTGAACTGATCAATAAATGGATTGGCTCCGTTGCAGCACAACCTGTCATTCAAAAAATTTCGCTGAGCGAAGAAGAACGAGTTTTTCTGAATACAAAAGGGTCAATAAAGATGTGTTCGGCCCCTGGGCGGCCTCCAATGGAGTGGATTGATGAAAAAATTGAGCACCAGGGCATCTCCGCTGATTATGTAAAACTAATAGCCCAAATAATCGATCATCCAATCGTACTGGTACCCACCAAAAATTGGAATAAGACAATAGAAAACGCCAAAGCAAGAAAGTGTGATTTCGTCTCGTCCATTACCCAGACAGTAGAGCGAAGCAGCTATCTGAATTTTACCAACGCTTATCAGGAACTGGATGTCGTCATCGCCACCCGTTTAGAGCAAATCTATATTCAAAATCTGAATACATTAGCGGGTAAAAAAGTAGGTGTGGTCAAAAACAGTGTCTTTCAATCTATCCTTGCAGACAATTTTCCTCCGGTTGAGATAGTAGCCCTGGACAATATGTATCAGGGATTACGCATGGTACAGGATAGGGAGATTATGGGCTTTGTGGATTATCTGACTTCCCTGGCATACACGATTCAGCAAAAAGGCCTGGTGGATATAAAAATCTCCGGTCATGTAGGGAGTCCCATCAAGATTCACATGGGTGTCAGGAATGATGAGCCTATGCTCCATCAGATACTCAGTCGCGCTCTGGATTCTATCACACCACAGCAACGTCAGGAGTTTGCCAGCAAATGGGTTGCTGTGAAGTTCGAACAGGCGACGGACTATTCTCTTCTCTGGAAAGTGCTGGTGGCTGTAGCACTTGTTCTACTAGGCATTATCTATTGGAATCGGAAGCTCTCCATTCTTAATCAAACAATCACAAAAAAAAATGAAGATCTGCTGAAAATCCAGTCAGACCTTGAACTTTCCAGGATCGAAGCTGAAAAAGCCAGCCAGTCAAAAAGTGAATTTCTGGCTAACATGAGCCATGAACTTCGTACTCCTCTTAATGCCATACTTGGATTTTCTCAAATATTGGCCCACGGTAAAAATTTACTTTCAGAGCAAAAAGAGTACCTCCAAACTATCAATCGTAGTGGAGAACACTTACTCCGTCTCATCAATGATGTTCTTGATATGTCTAAAATTGAAGCAGGGCGTGTCACCCTGAATGAAACAGAGATTGATCTCTACCTGCTATTAGACGACTTGAAAAGTATGTTTGAAATCAAGGCTCGTGAGAAGAGGTTAGAACTTAATTTTGAATACGCGCCGGGATTACCCCAATACCTGAAAACAGACGAGGCCAAATTACGTCAAGTGCTCATCAACCTTCTCAGTAATGCGATAAAATTTACTCCGAAGGGCAGAGTGAGTTTGAAAGTTTCGCAAAATGAAGCTTCAACTCCAAAATTATTTTTTCAAATTGAAGATACTGGTTCCGGTATGACAGAGGAAGAAATCAAGCACTGCTTTCACATGTTTGTTCAGGCCCAGGCTGGTAAAGAATCTCATGAAGGAACCGGTTTGGGGTTACCCATCAGTCAAAAGTTTGTTCAGTTGATGGGAGGAAATATCACTGT
>JANQHV010000359.1 GCA_028282505.1 SAR324 cluster bacterium | reverse complement strand
CCACAATCGCCCCTCCTGACTGAATCCAGTCTAATAGCTGCTGATAGCGGCGCTCTCCTATATGCAATCGAGAGCCAGAGATGATCAGGATGTCGGACGTTGCAGGAAGATGATCCAAAAGAGAAAGCCCAGACCGACTTTCCACGTTCCTTCCTTCTTTCTGTAAAAACTTTTCTGCAGCAAGAAGCGGGTTGCTTTGCGCCTCCAGGGTGAATCCCCGATCAATTGGAATTCTGGGAATCCCCGTTTCGGGAATAATGCCCCAAATTCCAAAAATTAGAATAGCAATGCAGGCAATGCTTATCAGTGTGAATTTAACTTTTTTTGTCATTTAAATTAAAAAAAGTCGACCATTGTTGACATAAAGAACTCAAAACAGAAAATGGTGGCATCCTATGACCATAGGCCATTTGAAGCCAGTTATTGGTAATTGCTATAAAAAACTGACTCAACGCAGGATTAGCACAATCGTTCACAAGAGACACACATTCATATTCGGTGTGGGTCTCATTGAATTCTAAATGGTATTCATGAATTAAATTGCTGAGAGATGCCCGGTAGAGTAGGCTCCAAGCATCTCTATAATTTTGTGCTTTCCATAGTTTCAGAACAGAATCTGGGATATTTTCTGGTAATGATGCTCGTGCTATCTCCAGACCAAAGAGACTGGATGGCGATTTTGTCTCATCCAAGCTTTGTGTACGTGATATTTGATTTTGTATGTTTTTTAAAATGGAAAACCACCATTGACGTGTCAAAAAGAGAAGGTAAATCAGAAATCCTATGGTCAGTATGTATAAAATTTCCTCAGTTCTTCTTGCAACAAATTGAATGGTATCCACCAGCCAATCTGGAAGTGTGAAAGATTCAAATTGGCCAATTTTTAATTTTTCTATGAAATCTTTTAAAAAACTCCAGTCAATGGTCGTGTCCATTTTGTGAAATGCATCAAGCTCCATCACTTCGGTAATGGTCGCTTTCGCTTGTTCTTTTTCTGAAAGCTCCTGAGCTGTAATTGAGTTGGGAGTGCTTAACAAAATTGAAAAACCCAATCCTGCCATCATGAACAGAGTTGTTGTACCAGGAAAAAATGATTTGATTTTGGGGGGATTTTTTTGAGCCTTCTTAGCAATCCGACTAAAAGCCAGTTCAATGTCCCAACCTTCTGCGATTGATCGGCAATTCAGATAAAAATAAAATCCTGCTGCTACAAAAAACGGTTCTACTAATAAAAAACCTGAAAACCACAACAGGTTTCCAGCAAAAGAGAACCAAAGGTCTTGCTTATCAAAATTTTCCAGAATGATTCTCCAATCTAATTCCACTTCATCGGGGATGAGAAAGAAAATAAAAAGTGACGTGCCTATCCAAATGATTTGTTCTAAATGAACAAAGAAGATTGTCAACCATATCCCTTCTGCTCCTGATTTATAGTGCAATCCCAGGAGGCGCTGGTTTCTTTTTTTGCCAGACAACTTTTCTAATACAGTCACAGGCAAATCGATGCTACGGTTGGGACTGAGCCTTCTCCAGGTCAACCAGAGCAGTAACTCCCACTTATTGACTGATCGCAAGATTTTCAATATTTCTTGAGAAGTGGGAAATTCTCCAAAAAGACTTCTGCTCAAAAAAATCATGGGAACTACATCCCAGATGGGTTTCAACCACCAAATCACAGAAAATGCGATAATCGGATAGGGAAAGAGTATCAGTAGAATAGCTAAGGACGGAATTGTGACAAACAGGAGGAATTGTCGCATCATTGGCCACCAACAACTCCGACACATCAGAATTCCCAAATCAATGGCTTCCCAGGAAATCCTTGGACGAACAACCGCTTTTATTTTATTGAGATCCATTTTGTCTTCCCCCGACAATAAAATAGAACAAAACAAATCCCCACAGACAAGCACCCACATATAACTTGGTTTCTGTGGATGTAGCGGCACTGGACGACCAGAATGCTTCTATGACAGCTGCAATCACCAACATTCCAATCACACCGTAAATGATCGGAATGGTTGACTTGGCATTCTTGCGTAAAGCAGCAACTCTGCTGAGCGCCCCTGGTGCGATTAAAGAGAACCCCAGCTTCAAGCCAGCTCCACCACTAAAAATAATGGCAGTGATTTCAAATGAACCATGACCTATCACAAAGGAGTAAAACGTTTCGGAAAAACCAATGTTGTCCAAGTGAGCGGCAAGCGTACCAAAAATCACTCCATTGAAGATCAGTGTGATGATGGAGCCAACCCCCCACAAAATTCCTGATGCATAAGCTCTGAAGCTGACACTGATATTATTGTAAATATAATATCCAAACATCTGGAAGTCATTTTCTGCCGTTCTTTCACTCCCAATATGCACTGCGGACGAGGAATACATGTATTCAAACGCATTCACTTGAGCAGGCTCAAAGACATTGTAAACCAACTCAGGGGAAAAGCGGGTGAGTACCCACATTCCTACTGAAGAGAACAGAAAGCAAAAAAGAGAGGCAAAAACCCATTTTGCATTTTCTTTAATCAAAGCAGGAAAACCTCCACTGAGAAATGAAATGATGGCAGAAAGACTGTTGGATTTTCTTTGGTAGAGTATTTTATGGCCACGCAAGGCCAGATTGTTGAGGAACTCCAGGTGATACTGGCCATAATTTCTTTCCCGGACAATGGAAAGCTGATGACAGATGGAATAGTATTGCTTTAAAAATGCTTCATGGTCTTGGTGAGTGATGCCCTTGCGTTTTTCGAGCTTTTCCAGAACCGTCTCAAAATCTTCCCATGATTTTTTATATTTGACTTCAAAATCGGTTTGCTTCATTTGTGCCTCAATAACCCATTGGCATATTTATGAATTTCCAGAACCGGGTCTTCTGTTTGATGCGGGAATAACGGAGAGAGTTTAGAAGCAAGCTCATCTGCCCGACTTTTCGAAAAAGAATCACACCTTTCAGAGAAGTTAATAATAGCTTTTTGATCTTCTGGCCTGAGTGGAAAAGGAAGTGGCACAGGAATCGCTTGAGGAATGCCAGGCTTTTTGAGCTGATGTTGCTCGTAAATCACAATCGTTTTAGCGGTCAAGTCACCAATCCGTCGAAAGTTTTGATTAACAACCATTGAGATGAATGCTCCTAAATAAATGAATGGAAGAAAATCAACTGTCCGTAACAGATTTCTCACCAAGGAAGCCCCCCAGGAAACAGGTGTTCCATTATCAGAAACAACACGGATTCCCAACATCATCTTTCCTGGTGTTTTTCCGTTCCAAAAAACTTCAAAAAGTACGGGATAGAACCATTCCAATGTAAAAAATACAATGAGCATCACCCCTGTTCCGAAGTTTCCTGCAAAACTCATGGCGATGGATGCGGCAATGATCAGGACTGCACGAATACCCAAATCGACGAGAAATGCCAGAGAACGAACCACAGGGCCTGCAGGTCTCAAAATGAGTTCTATTCCTTCTGGAGTTTCAATGTTGTATTGTGTGTCAATCATGTTTTAAATTGTCTTTGCCTCTTGAGAAGAAATTCCGTCTGTCTCCTCAATCTTTGTCTCTTGAGAAGAAGTGTCTTTGGTCTGCTCAGAAGAAACCACCCTCTCATTTTCTCTCAATTGTCCCCCCTGTATGCCAAAGATATCTCGGTAAAGGACTGCCCAGACCATTGAAATGAAAGGAAGAGACCAGATCAATCCAATTCCCAAAGGAATGGCACTGATGAGTGCAATGATTCCTATAATAGAGAAGATACCAAAAACTTTGAACCAATGTTGAGTGATGGCTTTTCGTGAAATTTCCATGGCTTGCCAATAGCCAAACTGACGATCTCCAATGAGAGGCCAGGTGAACAGATAGCCAACGTATAAGTAAATGCCAGGCAAAATCAAAAGTGCAAAGCCAAGGTAGATCAAAATAGTAGTTAAAAAAGAGGCGATGATGAGCACTTTATACTGGTACAAATATTGGAAAATGAACTTATAAGAGTAAGGACGATCGGATAATCGGTAAATTGCGATCATGAATGTTCCTAAATATAGTGGAGTGATTACTATTCCTGAAATGATCGACGGAACCATACTAAGAATAAGTGACAAGACCATTTGGTCACCAGCGTCTATTATGGGAAGCAGGAATTCCAAACCCAAATTGAGTGAAATCGTGAATGTTCCGATGATGACGTAAGCAGCCCAAAGGCTTCCTTTCACTCCTTTTGTTTTTTCCCAGGCTTCTCTAAGCACGGCTTTGGTTTCCAGATGGTATTCTCCATTCAATGCTTTTTCAATCGATCCGTATGTGGTATCGGATTTGGACTCAGGGACAATATCACTCGTCGGTGGCGCATAAATGTCTGTCATGTTAGCTCATTTGTTCAAAATCGTTTAGGATGACTCAGGAACAGTCTCTGGAGTTGCAATACGGTGTCATTTTGATGGTTCGCTGAAGTAGCTTGACGGGTATGCTAGTCCGGATGATATGAATACGTTTCTAGAAGAACTCAATCCTTTTTAAAGGGAACAACGGACATTGACAAGAGTAAAACGATCCAGCTTTTTCTAACTATCTCACACTCTGCATTTTTCTAATATCCCACACTCTGCATTTCTCTATTGAGGTTTCTTTCAGGGAATGTTAACTAACCCAGAATTATAGATCATCTTACAAAAACATCCTTTTTCTATCAAAGTTAGACAGAGTCTGTGTATTCCATTTTCTAACTTATGTCTAATTTACTTTAGAACCTGTTAGAGAATTCGTTTTTTTACGATTTGTCATTCTGACGGTACGCCGAAGCGGCATAGCGAAGAATCTATCATATTATCAGTCGTTTAGAGATCTTTCGCTTCGCTCAGGATGACATAAAAAACAAGATTTATGAATTCTCTAATGGGCTCTTAGGGAGGAAGAAGAAAATAAAAAAGAGAAATAGGTCGTGATAATTACCAACTAGGTGAAAGGTAGAAATGAGTGTAGCACGTAAAAAATTGGTATTTTTCTCAATGCCATTTGGCACAAAGGTTGTCGATGACCAGCTTCATGACTTTGATGAAATATGGCATAAACTTCTTCAACCCGCAGTCCCAGATGACTGGGAACATAAGCGCATCGACGAAGTCACCACACCTGGAACAATTAATGAACAATTCAAATATTATCTTCGCACTGCTGATGTAGTTGTTTTTGATTTGACTGCCGCCAATCCTAATGTCCTTTACGAGTTGGGAATTCGGGATGTTTTTGCTCCAGATCGACGTGTGCTAGTTGCTCGTGAAGGCACTGTACTACCTTTCAACGTATCGCAAGAGCGAGTGAATTTTTATCCTGTAGATTTGGCTAAGGCAATCGAAGAGCAATTTCCATCCAAGATCAGAAAACACATATTTGATGCGGTCGGTGATGCGGCTGGAGATCTGCATTCAGCACCGAAAGAATCTCGTTTGACTGCACAGCTTAGGCGCGCTACGACGCTCCCTTCCCTCGTTGCTCTCTGGGAGGAGTGGAAAACATATAATGCTTTTCCAGTAGATCCTTTGCTTGAACTCGCCAAAGCTTTCACTGAACAGAATAGGCCCGAGCTTGCATTACAGGTTGCTGAACGGGCATATAAGGAGGAACCTAACTACTGGGAGGTTGCTAGAATTTTTGGGTGGTACCTACGGCGTGCCAACAAAATGGAAAGGGCAACTAGTCTGTTTAATCAAGCACTCGCCTTAAACGCGAACGATGTTGAATCCATGGGGATGCTAGGTGGCATTTACAAAAGGGAGGCTGCTCGGTGTTTCCAAGAAAATAGCAAGAAAGAAGGACACCAATGGTTCGAGCAAGCAAAGAACATGTATCTTCGTGCTCTTGAGGTCGATCAAGATAATATTTATCATCTGGTCAATGTTGGAGCACTGACATTGATTGAGGGAGAAAGCGAGAATTTTGCGTACAGAAAAATTGTAGACCTTATTGGGGTAAACCTGCAAAAAACTTCGACGTGGGATCTCCTGGCACTTGGAGAAGCCTACGTAGCTCTTGGAAAACTAGATGATGCTCTAGAGGCATACTCTATGGCGATACGACGCACGGACTTTACTATCGAAATGAGGGACTCTGCCTCTGAACAACTAATTCTGTTAACGGGATTCGGCCTTACGAAGAAAGATGCCGATGCAGTACGCAGTGTTTTGATGGGAGAGCGTATACGCCCAGGTAAAAAGATTGTCTTGATACATCTCTCCGACATCCACTTTGGTAAAAAACTGGATGGTACAGAAATGCATCGTTTTCGAGCTAGCAAAAGTCCTCTCAGTGATCAGAGAACTCTTGCTGAGCACATTGTGAGCGAGTGTGGAGAGGAAAAGAAAGATGATATAGGAATTTTCATAATCATAAGTGGTGATATTGCTTTTCAGGCAATTCAGGAGGAGTACGAACAGGCACGGTTGTTTATTAAAAGCCTGATAACAGAATTAGGAATCGAACCTGAGCAGATTGTCATTGTGCCTGGTAACCATGACGTAAATTGGAAACTATCAGACCACCAGACAACTCAACGCTTCGATGAGTTTTTAATATTTGCCAAAAATGTGTTCGAAAGTAAATTCGAGACATTGTACCCCTTTATCAAGTGGGACTTTGGCCTTCTTAGCCCTAGACCTACACCTGAGCAGATTCTCAGCATACATGAAGCTCCTGAACACGGTATTGTGTTTGTAGGATTCAATACCTGTGTCATGGAAGACCACGAGCTACACTTCGGAGCCATTGGCAAAGAGCAAGTGAAACTCGCTGAAAGTGCTTTGACCAATATAGATCCTTCTTGGATAAGAGTTGCAGTTATGCATCACCATGTACTGCCTTTGGAAAGCAGGCTATCACTTGATGCGAATGGAGCTGAGATGGACGGCACAATAGTTCGTGACTATGGCTTGGTTGAGCGCGAACTGCATGCTTTGGGATTCGATATGGTACTCCACGGGCATAAACACGAACCCGGCATTCGAATTTCGCAGTTAGTTCACGCTTTCAGTACCCATCCGAGAAAGAGCCTAATCGTATGTGGGGCTGGGAGTACTGGAGTAGAGAAGGTTGAACTTCCTGATGATTGGGGGAATCATTTTGCAATTTACCGAATCCAAGAAGGGATACGCCGTGCGGGATCATCGTTCGTCGATATTGAGTGGCGAGAGTTGCCTTACAACGACATTCACCGTAAATGGGTGCCTCGTGGGTTCTGGAAAATCGAAGGGTGACGGCTGTCAAGTAGCAATCAAGCATTACGGAGTTTAGAAAGAATTCACCAAGACGAGTTGCCAGGCGTCCATATGCTTACATACGACGAAGTATTAAATTTTCAGAAAAACCGCCTAGCTGATTTGCTAAAACAATCTGCTAGGAGCAACATCACCTAACAAAAAAATAGAGATTAACTTGAGGCCCTGCGCTTTTTCCAAGATTCTGCAAAATTTCAAGTACATCTCTTTTTCACAATTCAGTGTTGGGTCTCAAGCGGCTCATTTATAACGTTCACGGAAATCATTAGCAGGAAAAATGTGAACCTGTTATTTCTTACTGATGAAGAGTATATTGAAAAGAGAGTTTATATGGGAATCATGATTGGAGTTCTTGATAAATCCAGAGGTACATTTGTAGTGAAAGAATATTTTATGAGTAGGTATCCTAAAACTCATGTCGATCTGTACCGGTCTGAGAACACTTTTTCGTCGTCATATCTCCAATCCACCCGATAGACTCCAGTCTATAAAGACTTAAATGAATAACTCTTTAATAATATATCCTAATACATAAGATCATTTAAACATTTGGACTTAGTTGAGGCTGATTTGAGCAGTTATAGTTTCTTTGAAAAAACGCAACATATATGGGCATTTTTACTCATTGTTGGAGGTATCACCATCACAGTAATTGGTTTTTTCAATTGGTATTTTACTGAAGATAGCAGTTCTAGTGACCTCGCTGAAATTTTTGAAACTAAAAAAGTTATTCAACAAATTGTAAATAAGTTTGACAAAGGAAAAAAGGAAAACAGTAGGATCGAAAAAGTAGTAAATGATTTTTACTCATATATTTCTAAGGAAGGCAAAACGAAAGAAAAAGTAAAACAAGATACAAATAAAGCTTTGAATCTAAGAGCCCCTTGGAGGAGTTCTATAGACGAGAAATATATCATGGATACCATCAATCAAACTCAATGGGCACATATACAAAAAATTGAACCCAAATTCGCTGATAATTTCTATGCTAGCGCATTTATTGATGTCGTGTTTCTTCTAGTAAATAAAGAATTTAAGAAATGGAAGGGAAACGTCTACTTGAAGAAAATTAATAATGAATGGAAAATAGTATCAATTCAAGAATCTACGACATTAAGTGTCGATAAAACAACAAATACGAATAAAAAAAGAGGTGAAAAGAAATCTAGTGATGCAATTGGAAAAAAGACCAAAGTTGAAAAAATAGTGGAAGACTATTTCTCCTTTATTTCAAAGGAAGGTAAAACGAAAGAACAAATACAGAAAGACAATGAGAAAGCTTTCAATCTAAGAACCCCTTTGAGAAGCTCGGTAACCGAGAGCCATATCAGACAAATGATTGAGCGAACACAATGGACAAACGTGCAAAAAATTGAAACTAAATTCACGAATAGCAACTATGCTACTGTATTTATTGATGTAGTGGTCCTATCACAAAAGGAAGGTTTTGAAAGATGGAAGGGCGATATTTATTTGAAGAAAATACATGATGATTGGAAAATAGTATCAATGCGATACGTATTAGAAACTGCGGATACAGATTATAGCCTCGTGAAAGTATTAATTGATTTTTTAAAAGAAAGTGTCCGTTCGGTGAGTGTGCGTGCTAAAGTGTTCTGGAGAGTTTATAATGACTAATTTGAACCATCGAAGAGGTCTCCATGAACGAATCATTACATAC
>JANQHV010000335.1 GCA_028282505.1 SAR324 cluster bacterium | reverse complement strand
CAAAATTTTATCGTTGAATGGAATCAGTCTGCTCACCCTTTCAACTGGAAACAAAAATCATTTGACAAAATTATGTCAAAAACAAACCTCAAAATGGCTGCATGATATTGTATACTTATTTCTGATTAGCGGTACTTAATTGATTAGCTATCCGGATGGGGGAGACGATTTCTTTTTTGATAGGCAGCATGATGGTGAATGTACAGCCTGCTCCTTCTACTGATTCAATATGAATGGAACCTTTGTGTTTTTCAATAATTCGGTAAGAGATCGAAAGTCCTAGTCCTGTGCCTTCTCCCGTCTTTTTGGTTGTAAAAAAAGGATCAAAAATTTTGTTGCGAATGTTTTCAGGAATGCCAATTCCCGTGTCTTGAAAGCTAATGCCAAAGGCATGATCTTCGATGAACGTGCGAATAGTGATCGTGCCTAATGTGCGATCATTCTGTTGTTTCTGTTTGGTAACAATGGATTGGCAACCATTGACAATCACATTCATAAAAACCTGATTGAGTTGAGAGGGCCAACAAGCGAGGCTGATACGTTCTTCAAAAGAACAAACAAATTGGATAAATTCACGATAACTGGGTTCAATCAGGTTCAAAGTGGATTGTATATTTTCCACAATATCAACATGTTTTTGCTCTGTATCCTCAACTCGTGAAAAAGTTCGTAAGTTTTTGACGATTGCACTGATCCGCTGAGATCCTTCCAGAACTGCACGCAGGTTATTATAAAGTGGTTGAAATTTTGGCGCAAAAACTCTCTCAATTTCATCTTTTTTGTCATCCTCGACTAATTCCTGAATGAACTCCTCCAATCGTTTCAAATGCCGTTCCATGTTTTGTGCACCCGCTTGTGTGAAGTTGCTGGGATTATTGATTTCATGAGCAACACCTGCCACGAGAGTTCCCAAACTCGCCATTTTTTCAGATTGGACCAGTTGGGATTGTGTCATTTTCAATTGTTCATGCTGTTGCTCCAATTCTTCGAGAACCTTCTTGATGTGCTCGGTTTGTTGAGCAACTTTAAATTCCAGGTTGTGTGTGAAACTCAGATTTTCCAAAGTAATCCCAAGAGACTGAGACAACGTATCCACAAACTCTAAAAATTCTATTTTAATGTCTTTTTCACGAACTCCTTCCACTTCAATATAACTGAGTAACTGATTTCGGTACCAAATCGGTGCACATAATTTCTTGTTATGAAAAGAACAATGTTTCAAACTGGAAAGAGGACTTTCATCATTCTGTCTAATGAGTTGAGACGTTTCTAATAAGGAATCAACTACATCAACCCTGTCGAATTGGACAAAAGTATCTTTGCCATTCAAGTTTATTTCTCCTTGAAAAGTAACATACCTTTGTTCATTTCCTTCTTCTTCCCAATAAGCAAACTGCACTGCGAATGATTGTTTACCAGAAATTTGACCCAAGATTGCCTTGGACACTTCTTCAATGCAGGACTTTTTTACCCGAGATGTTGCTAATTCTTTGGTACTGACCAAAAGAGAGACCAACCGGGAGTTAGCCTGTGCTAGTGCTTTGTTTTGTTCATCAATTTGATCAAAGCTTTTTTTGAGATTCACTTGCATCTGATTAAAACTTTGGGCGACTTGTCCAATTTCGTCATTCGAAGAAATATCCAGTTGATAGGAATAATCACCACCAGCAATCAAGGTTGAACCTTTCGTCAGCTGCTCCAAACCGCGAGTGATTCTTTGGCTCAACAGGAACCCGAACAGGAAAACAAACCCAAATCCCAAAACAGCAATGAAACATATAGTGGTGATGGCTATATACTGAGTGTTCAAGAGCCCTTCAATACTCGTCTGGACCATCAAGGCACCTATTGGCTGCTTATCGATGCCAAAGATGGGTTGGTACTTCGCCAGTCGTCCCGATTCCTCAATCTTCACTTCTTCATAATGCTGTCCATTTTCTATGACGGCCTGTTGGGCTAAGGCAGACAATACATCTATTCCCAAAAAATTATTGTCTGTATGAAGACTACTTGTGATGAGATTTCTTTGGTGATCAAACAAGGCTATTCGAATATGAGCTTTCTCTGAATCAAGGAGATGATGAATTTCCTCCATGATACTCTGATCATTGTTCAAAATCTGTCGCACAAGGAATGCGCCAATGATTTCTTTTTCATCCAGAGAGTAGGCCGGTGCACTTGCCGTGATAGACATCACATGTTTTCCATTTTTAATCGAGTTGTCCTGAATAACGATACCTTCTCTGGCCAGCTCTTCCAGGGTTAACATTTCGGTACCTGAAATAGTATTTCCTGCTAAAGCGGCTTCCACGTATTTCCTGGAAGCAATGGGGCGATTTATCTGTGTGGATTGATAGGATTGGGAGAATATATGGTGTTTTGTGTCCGTGGAGGTCACATAGTATAAGCCACCATTGGGAATGGCTTTCTTCAATTCTTTGGCCAATCGCCTATCCAACCCTAATCGAATATAGGTGCGGAGAGAACGTTTATTGGAATAAAATCGTGCCAACTTTTGTACCTCTTGGACTTTGTTTTGATAAATCAATGAAGCAATTTTCAAATCGGAAGAAATTTTTTGCAGTGCTTCTTCTTGAATCTTATTACTGTAGTAACGAACAAAAAAGACAGTAGACGCAAAAAGAGGCACAAAAAGAACAATTGCAAATGCTAATTTCAGTTGTGTTCCTAATTTCAACGTACTCATATCAACCCAACCTTGAATCATTTCAAAAGTTCATCACAATGCAGATCTTGAAAGGCCAGTATACCCCTTTGCAGATGAGGCCACCAAATTCTCGGCTCTACTTGTTTCTTCCACTGTACCACCGGAATCGTCAAACACAGGATAACAGATATCTGATAATCTCGCCAACAATCATCCCAGGCATAATTCGCCACTCCGTGTTTGATTAACTGCTCATGATATCTTCGTAAAAGATGCTCTTCCATACGAGCCCTTTGTTCTGGGTACCAGTAGGGCCATCATGTATGCCAGATCATCGGTACCGATTCCAATATCCCAAAACTGCCAATCAATCATATAGGTTATCTTTTTTTGATTATCGTAGGGAAATAGCATATTGAATAAATGGGCATCTCCATGAATAAAGGTATATGCCCGTCTTGTCCTCAGACGCTTCCATAATACACCTGGAAAATAAGAAAAAATGCTTTCATATAGCTTGCTCCTCTCAAGAGAAATCCGATCTCCTAAAAAGTCAACAAACTCTGCAAAACTATTCTCAACTTGCTGAAAATACGACACGAGTTGTTTTTCTTCAGGAAGAATCCCTATTTTTTTCCCCAATTGCGGATGCTCCCACCAAAAAGCATGCAATTGGGCCAAAGTATCCATCGCCTGTTCACAATATATTTGAGAGGGGGGCAGTGGCCATTCTACTTCAAAGTGAGTAGCAGATAGATCGTCCAGCAGGAGATGAGATTGCCCTGTTTCTGAAGAATAAACGGCATCATAGCAGTAAACAATGGGCAAAGTATTCATCGTTTCTGAAATGACCTGATAAAATTCAACTTCCTTCTGCCCCAACTCTGGACGAAATTGGGGTTTAGATATTTTTAAAAATAAATGGGAAGGTCCTAGGTTTTGAGTGTCTTTTGAGTAGGATAATTCTAAAAAACTAATAGTGGAAGAAAAAAAAGATTGTGATGGAGTTTTTTTGACAGTCCTCACTCTTCCTTGCTCAAGCAATCCATTTCTCCTCAAAACACTTGTCAACCAAGTTGGGGAAATTTTTTGGGGGTCTGTGATCAATCGTTCCATCTACCTACTTTAAAATCTCTTGGTACACTTCGTCGGCAATATCCAGAATATCATCAGAAAATACAAACCCAATCTTTTCCGCAGTCGCTAAATTAATGGCAATACGAGTAGGTGTACCAAAAAATTGAGAAATTTTTCCTGGTTTCGTGCCATTGAATACTTGTGCAATAGTTTTTGCGTGAAATTCTCCATCATATTTATACCACTTAAAAGAGCTGCTCATCAGTGCACCATATCGTACGTAAGCAGAACCGCCCTGAGCAAAAGTAGGGATGCGGTATTTCAACAAAGGCACCAGCAGATTCGGGATATTTTCAAGATCCTGTGAGGTGTGTTGAATAATATAAATCGCATCAACTTGCGGTGCCAATTCTTCCATACAGTTCACACCATCAGCATAGTTTTCCCCTAATTCACGCTCTTCAATAAATGGTATAAAACAAGGCACAATTTCAAACCCGGCTTCTTTTGCCACCGTTTCTACATCGGCCAGTGCCGCATAAGTTTTGCCTTCTAAATCATTTTGATAGGCAATCCCCAATTTTTTGAATCCAACAGTTTCATGAAAAAATCGGAGCTGCCTTAAATACCGTGTCAGATCAACCCGTACATGAACATGGTCATGACCCGAATCATTCACACTGGGCACTATTCCTGATTTTACCGCATCCGATACAGACATGATTATAGTCGATATCGAATGTTTGTCATTGGCTAAATCCTGGCCAGCCCAGGTACCCATCGCAATCATCAAGTCAATATCCCTTTTCTGATTCAAGCGTTTGAGTATTTCGGTCCGATTGAATTCACGCTGATCATGTTTCCAATCGGTTGTCCAGTGGGCGTCTGCTACAATCTGGATATACTCACTTTGCAGATTTTTGACCATCCATTGCCAAAGCTGATTTGTTTTGTCATCTCCTGCATAAGGAATTTTGGTCTTTTCAATCCATCCCAATTCCATTAGCCCCTCGATAGTAGCGATCAAGGTGAGTGGGTACTCGGTATAAGGGCCACCTTCCAAATAACCTATTCGCCATTTTTTTCCACTATTTTTCTTGGGAAACATATTTTCTGCAGCTCCCCCATACAAAGGTATGCTGCTAATAACAAGAATGATTATGAAAAAAAACAGTGAATATGTTTTCATGTTTAATCGTTCAGCTTTGCAAAAAAAGCCAAAGTGGCTATTTATTTCAAAATTTCGCTATATACTTCATCTGCCATCTCTAGTATGTCATCTGGTAGCTCAAACCCAATCTTTTCTGCAGTCGCTAAATTAATGGCAATACGGGTGGGTGTATCAAAAAATTGAGGAATTTTTCCTGGTTTCGTGCCATTGAATACTTTTGCGATGGTTTCTGCTTGAAATTCTCCATCATATTTATGCCATTTAAAAGAACTGCTCATCAATACACCATACTGTACATAAGCAGAACCACCCTGAGCAAAAGTGGGGATGCGGTATTTCAGCAAAGGTACCAGCAGATTCGGCATATTTTTCAACTCCTGTGAGGTGTGATTGGTTAGATAAATCGCATCAACTTTTGATGCCAATTTTTCCATACAACTCACACCATCAGCATAGTTTTTTCCTAGTTCTCTGCCTGCAAGAGCTGGTATAAAACAAGGCACAATTTCAAATCCAGCCTCTTTTGCTACTGTTTCTGCGTCGGCCAGTGCAGCATAAGTTCTCCCTTCCAAGTCATTTTGATAGGCGATGCCTAATTTTTTAAATCCAATAGTTTCGTGAAAAAAACGGAGTTGTTTTAAATACCGTGTTGGATTAACACGGGCATGAACATGATCGTAACCAGAATCATCCACACTGGGTACTATTCCTGATTTTACCGCATCTGATACAGACATGATTATAGTTGGCACTGAATGTTTGTCATTAGCTAAATCCTGCCCAGCCCACGTTCCCATTGCAATCATCAAATCAATATCTTGCTTTTGATTCAAGCGTTTGAGTATTGCCGTTTGATGGATTTTACGTTCAACAGGGTCCCAATCCGTTGTCCAATGAGCATCTGGTACAAATTGGACATATTCACTTTTCAGATTTTTAGCCATCCATTGCCAAACCGGGCCCGTCTTACTATCTCCTGCATAAGGAATTTCAACCTTCTCAATCCACTCCAATTCCATCAATCCTTCAATAGCTGCTATTAAAGCAAGTGGATAATTGACATAAGGCCCACCTTCCAAATAACCTATTCTCCATTTCTTTCCATTGTTTTTTTGGGGAGATGTACTTTCTGTAGCTTCGCCATGTAGAGGTAGGACACTAATAATAATTATGAAAAAAAACAGTGAATATCTTTTCATATTGAGATCGTTCTGGTTTGAAACAAAAACCAAAGTGATTATTTATTGCAAAATTTCAGTATACACTTCATCTGCCATTTCCAGCATGTCATCTGGTGGTTCAAAGCCAATTTTTTTAGCGGTTTCCATATTAATAGCAATGCGGGTTGGTGCTTCAAAAATTTGGGGAATTTCTCCTGGTTTTTTCCCATTGAATACTCTCGCAATGGTCTCAGCATGAAACCTTCCAACGTATTTAAAACCAGCATGAGAAATACTCATCAATGCTCCATGTTTGACATAACCCGAATGCGCTTGCGCAAAAGTGGGAATGCTGTGTTCGAGCAACGGTAAAATCAGATTTGGCATATTCTTCAGGTCTTGTGAGGTGTGCTGGATAATATAAATCGCGTCCACTTTTACGGACAGTTCCTTCATACAATTCACGCCGTCTACATAGTTTTCGCCCAAAGGACGTTGTTCAATAAAAGGGATAAAACAAGGCACAATTTCAAATCCAGCCTCTTTTGCAGCTGTTTCTACGTTAGCCAACCCGGCATAGGTTCTCCCTTCTAAATCATTTTGATAGGCAATTCCTAATTTTTTAAATCCAATGTATTGGTGAAAAAGCCTGATTTGCCTTAAGTACCGGGTCGGATCAACTCTGGCATGAAGGTGACCATAACCAGAATCTTCAGCACTGGGGACAATTTTAGCTTTTACTGCATCGGAAGCTGCCATCACAATCGTTGGCACAGAATGTTCACTATTGGCTAAATCCTGCCCGGCCCAGGTTCCCATTGCCATCATTAAGTCAATATCCTGCTTTTGATTCAAGCGTTTGAGTATTTTGATCCGATTGGTTTTACGATCGACAGGTTCCCAATCCGTTGTCCAGTGAGCATCTGGTACAAACAGGATATACTGACTTTTCAGATTTTTGGCCATCCATTGCCATAGAGATTTTGTCTCACTTTCATGTTCATCAGGTAGTACAGTCGGCTCAATCCAGCCAAGCTCCATTAATCCCCTGAGCGTTGCTTTAAAAGTGTCGGAGTATTCAGAATATGGGCCACCTTCCACATAGCCAATTCTCCACTTCTTGCCCTGGTTATCTGTTGGCAACACACTCTGATCGGCCAGAGAAGAAAAGGGGACTAAGATGGTGGTAATTAAAAAGGACAAGGCGATCAAACACAGAAATTTCTTCATTTTTCCCCCTAAATTTTTTGAATTTGCTTTAGAAACCCAATTTGATTAAATTTTACACAAGAACGAATCAATAAATACTATTGATGCATCTGATTGCACTTGTCAAAATATTTTTAATTTGTCATATAAAAATGAATACTCCTTACTTCGAAATTAAATACTTGGAATAACATCATTTACCACAAATTCTGGATTTACAAAGCCAGGTCATCCATGTTATTCAAACAAATCATTTAGACTTATTGAATCCAGTTTCCCCTCTGATTCTACTACAATCAAATAAGTATATTAGTAAAAATGCGAATCCGAAGTTAAAATTTTTATTATAAAATCAATATCTTGTAAGAAGAAATTTGTCATGCTAGATCGGAACGCCGACTGCTTGTCCGGTATCCAAAAAACGTGTGTAAGCTTCTAGATTCTGGGTCGAGCCCAAAATGACACAATATTTCAACTTTGGATTCATATTAGCAAAGGAATATTTTTATATTCTTTAAATAGCTGAAATTATTCTTTAAAAAAAATCCCTAAAAAAAGAGTGATTCTTTCCCATATACAAAAATCTCTGACTTTGTTATGACACTACAAAAGTATTTTGAATAACGCATTTAGAAATCATTAAATAATGGATTGTGCCGTGAATGCTAAGAAAAAATTAACCATTGGACTGGTCTGTGGGGGAATCGACCTAGAACATGAACTGTCCCTCATACTATCCAAAGAAATTATAACGGCTTTCAATCGAGAAACATATGACGTCGTTGTTCTCGGAATTGATAAATCAGGAAATTGGCATTTTAGTCGTGAGAATGACTACCTTCTTGATGACAATGACCTCCATACAGTTTCTTTAAATTTGTCAAAACCAATCGTCTACCCTAAAGCTCAGGGGCACTTGATTGCACAAAACACGGGTCAATGCCTGGCAACAATAGATGTGTATTTTCCCTTGGTGGTTCTAAAAGAATTTCTGTGCTCTCTGGAGATTCCTTATGTTGGTCAAAACTTATATGGGACTTATATTGGAATGGATAAAGATGTAACCAAGCGATTGCTGCGAAAGACTGGATTACCCGTTACCCCTTCCATCACCCTGCGTTTTGGTCAGAGGATTTCTTCTGAAGATGCAATTAAGCAATTAGGATTGCCAATTTTTATTAAACCGGCATGCTTAGGATCATCCATTGGTGTTCATAAAGTAGAGCATCCATCTGATTTTGACCAAACTCTGGAGATGGTTTTTACTTACGACCGTAAAGTTTTGATAGAACAGGCTGTGGAGGGAAAAGAAATTGAATGTGCAGTTATTGGCAATAAAAATCCAAAAGCTGCACCTGTGTTGTGTGAGATTACCAATTTGAAAAGTTTTTTTTCTTATGAAGTTAAATATAATAGCAAAACAGAAGGAAAACTGAAGATACCTGCTGATATTCAGGAAAATATTGCTCAAAAAATCCGTGAAGCGGCTGTTTCTGCTTATACCCTTTTGGAATGTGACGGTCTTGCGCGCATAGACTTTTTTTTGAAAAACGATGACTCATTCTTCATTAACGAAATCAATACATTTCCCTGCCTGGGCAAAGAAAATACAGTGCCTCGACTATGGCAAGCCTCTGGAGTATCCTACCATGAGCTTATAGAAGAGTTGATTGAGTTAGCTTTACAACGGGATCGTTAAACAGAACACGATTAAACATTTTCAAAGCAATCTGAAATAATAATTTTAACCTGAAAACAATTACGACTATGTCAAAAAAACTGACCATTGGTTTACTGTGTGGAGGACAAAGCCTGGAACACGAAGTTTATCTTCATTCAGCAAAGGAGATCAAACAATCGTTGGACCCCAATAAGTATGAGATAGTGGTGATTGGAATAGCAAAATCAGGTGATTGGCATTTAAGCTGGGATGACGACTATTTCCTTCCTGCAGAGCATTCAAACGAGATCGCATTAAATTTATCAAAGCCCATCGTCTATCCTGCCACTCAGGGAAAACTCCTTGATTGGAATACACAAAAATGTTTGGCAAAAGTTGATGTATTTTTTCTGAGTACGATGGATCTTCTCCAAGGATTCATTCACACATTGGATGTTCCTTATGTAGGCGCCAACCTGTTTGGTACTATCATTGGACGCGATAAAGATGTGATGAAACGATTATTGCAGGAAGCAGGGTTTCCTGTAGCACCTTATACCACGATTCGCTCTTACCAGACCGTTGCATTTGAAGAACTGTCCTCACAGTTTGGCGTTCCTTTTTTTATAAAACCGGCTAGGCAAGGTTCTTCCTTGGGAGTGTCTAAAGTTTCCAATGAGCAGAAATATTATAAGGCATTGCAAGAGGCTTATAGCTATGACTCGAAAATACTGGTGGAACAGACGGTCACAGGTAGAGAAATCGAAGCCGCGGTTCTTGGCAACGAACATCCTGAAGTAGCTCAAGCTTTGTGTGAATGTGAAATTATTGATTCGAAAGATTTTTTTACATTCAAGGTAAAAAATAACATGGGAATAGGATGGAAACCAAAAATATTAACAGATTTGGAGGATACAATTGCTCAACAAATCCGTCAAACTGCTATTTCAGCATTTCGCCTGTTGGAATGTGAAGGGATGGCCCGTGTCGATTTCTTTTTAAAGTCAGATGGCTCATTTGTTATCAATGAAATTAACACAGTTCCTGGTTTCAGCAAAAGTAGCACCTATCCATTGATATGGGAAGCATCCGGGGTATCTCGCCGGGAATTGTTGGATCAGTTGATTCAACTTGCCTTAGACCGTCAACAGAAAGAAAAACAATTAATCACGACTATCAAGTAAAATACCATTTCATGGACATGGATTGGGATATCGTTGGTGAATTGCATCAATTTCAGCAAGGATGTCTGAAGAAAGTGTTAGATTCAAACTTCCGATGTTGTTCCTTAATTGAGAAATGGTAGTGGCCCCGATAATGGTACTGGCTAAGAAAGAACGTGTGTTCACGAAGGATAAAGCCATTTGGGCAGGTTTCAGTTGATATTTTTGTGCCAATTGAACATAGGCTTCCAAGGCAACATCCCGGTTAGGAGTGTTATAACGTGTAAAACGGGTGGGGAAAAGAGTGATTTTTGCTCCAGGAGGTTTGGCTCCTGCTAAATATTTGCCAGACAATAATCCAAATGCCAATGGAGAATAGGCCAACAGTCCTACATGTTCACGATGTGCAATCTCAGCTAACCCGATTTCAAAGGTCCGATTTAGCAAGTTATAAGGATTTTGGATGCTCACGACACGAGGCAATCCAAGGGATTCAGACAGACGAAGAGCATACATCACCCCCCAGGGTGTTTCGTTGCACAATCCTACATATCGAATCTTTCCAGATTTGACAAAATCCGCCAGGACCAACAAGGTTTCTTCCAGAGGAACTGAAACATCGTCAGGATTATGCTCATACCCTAGTTTACCAAAAAAATTAGTGTCACGATCAGGCCAATGGAGTTGATACAGGTCCAGATAATCGGTTTGTAGACGCTTTAAACTCTCTTCTAGAGCAATAGTAATATTTTTGCGATCCAGACGAGTTTGTCCCTGGCGAATATGAGCGGTTTGATCATTAGGGCCGACTACTTTACTGGCTAGAATTATTTTTTCCCGGCATTTTCTTTGCTTAAACCATGTTCCGATAATACGTTCAGCATTGCCACAAGTTTCTGGTTCCAAAGGAGCGGGATACATTTCCGCAGTATCAATAAAATTGATACCAGCATCCCTCGCGTAATCCAACTGCTCATGGCATTCCTGTTCTGTGTTTTGTGCACCAAAGGTCATGGTTCCTAAACACAGGTTACTGACTTGTATGTCGGTTTGACCTAACTTGCGGTATTGCATATAACGTTTTTATTATAGTTTCAGAAAAATTTTTTCCTATGGCACATTTTTTGTGGGTTATCAACAGACTGACTGCTGGCTACTAAACCGAAAGGTCGGCCCCCAACGAAAACCCACCAAAAAAGACCTTTTTTAGTGTTTTTTGTGGATTTCGTGGCCATCAGCAAAAAGGATGCCTTTGGACAAAACTTATCTGTATATCTATATTTAGAAAATGGATGTGAATTAAAGTTAGAACTCAAAAATAGTAAAACACACAAGAAAAAAATGACAAAAGGAACAACATTATTTGGGAAGCGTGGTCAAGCTGTCCGCAAAGCCATAACAGAACGTACTCCGCGTTCTGCAGAGATCAATCAAAAGGGTACTGAAATGCTGGCATTAGAGGTCGTCTCCACTCTGGAAATGCCCTATCCCGTCTACATTGACTCCGTCAGTGGAGCCCGGATGACCGATGTCGATGGAAATACCTATATTGATCTGACAATGGGGTTTGGCCCCCACATCCTGGGACATCGGCCTCCTGTCATTGAAAAGGCACTCTTCCAACAGATCAAAAAAGGCTGGCATCCGGGATTGCATAATCCATTGCAAGCACAACTGGGTACCCTGATTCAAAAAGCAAGCCCATGCTCAGAACTAACACTTTTTTGCAATTCTGGTACAGAAGCCTGTATGTATGCGATACGCATCGCACGTGCATTTAGTGCTAAAAACAAGATCGCCATTTTTGACGGTTGCTATCATGGAGCCCTCGATAGTGTCCTCTGGAATGCCTGCCCTTCATCACCCAGAAACCACCCGACAAAGGAAGCAGAGGGCCGGGGAATCCCAGCAGCCATTGCAGAACATACGCTCATGCTCCCTTATCGGGATTCCACTGCGTTTGATCTGATTGAGCAACACCATCATGAACTGGCACTGATCATCATTGAACCTGTACAAAATTCAAATCCACAAACGGATGTTGGTGACTTTTTACAAGAACTTGCCGAAGTGTGCAAAAAATATGGAGTTTTATTCATGTTTGATGAAGTCGTCACAGGATTTCGTTTGGCTTATGGAGGAGCACAAAACTACTTTGGAATAACACCTGATCTTGTCACTTTCGGAAAAATCATTGGTGGGGGCATGCCGGTTGGTGCGGTATCAGGACGTGCTCCCATCATGTCTCTTTTTCAAAAGCGTCATGTTTTTTCAGCCGGCACTTTCTCAGGAAACCCCATGACGATGGCTGCTGGTATTGCTGCTCTTGAATACATGCACGATCATCAAGAAATATATCATTATCTCCAACAACAGACAGACAGGTTTTCCAGGGAGATCAATCATTTTTGTAAAGAACAAAAAATACCCGCCCAAATTTTGAATGCAGGCTCCATTTTTCGGCTATATTTTCAAGCAAACACCATTCACAGTTCTCGTGATATTGACAAACAATATAGCACAGCAGAACGTGAATTTGATTTGCATTTAATGAATTATGGAGTATTGATTCCTGGAATTCACCTGGCTTTTTTATCAACCGCTCATTCTCCTGGAGATGTGGAGATGATCATTGAAGCTTTCAAACAGGCATTTTTCGAAATACGGGCTGATGGTTTGATTTAGTCCTCAAATTTAATTGATACATCCTTAAATGATAGAAACGAATTGCCAGAATTAATCATCAACTTACCAGCATTAAAGCATAATATTAAGATTTTAAAACAGTTATGCCTTGAAAGAAAATTGGAACTGCTGAGCATCATCAAGGGGTGTTATGCGTTTCCACCATTAGTGCAAGCCTGCCAACAATTTGGAATAGAAACTTTTGGACTTTCCAAGGTTTCAGATGGTATTCAGTTTCAGTCAACTCTGGATAATCGCCCCACTTTGATCAATCTTCCAGCCCCAGCAGAAGCGGCAAAAACCGTTCAGTATTTTCATGCCAGTGCGAACTCTGAGTTAGATACCATTCAAGCATTGATCGAAGCATCGGCAGCCTTAAAATGTCATCATGGTATCATCTTAATGGTGGATAATGGAGATCGCCGGGAGGGTATTCTTCCCCAGAATGTGGGGCAGACTATGGAAAAAATTCTTTCAATACAAAATACTTACTGTAAATTCCAGGGATTAGGTGCCAATTTAGGGTGTGGTTTTGGAACACTCCCTGATCAAAATAACCTGAAAATCATGCAGGATCTGGCCTTGCAAATAGAAAACGAATTTGGAATTGAAGTCAAAACTGTATCAATTGGTGGGTCAGTTCTGCTCGATTGGATGGAACATCATCCACTCCCTCACAAGATCAATCAACTTCGTCTGGGGGAAGCCATTCTTTTAGGCAACATTCCTTCTATCAATCAACCACATCCTCTTCTTTCTGATAAAGTACTTCGTTTCCAGGGAGAAGTACTGGAAATCAAAGAAAAACCTGCTACACTAACTGGACAACAAGGTCAAAATGCGTTAGGAAAAACCGTTACTGTTAAAGGAAAAGGCTGGCGCAAGCGTGCAATTCTCAACTTTGGAGTGGTCGATATCACCCCAAAGGGTTTATTTCCTTGTCTTCCAGGTATTGAAATTATTACGTGCAATACCGATTACACCATAGTGGATGTCACAGAGTGCACAACGGTTTTCAAACCTGGAGACTTTATTCAATTCTGTCTCAATTACAATGCCATGATTCGAGCCTTTCTTTCTCCATTTGTAAAAAAGTGTATTCAGCCAATCGAGTAAAAACTAGTTCTCCCATATCCATAAAATGAGACTGACTTCCGCACAACAAACAATCATTTCCTACCCAGTACAACCCCATGAAGTTTTAAAAGTTCATGCGTTTGCAGGTACTGGTAAAACGAGCACGTTGGTCCATTTTGCCCAAGCACGGCCGAATGTCCGGTTTCTTTATATGGCGTTCAATAAATCCGTACAACTGGAAGCAGCCACTAAATTTCCGTCGCATGTGATCTGTAAAACAGCTCATTCCCTGGCCTGGCATGGTTTTGGGAAAAGATTTAAGCACAAGCTCACATTTAATTTAAAAATCAATACCGTCATGACGGCATTGGAACTGAAAAGGTACGACACCGCAAAATTTACTCTGGAAACATTGCAGAGGTTTCTTGTTTCAGCGGATCCCATACTCTATGGTGCTCATATTTCGCCACTGGCCAGGATGCTCCACAGCCCCGATAAAATGCCGGATTTTGTAGCCCTGGCCCGTACACTATGGGCTAAAATGACGAACGAATTGGATAAATCGGTTCCCATGATTCATGATGGGTATCTAAAAATGTATCAATTGTCTGAACCTCGTTTGAATTTTGATTGTATTTTACTGGATGAAGCCCAGGATATTTCTCCTGTTATTGCAGATATCGTGCTCTCCCAGGATCGAATAACCATCCTGGTTGGTGATCCCCATCAAGCAATTTACGGATGGAGAGGGGCACAAGATACGATGCAAAACGTGAATGCGAACACCACCCTTTACTTGACACACTCGTTTCGATTTGGAGAAAATGTGGCTTCGCTGGCAAATAAAATTTTGCACACTTTCAAGGGAGAAAAAGAAAAGCTCTTTGGCATGAATGGTGATGGAAAATTAGGCCAGGTGAACGGGCAATACACCATTCTTGCCAGAACCAATGGGGCTTTGTTTGCTGAAGCAGCGGAGTTGATTAAAAAGTACAAGCTCGGTTTCGTCGGCGGAATTCATAGCTACCAGTTGAGTCTTCTCGTGGATACCTACTATCTGTTTGACAATCAATATGACAAAATCCAAGATAGTTATCTTCGCAATTTCCAGAGCTATTCTCAACTCAAACAATTTGCTGAGGAAGTTGAGGATTTTGAATTGATGAGTCGCTGCAGAATTGTTGATAAATTTGAAAAATCAATCCCAATCCTTGTTGATGAAATTACCAACAAAGCAGTGGATGTCAAACAAGCTGAGATCTGTTTATCGACTGCACACAAGTCCAAGGGGCTGGAGTTTGACCAAGTGAAATTGTCCAATGACTTTACCAAATTACTGGAAGATGAAAGGCTGATTTCTATAGATAAAATCAATTTAGAGGAATTCAATCTGGTATATGTCGCAGTCACCAGAGCACGGGAGAGTCTGCAAATCAATGATCGATTGCAGGCATTTGTTAATTGGATGGATTCCCACTCATACAACCATTGATTTAGTGAAGCATGACAACACTTTTGACTTGAGCATACACCAATTTTCCTGGTTTCAAATCCAGTTCAACAGCCGATTTTCGGGTAATTCGCGAAAGTATCGGAACACCCCCTGCCAGTAATCGCACAGTCACCTGAGCAGCTCCTTCCTCAATCATCTCATCCACAGTTGCAGGAAATATATTCAAGATGCTGGTGCCAGATTGATGGGTCAGGGTTAAACTAACATCACGAGCAGCTAATCTTAGCCGAACACGGGTCCCCACCTTTAACGTCTTCTGTGTCACAGTCAAACGTTGAGAAACCCCGGTGTCTTCACCAAACTGGAGATGAGTCAGATGGTAGTCGCTATCACATTCAACAACAACCGCTTCGAGAACTGCTGCCGCTTCATGGCCATGAGCAAGGGGAAGGTCGAGCCGAGTCAACATTTCATTGATTGGCCCCATTGCAACAACACGACCTGCTTCCAGTAAAATCAAATGATCCGACAAACGTCCTATTTCTTCAGGAGTATGACTGACATAAATCACCGGAATTTCCAGTTCATCATGCAGCGATTCCAGATAGGGCAAAATTTCTTGTTTACTGGCTAAGTCGAGGGAGGCCAGTGGTTCATCCATCAACAAAATTCCAGGGCTGACAGCCAATGCCCGAGCAATGGCTACCCTTTGTTTTTCTCCTCCTGATAAAGTATCTGATTTGCGCTCAAGCAGGTGTCCAATGCCCAGTAATTCAATCGCATTGTCTAAGGAGATTTTACGCTCAGCAACGGGTACCCGTTTGTGGCCATATTCCAGGTTGCCCCTTACCGTGAGATGCGTAAACAGACTGGCTTCTTGGAAAACATAGCCCAAAGGACGCTGGTGTGGTGGCAGGAAATGCTTGTCATCTTGCCAGATCATATCACCCACTTTCAGAAATCCATTGTGATGCCGTTCCAACCCTGCAATGGCACGCAGTAATGTGGTTTTTCCGCAACCTGAAGGACCAAAAAGCGAGATAACGCCTTGAAAAGGAAGGCTCAAGTCAACATTGAGGACAAAGTTTCCCCGGTTGATAAAGAATTTAGCTTCAATTGTCATGGTTTCACTGCCGTAAAACGCCGGTTGATGCCATAAACAGCGACCAACATGAGAAAAGAAGCCAGTAATAGTCCTCCTGACAGCCAATGTGCCTGACCATATTCCAAGCTTTCAACATGGTCATAGATGGCAATAGAAACGACTTGAGTTTCCCCAGGAATGTTTCCCCCGATCATCAGGACCACTCCAAATTCTCCAACGGTGTGAGCAAAACCAAGAACAGTTGCTGTCAAAAAACCTGGACGTGCCATTGGAACGGCAACTGTGAAGAATCGATCCAGTGGAGAGGCACGCAAAGTTGCTGCGACCTCCAATGGACGACGACCAATCGCAGTGAATGCATCTTGCAATGGCTGGACAACAAAGGGCAATGAATAGATGACCGAACCGAAGACCAGACCGGTAAAAGTGAAGGCCAGTGGACGACCACCCAACGATTCCAACAGCCCACCTAGAGGTCCATGAGGTCCCAGAGCTATCAGTAGGTAAAATCCTAATACAGTAGGTGGCAATACCAATGGGAGTGCTACCACTGCCTCCAATAGGAATTTAAAACGCCAGACACATGTGTATTTAGTTT
>JANQHV010000285.1 GCA_028282505.1 SAR324 cluster bacterium | reverse complement strand
CATCCTGAGCTTGCCGAAGGATCTCGTTAAATCGTTGATATTAAAGGAGATCCTTCACATCCGTTCAGGATGACACTAAAAACTGTTAGAAGTATTGTTGTTATAGACTATCTTTCATTGCCTATGACAAGGTTGAAAATTCCACTGAATGGACTTCATTTAAACCGTATCTTTACTGGTAGTAGCTCAAAAGATGATTTCAGTGGTTATTTATCGAATGAGGAAGGAAATGTAAAGCAGTAAATCGTTAGATTAAATGATCGTACCCATGCCCCCTGATTTTCAATAACTCCCATCCTCTTCTTCAACGAATGGTTCGACAGGACAGACGGGATGAATGTGGGAAATGTTTTTACGATCAACCAACGCCCAGGGAGGACGGGCAACGTGGTGGCGTCCTGTGATGGTGACGTCTTTCAAAATGAAAAAACCATCCCCAATGTCCAGCAAATCCCCCTCGAATACCACATTGTCTTTACTTTGCAGAACAAGGCGTTGTTTTTTCAAGCGGGCCAATAGTGCGGTTTTGGAATCGTCGGTATGGAGATAGGTTTTGTTGACTTCTTCTCGTCTACCTTGCTTCGCCTCCTTTTTGAGTCGCTTCAACAATTCTCGATCATAGTCTTCATTGTGGGGAGGCGCAGTGGGACGATTGGGCATGGGAACCTTTTGAATTTGGAGTTATACGCAGTCGCCAAATTAAGAGCATCAGGGGGGAGTATCGCTGAACCCCTACCGACCTCCCCTTGGCCAGGGGAGGAGAATAACAGAAGGGAGATTCTTGCTGAGCCTCCCTGACCTCCCCTTGGCAAGGCATAGATGTCAGGTTAAGCCTGTTCCCCCTTTGACAAAGGGGGCTAGGGGGATTTACAGGAACGGATTTTCAACCAAATCCCCGCACGCGGATCGCCCCGGCTCCCTTTGCTAAAGGGGGAGGACAAGCATCAATTTTTCTTAACCTGACACCGATGCCTTGGCAAGGAGAGGGGAATGACAGAGACGATTTATTACAACAATATTGAGAGGAATGTAACACTTGAGATGAGATATATCAAATAACAATCTGAAAAAATGTATTAAACTCTCCGTTTGGGGCTTGTTTCAATTCGGTGACTTGCAATTTGTATCTCGATCCAAAGCGGGATTTATCTTCAGGATGGTTTTTGAAATAGATTTGACTGGTCAAACGCACTTTTCCCTCCACCCAGACTTTATAGTGAATGTGAGGGGGACGGAAGGAATAGGCAGCAGGCAACAGGGTTTTGAAAGAATAGACTCCGTCTGCTGGAGTCACCGTTTTTCCCCAGTATTGAAAGTTGGAGTCACGTTGCCCTGGAGAATAATCATCTGGGTGTTTGTACCGGCCTTGTGAATCCGTTTGCCAGATTTCGACAGTCACCCCATTTTGTGGCTGTCCCTGGGTATTGAGAACCACCCCCTGTAAATTCAAGACATTTCCTTTTGCTGGACTGGCTTGTCCTGCCACCTGAATCAAGTTATTGTCTTCGTCTTCTTGACGATGAACGGGATAATAAGGTCCTTCCGCATCAGAAGGCGTTTTGGCATATTGTGCTTCTGCGTTCAATTTTTCGGCTTTTAGAAAAATTCCTCCTAATAATAGAAGCCAGGTCGATTTAATCAGTTCTCGTCGTTTCATTTTCAGCTCTTTATCAGTGGTTGCTAACAGTTTTTGGACGCAGATCAAATCGAGATAAAAAGATTGAGATCTGTGGCCCAAATTAAAAAAAAGAATTTACTTCCGAAATTATTTTAGCATATCATGAAGACAAATCGATTTGAACTAACTTTCATTTTTTGATAAATTTTTGAATATGCAAACCCCTCGTCTTGTATCCCCACTTTATCCTCACCATCACATTGTTTCCACCACCAAAAAAGTGACCTTGTCTTTTGAGTGGGAGCCCATACCAGAAGCGGGGCATTACCTCTTCCAACTCTCCCAGGATCAGCACTTTCATCACATTGTTCATCAGGAAAGCACAAAGACCCATGCTTTGGAGATGACCAAGCCTCTGGGAACCGGCTCCTACCATTGGCGAGTTCGTGCAATGGCTTCCAGTCAACAAACTTCTTCCTGGAGTATGCATTCGAACATTCGTGTGGAACTGAAAATCCGGAAAAAACACAAGCGGGAAGATTCCACAAAAGAGTTGACCCGACAACGGGTGCGATTGCGTAGAAAAGATTAGACAAACACACCTCAAGTTGAGATATTATGTCGTTTCATTACTCCTAAGAGGGTGTTTAAAAATTATGTTCCTACTGCAAAACCACCAAAAATGGAGCGGATTTCCGGAATGCCGGACCATCAGAAATTCTCGTTAAATAGCTCACTATTCGCCTCAAATTTCTGAAAAACCTCTCTCATTTTG